>JBBRPS010000007.1:0-37869 GCA_038227745.1 Gemmatales bacterium | reverse complement strand
GTCGCACGGCAGCTCGCCGGTGCGGCGAAACCGCCGGGGGACGGGGAGGGGAGCGCCGCAGGAGAGGGCACATGAAGCACACCCGCGTCCGCCGTGTCGCCGGGCGACTGCTGCCGCTGGCGCTGTGTCTGCTGCCGGCCTGCCAGCAGCAGATGGCATCGCAGCCCAGCTACCGGCCCCACGAGGAGAACTCGTTCTTCCCGGATGGCCGGGCGGAACGGCCGCCCGTGCCGGGGACCGTGGCGCGCGGCCACCTGCGGACCGACCTGCACCTGTTTGCCGGCCAGCGCGCCGGGGCGCGCCGCAACCCGGTGGTCCCCGCGGCCCTCGTCGGCGCCGGCCTCGGCAACCCCCTGGCCACCCTGGGCTTCGCCGCCGCGGCCGCCACGGAGGAGGACACCGACGCCGACCTGTTCCCCTTCCCGGTCACGGCGGAGGTCCTGAAGCACGGGCAGCACCGTTACCTGATTTACTGCGTCGTCTGCCACGACGCGCTCGGCACCGGGCACGGCACGATCGTGCAGCGCGGCTATACGCCCCCGCCCTCCTTCCACATTGAGCGCCTGCGCCGGGCGCCCCCCGGACATTTCTTTGAGATCACGACGAAAGGGTACGGGTCGATGCCGTCCTACAAGAGCCAGGTGCCGCCGCGCGACCGCTGGGCGATCGCCGCGTACATCCGCGCCCTGCAGCTCAGTCAGCACTTTCCGGAGAAGGATTTGCCCGCGGACCTGCGTAAGGAGTGGAAGGACCAGGGCGCCGCCGTGGCGGGAGGGCGGACGCGATGAACAGCATCCCCGTCGGCCGCCGCGAGCAACTGGAGCGCCTGCAATGGCGAGCGCTCGCCGTCGGCGCCGCCGTCCTGGCCGTCTGCGTCGTCGGCGCGTTCTTCAGCCCGACGCAGTTCTTCCGCGCTTACCTGATCGCATACCTGTTCTTCCTCGGCATCGCGCTGGGCTGCTTCGCGGTCCTGATGGTCTACCACCTCACGGGCGGGGCCTGGGGCTTCCTGATCCGGCGCGTCCTCGAGGCCGGGATGCGCACGCTGCCGGTCATGGCGGTGCTGTTCATCCCGATCGCGTGCGGCGTCGAGTACCTCTACACCTGGGCGCGGCCGGAGGAGGTGGCCGCCAGTCCCGACCTGCGCCACAAGCAGATTTATCTCAACGTGCCGTTCTTCTGCGTCCGGGCCGTGATCTACTTCGCCCTGTGGCTGGGGATCGGTCATTACCTGAGTGCGTGGTCGCGCCGGCAGGACCGGGCGGGGAACCCGGAGGCGGCGGAGGGACTGGCCCAGCGGCTGGCGACGCTCAGCGGGCCGGGGCTGATCGCCTACGGCATCACGATCACCTTCGCGTCGGTTGACTGGGTCATGTCACTGCAGCCGGCGTTCCGCTCGAGCATCTTCGGCCCGCTGTTCGCCAGCGGCGAGATGCTCACCGGCTTCGCGTGCGCGCTGGTCGTGCTGGCCTGGCTGGTCGTGCGCCCGCCCGTGGCCGAGATGGTCTCCGTCGAGGCCCTCAACGACCTGGGCAACCTGCTGTTCACGTTCCTGATCTTCTGGGCGTACCTGACCTTCTTCCAGTTCATGCTGATCTGGATCGCAGACCTCCCTTATGACGTGATCTGGTATCTGCCGCGGTCGCGCGGCGGCTGGGAGTGGGTGGTGTGGGCGCTGGTCGTCTTCCACTTCGTCCTGCCGTTCTTCCTGCTGCTGTCGCGCGACGTGAAGCGCAACCCCGTCGCGCTGGCGGCGCTGGCCGGACTGCTGCTGTTCATGCACCTGGTCTACATGTACTACCAGGTGCTACCGGCGTTCCCGGAAGATCCCATCACCGAGCACTGGATGGACGTGCTGGCCCCGTTCGGCGTGGGCGGGCTGTGGCTGGCGTGCTTCGTCTGGGACCTGAAGCGCGGTCCGGTGCTGCCGCAGCACGACGCGAACCGGGAGGCCGCTCTGCACTTCCGCCACCTCGACGAAGAGACGGCGGTCCGCGCGCAGGAGGTGCAGCATGGCTGAGGAAATCCGCCACGACGACGGCCGCATCGAGCACCCCTCGGTGCGCCACGAGAAGACCGACGCGAGCTTCCCCTGGATCCTTGGCCTCATCCTCGGCGCGGCCTTCCTTGGAGCGCTCATCTTTTACTTGATCTGGCTGTTCTTCAACAACCACGGCGCGACCCTCGCCGAAGAACGCAAGTCGCCCTTCCCCCTGGCGCCGAAGCCATCGCTGGCCGTGCCGCCGTCCTCCTCCGTCCCGCGGTAGACGGCGGCGAAGACCTCGGCGTGGGCGGGGGCATCCGGCTGCTGAAGCGGCGTGCTGGGGCCGGCAACGGCGCCCGAGTCATCCCCCGTGTCGGAGAGGGCGGGGAGGGAAAGGGTCGTGCCGCCCGGTGCCGCCGGGACGACCCCCGGCACCTCGGGCAGCCCGGCCGCGAGGGGGCTCGCCGTGTTGCCGGCCGGCAACTGCGGCGCCCCCATGACTGCGGCGGGCGGCGCGGCGCCCGGGGCCGGCGTGGGCGGCGCGAGCTGGGCCGCCAGCCGCGCATTTCGACACAAGGTCAAGGTGTACAAGCTCTTCCGTAGAGCGTCACCATTTACCCCCATTTACCCCATTTGGTGAGTCGTCCCGTCGAATGGGCCGCCCACGATTTTATAGTCCGGCATCCCTCTTCCTTTCGTAGTGAATCGGATTACCTTCACACATTTGTCTGAAGCGCGTCAGGCTCCGTCTTCATTTCTTGGCTAGGATCGCCGATAAGTAGTAGGGGCGTGCGCGGTTACAGCAAATTTTTCCGGGGCGCAAAATGCTCTGGAGCCGACACTTACGCCCTATATAATGGCCAGAAGTTCAGCGGCATCATGTGGTGGGCTTGCCGAGTGGACAGGTCACCTCCGTTGATGGGGCCGTCGCGATCGCGATCAGGGCGACCGCGATCGGCTTATAGCGCGCGCCGATATTGTTACCGAATCAGGGTTTATGGCAAAACGCGACAGAACCGTGATCTCGCTCTTTTCTGGCGGTCTGGGGCTTGATCTCGGGCTGGAACAAGCCGGGTTCAGCATCCGCACGGCCATCGAGTGCAACCGCTTCGCCGCCGACACCATCCGCCAGAACCGCCCGAACATCCCACTCATTCAGCAGAAGCTGGAACTTATTCCCACCTCCACGATCCTCGAAAACGCCCGCCTTGAAGAAGACGAGGCGACCGTCGTCACCGGCGGTCCATCCTGCCAGGCCTTTAGCACCGCCGGACAACGCGGCTCGATCGGCGACCCCCGCGGCGTGATGTTCCGCGAGTTCCTGCGCGTCGTCAAAGAGACCCGCCCGCGCTTCTTCGTCATGGAGAACGTCAAGGGCGTGCTGTCGGCCGCGATCAAGCATCGGCCGCTCAAAGACCGCGGCCCAGGTTGCGCGGCATTGGAACCCGAAGAGGAACTGGGGTCCGGCTTCCGCCTCATCCTGAAGGAGCTACGGGCCACTGGCTACTACATCACGTTCGACCTGCTGAACGCCGCTGACTTCGGCGTGCCGCAGACTCGCGAGCGGGTCGTCTTCATCGGCTCGCGTGACGGCGAGCCCGTTGCCATGCCCGCATCGACCCACGCCCGCGATGGGGTCAGCGGTCTGCTACCGTGGGTGACGCTCCGTCAGGCCCTGACCGACCTCGACGATCCGGACCCCGCCTACAGCGAGCTGAGTCCCAGTAAGAAACGCTTTCTGAAACTGGTCCCCGAAGGGGGCAACTGGCGGAGCCTCCCCATGTGGCTGCAAGCCGAAGCCCTCGGCGGTGCCCACGTCTCGTGGGGCGGCCGCGGCGGCTTCTTCCGGCGGCTGTCGTGGGGCCGCCCGGCCCCGGCCCTCACCACCCGACCTGACAGCAAGGCGACCATGCTCTGCCACCCAGTGGATCTGCGGCCGCTCAGCGTCGCCGAGTACACCCGGCTGCAGCAGTTCCCGGACGGATGGGTATTCTCCGGCGGAACGCCCCAGCAATACATCCAAGCCGGCAACGCCGTCCCCGTTGGTCTCGGCAAAGCGATCGGCGAGGCGATCCGCAAGGCAATGCGCCGCCGCAAGGACGAGACGCTGCTCGGCAAGATCGTTTGCGAGAACACCGGCCTGATCGACAGGATGAGCAAGCGGCCCCGCACCGTCCTCAACCCCGGCAGAATGAGGAACGACTCCTCGATCGAGGCGGCACGGGAATGGCTCGCCGCCGACGACAAGTACCGCTACAGTCTGCTGGACTTCATCGACCGCGATGACGACGAACAGCAAGAGGCCGATTAAGCCCCCGTCAAGCCCGGCAACAGTCGGAACGGCCGGCGCAAAAAGTAGTGAAGACGTTCGCTCGCTCAACTCACTCGGGACTGACCGTGGCCGAGCAGCCTGGCAGCATCTTCCGCCTGACGCAACATCGCAGTTCGAGTCACCGGCGGATCGACGTGGTCGCCGAGTAGCTTCTGGGCCGACTTTTCCTTCTCGGTCAGCCGGTCGTACTCCTGCAACTCGATCGTCCGGTCGCACAGCAGCACCAGGTACTCGACGTCGCGCGTCTGGCCGCGCCGGTGGATGCGGTCGAGCGACTGCAGGTAATGCGCGGCCTGGTTCGACATCGACTCGTAAATCGCCAGCCGCGCCCGGTGCAGCGTCAGCCCAGCCCCGGCAGCGGCTGGGTTCGCTACGAATAGCATCGTAGTGTTGTCCTCCTGAAACCGCCGCACGGCCTCGCGACGCTCGGCGACGTCAGCGACGGTGCCGTCGTACCGGACCGCGCCGTACTGGTCGTATCTGTTCATCAGGGCGTCGATGCTGGCTGTGTAGAACGACCACAGCACGACCTTCTCGCCGCGGCGCTCGATCGCCTCTTCCAGCAGGCTGTCCAGCGCCAGCAACTTTGCGGGCGTCTCGCTGTACTCCGGCGCGATGGCTGCGGGGTTGGAGCAGATCTGTAGAAGCGCGCTCCGGCGCGCCAGGAACGAGCCAATCTCCTGCCGGAACGTCTCGTCGTCGATCACCTGTAGGTCGATAATTAGGTTCTTGAGCGCCCCCTCGTACAGCCGGCGCTGGTCCGACTGCAACTCGACCATGACCCTGTGAAACTGCTTGACGGGCAGGTCGGGCAACACGTCGGCTTTCAGGTGCCTGATGTACAGACCCCTTTCTTCAATTGCCCGCTGTACGACCGGCCGGGCTTCCTCCCTGTCGTCGGGCACTTCGACGCTGGCGAAGGTCAGCCCGAAGTCCACGATGTTGAACTGCTGGACGAGATCCTGCGGGGCGTTCGGGGCCGGCGTGCCACACAGCACATACGCCCGGCCGCACCACTCGCGCAGCCGTCGCAGCGACCGGGTTCGACGCGCCTCCAGGTTCTTCGCGTAGAACGACTCATCGACGGCCAGCACGCCGCGCCCGGAGCGGCGGCCGAGAAGCGAGCGGAACTCGTCCTCCAGACTGACCGCCGTCTCGAAGTTGGTGACGAACACGTCGGCACCGGAGGCCAGTGCCTCGCGCTTCTGACGCAGCGAGCCAGTGATGATCGCCGTTTTGTACAGGTCGCCCTTGAACCGCTGAAAGTCGCGCGGCCACTCCGGCACCATGCTCTTCGGGGCGATGATGACAGCGAAGTCGGCCTCGTCCCGGCTGACCAGCACGTCGAACGCGAAGATGAACGTGACCGTCTTGCCCGCGCCCTGTTCGTCAAAAACACACAGCCCCGGACTGCCCGGCAACGTCATGGCCGCGACGTTCACCCATTGGTGGTCGTCGAGGGCGTCAAGCCCTGACACGTCCGCCAGCATCTTCGCCGCCAACGCCTTGCCGCCGGCCCGCACTCGGGCAACCTCGGCGACAAGGTCTGCGTGGGCGGCCTTTGCCTTTCGCCGGTTCTCGACGAACCGCTCGGCCGCCAAGTCCCACCGCAGATCCGCCTCCACCCGGTTTGTCTGCAGCGCGTCAGCCTTGAACGCCGGCACCTGCAACCCGCTGGCCGTCCGGGTGACCGTGACGCCGGGCATGGCCGCCGCGATGACGCGGCTGAGCGCATGCCCGTCGGTGATCCGCCGAGGCGTCACGACCAGGCTGTCCATCGTGTCGGAGGTGCGGACGTCGGCGATGACCAATTCGCCCATTTATCACCTCCTTACGCTTCGGATTCTTCAAGGATGGACTTCGCGTGCCCGTCAACCAGACGGAACGCCTTCCGCAGCCGATTGAGGTTGTCCTTCGTGATTCGGTCACGGAACGCCCGGACCGGCAACTCCTCCAGCCACTCGACGAACGACTCGATGCGGGTGTTGGCCCCGACCTCCCGCAGCTCCGCCTTGCGGGTGCGGGCGATCGTCATGGCGTTTTCCAGGTGATCCTCGGCCAACTCCAGGTCAGGCTCAGTGCGGGCCTTGGCCAGCGCGTCGCGGGCCTCGGAGTTGTCGTGGATCAGCTTCAGCTCGCGGATCTGCCGCCAGTTCTGGAACTTGCCGTCGTACAGCAGATCGAAGACGGTGTGCTTGAATCCCTCGTCCTGCCTGAGCGCGTGAGCGACGCCTTCGGTCGTGGCCCCCTTGGCCAGCTCGTCGAAATACTGGAAGTAACGGCTGGTCCGGTGCCGGGCCTCGTACACGTTCTTGCCACGGGTGTTGACGTGGTAATCCTCGAAAGCGGTGGCCCAATCGACCATCTTCAGGTAGCGGTTGACCACCGTCGTGTCCGGCCCCAGCGCGAACTGCTTCGACAGCTCCCGCTTCATCTGGGCCTGCCGCTGCGGAGTGGGGTCGCGCGGCTCCAACGCCAGCATCCCCTGCCACTCCTCGTGGACCTTGCGGGCCTTGACGTACTCCGGCCAATCGACCTTACAGTCGGACTCGAAGTTGAGCGAGACGACGACCGCCGCGCGCTCCGGGTCGGAGGCGTGCTCGGTGAGCTGCCAGACGTAGATGTACTCGGCCCGCTTCTTCGCCGCGGTGTCGAACTCGTCGCTGGCCAGGATGTAGTAGCAAGCCGCGATCCGGCGGTTGCCGTCGAGCGGCGTCCCGTCGATATCGATAATCGGCGGCTTCCTGACGCCGTTGACCGCGATGCTGCGGGCCAGCGATGCGATCTGGAACTGGTCCGCCTCCGACACGCCCGGCAGGACCATCTTGCTCAACATGATGTCGAGCACCTCCTGCGGGGACGGGTCGCGCTTGTTCTGCTGGCGGAACTGCCCCAAGTGGATCTCCAACCGCTCGTTGTGGTCCCATTGCTTGAGGTCAATCGTCTTGACGAACCCCCCGTTTACCGGGATCTCGCGGCCGTGGAAGCAGGGCCGCGGGTTGACCGGCCCGGGTTCGATCCCGCCCCGGCCGACCAGCTCCAGCTTCGGCTTCCGCCCGTTCCGGGCGGCCGCAGGACCGCGCAGGCGCTCCCGGGCGGACACCATCTGGCTGACCAAGGTTTCGATGTTCCCGGCCAGAGACTTTGCCGCGGCCTTGTCGCCCTTGCGGGCGGCCTTGACCCGGAGCAGCCTGATCACTTTGGTCAGGATCTGCGTCGCTTCCTCGGTGCTGAGCGGTTGCTCGCGGCCACGCTTCAGCGCTCTTTCCACCTCATCGCCGACGTCGGCAGAGATCTTGTGGGCGGCGACGATAAGCGCCTCGAAATCGTCCTTCACGGTGTTGCTCTTCTCGGTCATTTCGTGTTCCTCCCCGGAGTTGTCTGGGGCGCGTCAGCCCTCGTCGCCGTTTTCCGCATCATGGTCCGCTTGGTCGGCCTCTTCCTCGAACTGCGCCAGGTCGAAGTCGGGGTTCACTGCCCGTTCCAGCTTCGCCTCGCGGATGAGCCGGTTGAAGCCCCTGGACCGCCACAGCCGGACCGTGGCGCCTGTCATGCCGAGCGCCTCGGCGATCTCCTCGTTCGTGACTTCCCACCGGCCAGCGCCGTAGGCCTCGAAGATGTAGCGCATCACCCGCTGGACGTTCGCCTCGCCCAGCTTGGGCAGCAACTGCAAAGCCAACTGGATCGCCTTGCGGACGCGCTCCGCGCGCCGCTCCTCGCCATCGTCCCAGGGAACCGTTTCCCGCTCGACCGGGGCCGCGACGTCCACGCTGCCGACGCCCAGCGCGCGGCTGCGCTCCTTGTGCAGATCGATGGTCTTGAGCCACGCCACCCGCCACAGCCACGCCGCGTGGTTCTTGAACTGCTCGCCCTTGCGGGCCGCCTCGTAAAAGGCGTCCACCACCTCGCTCCAGAGCAGCGCCGACAGGTCGGTCTCGTGCAGCGACGGCCAGCGGTCGCCGAGCCGGCGGACGAAGCCGTCGAAGACCTCGCTCTGCTGGATCGCGTTCAGCGTGGCGTACTCGTCGCCGGCCACGGCCGCTTCCGCGGCCTGGCGGAGCAACTGCTCGCGTTCGGGCGGGTCGCGGGCGTCCCCGTCGTCTGTCGTGGGTGTGTCACTGATGCTCATCTCCACCTCGATTCGCCGGCGCGACTTCGCGCCTCGTTTCCCTTCTGTCGGAGGCGCCTCAGTTAGCCGGAAAAAATCGTCCGACCGTCCTGTCCGCCGCCGCCTTTGCCGTCACCCCCTCGTCGGGGGCGCATCAGGCTCGGCCGGTTTTTCTGGCCGTGGCGGTCGGGCGCACGGGCCGGTCCAGCCCGATGTCGGGGGCGCGTCACCGCGATCAGCAGGAAAAGTCAGGAGAAGCGCACCGCCCACGGGAATGTCGGGGGCGCATCAGGCAAAAGTGGAAAAAGTTGCCGGGGTGGGTTGGACGGTGGAACGGGACAGACCACCGTTGGCACTGTCGCGGGCGCGTCAGCGGCGGGGGATGGGAATGGGCTGATGGGGAAGGTAAGGACGTAAGTTGTCGAGGCGGATGGGTCGTGCGCCGTTGCGGCGCCAAGCACCCCCGGACCACGACGCGGCAGGGGAACCTGATCGACTACAGTTCCCTGCATCTTCCCGTAAAATGTAAGGAAAGAGGTGCCAATGCCAGGACCGAAAAGGCAGCCCATCGAGGAGCGCTTCGCCGGCTACCTCGTGAAGGGCGGCGAGGACGAGTGGTGGGGGTTGACGGGGTGCTTGACAGCCGCCCGCTGCCGGGGCATCCTCGCCCCATGCGCTACTACGACCTGCAACGGCACTGGACCCGGCGGATCGCCACTCACCTCGACGACGGGAAGCTGAACTCTGTCCTTGTCCGCGACTTCAACAAGTTCACCTTCGGCCGTTGGCGCCAGCCCTTCACCCACGGCCAGTTCCCGCGCGAGTTCGAGTCGTGCGACTGGTGGTGCGGGCACCACGGGCCAGAGCCGCGCTTCTGGCTCTATGTTAAGCACTCCGCCTGCCACTGGCTGGTCAACTTCAACCTCCGGCTGGCCCAGCTGGTCGAGCCCGACCGGGCGTGGCGCATCATGACCAGCGACGAGCACTCGACGGTCTGGGACGGCGACCAGACCCTGTTCGACTTCAACTTCCTCGCGCTGGGGGATCGACCCCGATCAGTGCTTCAGGCTCGCCGACAGGCGGCGGCTCAGGGTCGGCCAGGAGATGAAGGTCTTCATGGCCGAGCACTTCGGCAAGGCCGCCTGACCTGTCAGGGGCGCCCCGAACTCGCATAATACCCTCAGAACAGCGTTTTTTCGGTCCGGTAGACGCAGAAACGAGTGGCCCGAACGTGGAAGAATGACGTGGAAGAATGGCCTGAAAACCGCCAAAAACGGCCCGAATTCATGCGATCTGTGGAATCTGTGGAAAATCACAAAGCGAACAATTGCTAGGAGATACGGCAATGGTCAGGATTGGATTGGTCGGAATTGGCTTCATGGGCATGATCCATTACCTCGCGGCACGCAACCTCAAGGGGGCGCGCGTGGCCGCAATCTGCAGCCGCGATGCGAAGAAGCTGGCCGGCGACTGGCGCGACCTCCAGGGCAACTTCGGGCCGCGCGGCGAAATGATGGACCTGTCCGGCGTCAAGAAGTACGACCGCCTCGACGCCCTCCTCGCCGACCCCGACATCGACCTCGTGGACGTCTGCAACCCGACGCACCTCCATCCCGAGACGGCCCGCGCGGCGCTCCGGGCCGGCAAGCACGTCCTCGTCGAGAAGGCCATCGCCCTCGATCCGCGCGCGGCCGACGCCATGCTCCAGGCCGCCGCCCAGGCGAAGAAGTTGCTCATGGTCGCGCACGTGCTGCCGTTCTTCCCCGAATTCGCCCACGCCGCCGAGGCCATCCGCGGCGGCCGTTACGGCCGCGTGCTCGGCGGCCACTTCAAGCGCGTCATCTCACGCCCCAACTGGTCGGCGGCGATCGGCGACGCCAGCAAGACGGGCGGCCCCGCCGTGGACCTACACATCCACGACACCCACTTCATCGGCCTGGTCTGCGGCGTGCCGCGCCGCGTCTTCTCCTCGGGCGTCGAGGAGAACGGTGCCGTGCAGTACCTGACCACTCAGTATCTCTACGGCGCCGGCGGCCCCGCCGTGTCCTGTTCGAGCGGCGCGGTGGCGCAGCAGGGCCGGCCGTTCGTTCACGGTTACGAGATCTACCTGGAGAAGGCGACGCTGGTCTACGAGTCCGGCACGGCGCCGCTGACGGTGCTGACCGCCGACGGCAAGGCCGAGCAGCCGCAGTTGCCGGGCGGCGGCGACGCGACGACGGCGTTCACGCTGGAGATCCAGGCGGCGGTGGACGGCGTCACGTCCGGCAAGGAACCCGACCTGCTCAGCGGCAAATTGGCGCGCGATGCCCTGGTGTTGTGTCACAAGGAGTGCGAGTCGGTGCGCAGTGGGCGCGCCGTGGAGGTGGGGTGAGAGATCGCCGCGGTTCGCCGAACCACGTGGTTCGGCGAACCGCGGGGAAACGGCTCAATCGACGTCCTTCTTCTCGGGGGCCTTCTTGGCCCCCTTCTTGCCGGGCTGACCGAACTGGTCGAACAGTCCCTTGAGCATGTCGGGGTCGAAGTCGAAGCCGCCGGCCCCGCCGAAGCGGTCTAGCAGTTTCTTCAGCGTCTCGGGGTCGAAGCCGCCCCCGCCGCCGAACCCTTCCAGCAGCTTCTTCAGCTTCTCGGGGTTGAGACCACCCTGGCCGAACTGGAAGCCGCCCCCGCCGAACTGCCGCCGCGGCTTGTAGAACTGCTCGAGTTTCTTGAACTCTTCGAGGGAGAGTTTGCCGTCGCCGTTCGCGTCGAGCTTCTTGAAGAGTTCTTCGAGGTCATTCGTCTTTTTCGCGGGCTTCGGCGGATCGTTGTCGTCCGCCGCGGAGCCACTCCCCACGAGCAGCAGAGCGGCCAACAGCCCGGTAAGCCCCAGCCATCGCGTCATGGTCGCACTCCTTGAACTTGCCCCTGGGGTCAGGCCGGAGGGCACGGGCCCGGCCACCCCGACAGGGCGGACAGGTGAATCTTACAGCAGAAAGCCCACGGGTTGCAACCCGTGGGCTTTCTGTCCCCCGTCCCCTGCCCCTCAGTCCTGGCCTCACGGCGGCAGCGGGATGTGCGACTGGCCCTTGCCGCCGAAGACACGGGCGTGGTAAATGTTCATGCCGTGCGTGGCGTGGTACAGGGCGCCGCTCTCGATGCCGCGCCGTTGGTTCTGCAGGATCATTAGCGCCAGCGCGTTGGCCGCCTCCTGCATCCACGGCTCGCGCAGCTCGGCATCACTCAAGTACAGCGACAGCCACTCCAGCACGTGCCCCGTCGTCCCGATTCGCTTCTCCGCGTCCTTGCTGTGCTCCGGGCCGTCGAGGTACTTCGTCGAGAACGAGCCGTCGGGGTTCTGGTGCTTCTTCGCCCGCGCCTTTTGCTCGGCGAGACGGTCGGCGACCTGCTTCCACACGCCGGTCACGTGGCCGCCGCGGCGCAGGTGCATGTTGTAGACCCACGTCATGCCGAACAGGCGGTGCGTGCCGCCGCAGGCGGCGTTGTCGATCGGCTGCTCCGCCTCGTACTTCAGCACGTCCGCCATGCGGATCTTCTCGCCGAACGTGTTCGTCCACTCGTGGTCCAGGCCATACTGCTGGCCGACGATGATGACCGCCCAGCTCAGCTCCTGATTCTTCGTCACGCTCGCCCGCAGCCTGCTGAAGCGGAAGAAGTCGGCGAAGACGTGCTTGCGGCCATCGACGGTGAACTCCGCGTCGGGCGGCAGGCCCCACTGAACCATCTCGGCGACGAACTGGTCCTGGTGGCCCTGGCCCTCGAACTGCGGGCCGATCTGCACGTCGAGGCCGTCCTCGGTGCGAATGAATTTCATGCCGCGGACCGGGCCGCCCTTGCGGATGTACTCGATGGCGTTGACCTGCTTGCCGGTGCCGGGATCTTTCAGCGTCGTCTCCAGCCCCATGCCGAGGATGCCGTGGAAGATGGTCCAGAAACTGTTGTCGATCAGCAGGTCGCGCTGCTTGACGTGGGCGATGGCCGCTTCGACGCGGCCCCGGAGGGCCTCCATGCCGTTCGATGCTTTGATGTCGATCGGGACGATGTCGGTGATTTTCGTATCTTTCGGCTCCGGGTCGGGGACGTGATCCTGACCGGGGGCGCAGCTCAGGCAGAGGATGGCCGCGCCGGGGAGGAGCCAGCTGAGATTCTTGGTGCGCATCAGAGTTGTCTCCACGCGAATTGGCGTTCGGCCGTGGCGACAAGCTGCCAGCTTGTCGCCACGGCCACCCGAATGCCGCTAC
Organism: Gemmatales bacterium; assembly: GCA_038227745.1. GTDB lineage: Bacteria > Planctomycetota > Planctomycetia > Gemmatales > Gemmataceae > DASPXY01. The sequence continues at coordinate 25,207 of JBBRPS010000007.1, read as the reverse complement.
GACTTCGAGCCAACCTTGACCGCGCCACGCGGGGCGGCCGAGCGACGGGCGGCGGACTCGGCACCGGCGCCCAGGGCGCGCGCCAGCCAATTGCCCAGGCCGAGCCACTCCGTCGCGGTCACGTAGCTCAGGCAGCCGACGATCAGGGCCGGCCCCATCAGCGGCTGGTGGTAGATGAAGGCCAGGCCGAGCCAGCCGAGGGCCGCACCGCCGAGCAGCACTACCCGCCAGCGCTGCCGCCACGCGAACGCCGGGAAACCGATCTGCCAGGCCAGGATCAGATACCCCACCAGGCTCAGCATGAACAGCGTGCTCTGCGCCGCGGCCGCCTCGGCGCGGATGCTCTGGGCCGTCGTCTCGAACGGCGGGTGCAGCGGATACCACAGCGCCACGCCCGACCACCAGTCGGCGTACTGCAGCTTGTGCAGGCCGCTGACCAGGACCACGATCGCGAAATGCACCTGCAGCAGCCGCATCGCCACGTTGGCCGCGTAGCTTACCGGCCTCTCCGCCCGCGCGTCGGTCCGGGAGCCCGGCAGCCAGCCGCGGAACAGGAACGTGCCCTTCGGGCCGAGGACCCACTCCAGTGTCGTGAGGTTGGTGCTCCAGAGGCCGCGCAGCACGTAGCCGACCATCAAGTAGAACGCCAGGACGTTCAGCACCGCGTCGCCGCCGAAGCCGATCGCCGGGTTCGCCGGGAACGACGCGACCACGACCCACGTCAGGACCGAGGTCGGCCGCGTCCACAGGCCCAGCGTGAACAGCACCAGGACGAGGATCGACAGCCAGTACACCGTCGTCAGCATGACGGGGTCCGTGCCGATCAGATAGAGGACCGACCAGCCGATCGGCACCGGCGAGCCGTCGGGATCGCGGGCCACGTCGCGGTAGGCCTGGACGTCGAACCAACTTTGCAGGCCGAAGAACTCCTGGACGTCGCCGGCGAACGGCAGCAGCCAGGCCAGGAACAGCAGTCCCGCCAGCACGCGCACCACGTGCAGGCCGACCGGGTCGGTGGGCGAGAACCAGAAGTTGACCCAGGACTGCACCAGGCCGCCGGACGGAGCGACGGGCTCGACCGTCTCCGGGGCGGCCGGGGCGCCCGCGGGGCGCGGGACGGCTGCCGCGGTAATATGCGAGGATCGCGAGTTGCTCACCGTGGTAACTCCCCAAAGTTGGAAACCAGTTCGTCGAAGGTGCCGGGCGGCGCTTGCTCGCCGAAGAACAGCACGGCGGGCATGATCGCTTCACGGCTGTGGCGGATCAGCTCGCCCTTTTCCGCTCCGTACTCGCGGCAGAGGTGGCGGACGTAGGAGCGCGCCAGCAGCAGCGACCACGGGGAGGGCCGCGCGACGGGCCGGTCGCGCGGGATCCGGTGCTCCGGCACCGAGCGGACGTGCAGCATCTTGTCGTCGGGGCCGTTCGAGTCCCAGATCTCGATCTCGCCGGGCTTCTTGTGCGGGGCCTGGATGACCTCGCCGGGCCGGGCCTGGATGGGGATGTCGTCGGCCAGCGCCTGCGCCAAGAGATGCTGGCGGTGGCGGACCCAGGAGTTCGCGTTGGGGTCCGGGATCTTGACGGTCTTGAGGACGCGGTCGTCCTTGTCCTTGAGGCGCACCTCGAGGTAGACCGCCGTATCCCCCGGCCGGTTGGTGACGAAGTGGTAGTTGTGCGTCATTCGCAACGGCTGCAGGTAGTAGCGCGTCGTGAAGCGGTCGAGGGTGGCGGCGAACGGCGGCGGTTCGGCCATGCTGGGCCCGAACGGAGTGGGCCACTGTCCGCTGCGCGCCGCGACCACCAGGATGCCCACCGCGAACAGGTGGAAGCCGATGGCCACGCTCCCCGCGATCACCACCCAGCGGGGCAGCGCGCGTGCGATGTTGGGCCGTGGTTGTGCCATGAAGGTACTCCAGCAAGAGGATCCGCGCCCTGGCCCCGCGGGCGAAGCCGCGGCGACTTCCGCGCCCGGGCCGTCAAGGGGCTGCCGTGGGAGAGTGGCAAGCCGACGGGCCGTGCCTGACTGCCGCGAAGACCTGTCCGAGCCGGCAGGGACGGGTAGACCGTCTTGGAAACTCGATCCCCTTCCAGCCTACACGCTGGCCGGGAAAACTCGACCCCGTTTGCCGAAATTCCCCCGGTTTCCCGCCTTCCCCAGGCGCATCTTCGAGTTTATTTGCAAAATGTGCAGGGGGGGAACAGAAGGCACAGTCCGCACCCGCCGATGCGGGGGCGGGGAAGAGGGGGCGCGCCGGCCCCCAGTCCTTCTTTCTCGCTCCTCGCCGCTCGCCCCTTCGTCGTTTATCTTGAGCTTTTCAGAGATGGCAGCGGCGTCCGTACACCGGAGTGTACTGCGGCGGCCTGGATTCCGAAGAAGAAGGGGAAACGTCCATGAGTGCTGACGTGGCCGCTGCGAACCCGCCCGCTCCCGAGCCGCCCGTGCCGCCCGGCCCCCACGCGCCGCCCACGCACCAGCCCACCTTCTGGTTGTGGGTCATGTGCCTGACCGGCGTGGATTACTTCAGCACCCTCGGCTACCAGCCGACCATCGCCTTCGAGGCCACCGGCCTGCTCACCCCCTTCGCGACCGTCGTCCTCGTGCTCGTCACCCTGTTCGGCGCGCTGCCGGTCTACGCCTACGTGGCCGGCCGCTCCTTCGGGGGCCAGGGGTCCATCGGCATGCTGGAACGGCTGGTGTCCGGCTGGACCGGCAAGATCCTCGTCCTCGTGCTGCTCGGCTTCGCCGCCACCGACTTCGTCATCACCAAGACCCTGTCCGCCGCCGACGCCGCCGCCCACCTCATCGAAAACCAACTCCTCCGCCAGGCCCTCACGTTCGAGCACAACCAACTCCTGATCACCATGGGCCTGCTCGTCCTCCTCGGCGCCGTCTTCCTGCGCGGCTTCAGCGAGGTCATCGCCCTGGCCGTCGTCATCGTCGGCATCTACCTCGTGCTCAACCTTATCGTCATTGGCAGCGGCCTGCTCTACCTGGCTGAGCACCCTCACGAGCTGTTCGTCCCCTGGCTCAACCGGGTGACGGCCGCCAACGCGGACCTGCATTTCCCCGCGCCGTTCGCGCCGGAGGGGAACTGGTTGGCCATCCTGGGGCTGTGCCTGCTGCTGTTCCCCAAGCTGGCGCTGGGCCTGAGCGGCTTCGAGACCGGGGTCGCCGTCATGCCGCTCATCCGCGGCGAGCCAGGCGACACCGCGGAGAACCCGCGCGGACGCATCCGCAACACGCGCAAGCTCCTGCTCACGGCGGCATTGATCATGTCGGTGTTCCTCCTCGGCTCGTCGCTGGTCACCAGCACGCTGATCTCGCCGTTCGCCATGACGCAGCGCCCGGGGGCCAAGGACCGGGCGCTGGCGTACCTGGCGCACGGGGACATCATGGCGAACGGCCAGCTCGCGACCGTCGCCAACCCGCTGTTCGGCGAGGTGTTCGGCACGGTGTACGACCTGAGCACGGTGGCCATCCTCTGGTTCGCCGCCGCCAGTGCGATGGCGGGACTGCTCAACCTGGTGCCGCAGTACCTGCCACGCTACGGCATGGCGCCGGAGTGGGCGCGGGCGGTGCGCCCCCTGGTGCTGCTGTTCACCGCCATCAATCTCTTCATCACCTGGGAGTTCGACGCCGATGTCGATGCCCAGGGGGCGGCGTACGCGACCGGCGTGCTGGTGCTGATGTCGAGCGCCTGCGCCGCTGCCGTCATCGACACCTGGCGGCACCGCAGCGGCACAGCTCTCGCCCGCGTGCCGTGGGGCTACGCCCTGATCATGGTGGTGTTCTTCTACACGACGGCGGCAAACATCATCGAGAAGCCGGTCGGGTTAAAGATCGCGAGCTGGTTCATCGTGGCCATTATCCTGGCGTCGGTGGTGTCGCGGCTGCGGCGGAGCACGGAGCTGCGCTTCACGGGCTGGCAGTTCGTGGACGAGCACTCGCGCTTCTTGTGGGACAGCTTGAAGCACCTGGAGTTCCCGGTGCTGGTGCCGCACCGCCCCGGGACGCGCAGCCTGGCGAGCAAGGAGGAGAGCATCCGCCGCGAGCACCGACTGCCGCCGGAGGTGCCGATCGTGTTCGTCGAGGCGGAGCTGGGCGACGCCAGCGAGTTCTACCAGACGCCCCTGATGGAGGTGAAGGAAAGGGAGGGGCGGTTCCTGCTGCGCGTGACGCGCTGCGCGTCGATCGCGCACGCGATCGCGGCGCTGGGGCTGGAGCTGTCGCGGGTGGGGCGGCCGCCGGAGATCCATTTCGGCTGGTCGAACGAGAGCCCGATGGCGGCGAACCTGGGGTTCGTGCTGTTCGGCGAGGGCAACGTGCCGTGGATGGTGCGCGAGCTGGTCCGCAACGCCGAACCGAACCCCGAGCGCCAGCCGCGCATCATCGTCGGCTGAATGGGGAGGGGCTTCTTGCCGGCTTGCCGTTTCGCGCTCACGCTGGTGTCGGCGAGGAGGCCCCAGACGAGCCGGGCGGCGACAGAGGCGCCGGGCCAGGGTCGAGCCGTTCCGCGCGCGTGACGTGCATGTACCAGACGACCCTGTGGCGGTCGAGCGCTGCGTCGGGTTGCGAGGGTCATTACCCACCCCCGTACCGTTGCCTCTCTGCCGGGCGGCCAGCTGCTTGCTCTCGCCGGCGCCGATCATAGTGTGCGCCTGTGGCGTCTGCCGGCACCGGATATTCGACGGTGACCGGCTCGTCGCTCTTCACAGCCTGTCAGCCCTGGCGGGGGTACTGCCGGGGGATAGGGATCTTTTCGGAGGTCATCCATGAGCTACCGTTCGTTCCTCGCACTCCCCGTCCTGCTCTTCCTGGGGGCTACTGCCCCGCAGGAGGATACGGTCAAGAAGGAGCAGGATAAGCTCCAGGGGACCTGGCGCGTCCTGCGGGCGGAGGATCTCGGCGTCGTCATGATCGACGCGAAGGCGGGCGAGATGTTCGATGTCAAATATGTGATCAAGGGGGACAAAATCTATTACGTCGGCAAGCTTCCCGGACTCGACATGGAATTCACCTACAAGCTGGACCCGACGAAGAACCCCAAGGTCATCGAGATGACGCTGGTGAAGTCGTCGGACAAGAAAGGGATTGGGAAGACGGACAAGGCGATCTACCTCCTGGAAGGGGATAGCTTGAAGATCTGCGGCAGCGAAAAAGAACTTCCCAAGGAGTTTGACGGGAAAAAGTACGGCCTGTTCGTGCTCAAGAGGCTGAAGCAGTAGCCGGCCGTCGTCCATCCTCCTGTCCGAGCTGTGCGGGGCGCGCAGGATGCTTGCCCCGCGCGGGCACAAAGGGGGCGCGCCGCCCCCTTTGCTCCTCACGTGTCCTCTACCCGCCTCGTCTGGCCCGCGCCGTCAAGCGGGTCAGACCCCGCCCTTGCCGGCGCCGAAAACCGTCTGCAAATCGCTCACCTGGCGCACTCCCGCACCGAGGGCCTCACCCATCAAGCCGCTGCCGGCGTCGTCGTCCAGGCCCGCCACGTGGCCCAGTTCGTGCAACGCCACGGTCAACAGGTCCATGCGCCGACTCGCCGGGCCGCCGGCCAGCGCCGTGCCACCCGGCGCGAACTCCTCGTCCTGCAACGGCGTCGGATCGATGAACCAGCCGTGACCGGCCGCGTCGCCGTCGAGGACCACCCGGCTGGCGTCGGGGAAAGCCAGGCCCAGGTATCCGGGCGGCAGCGCGCCGACCTCGAATCGTACCGAGGCAAGCGTCGCCAGCATCTTCGCGTCGATCCCGGCGCCGGCCAGCCGTGCCAGCGCGGCGTCGCGAACGCCGGCCAGGTCGGCGGCGCCCAGGGGCGTCAGGCCGGAAGCGGCCCCCTGGCCGTCGGCCGCGAGTTCGGGCAGCCCCGGGAAGTTCCAGTCACCGACAACCGGCCTCCACCCGGCGCCGCCGTAGCGGAACGGCGTGACATCGGGCGCCCCGGGGCCGTTGCTGTTCTTGAGGTACCAGGTGGCGGTGTCCGGATCGAACACGCCGACGGTGGTCCTGCCCTGCCCGTTCCAGGCGCCGACGACAGGCCTCCAGCCAGGAGCGCCGTAGCGGAACGGCGCGATGTCGGGGCCACCGGCACCGTTGCTGTTCTTGAGATACCAGATACCCGTGTTCGGATCGACCACACCGACGCTCGCCTTGCCGTCCCCGTTCCAGTCGCCGGCGATCGGGATCCAACCGGGCGCCCCGTAGCGGAACGGCGTGATGTCGGGCGCCCCGGGGCCGTTGCTGTTCTTCAGATACCAGGTGGCGGTGGCGGGGTCGAACACACCGACGGTCGTCTTGCCGTCGCCGTCCCAGTCGCCGGCCACGGGCAGCCAGTTCGCGCCGCCATACGCGAACTGCTGCGCCGGGGCGCCGGAACTGTTGCTATTGCGGAGGTACCAGGTCGCGGACGCGGGGTTGAACACGCCGGCGGTCGTCTGGCCGTCGCCGTCCCAGTCGCCGGCCACGGGGACCCAGGCCCCCGCACCGTAGACGAAGGGGGCGATGTCCGGGCTTCCACCTGTGTTGCTGTTGTGCAGATACCACCGCCCCGACGGATCGACGATGCCCACCGTGGAGGTGATGGGAACGCTGTTCAGGCCGGTCGGAGCGCCGCCGCCCGACGCCCCGCCTGGCGGTGAGGGACTGCCCGAGCCGGGAGGGGTGGTCCCGCCCGGGGGAGTGCTCCCGCCGGGAGGTGGCGGGTTGCCCGAACCCCCCGGCGGGGTCACGCCCGGAGAGCCACTGCCGGCGGCGCCGTACGTGAAACGGTCGCCGACTGTGATGGCCGAAATCCCGTATCCAAAAATGGTGCTTTTGACGTTTCCCGCGTCAGGGGCGGTGCTGATGCCGGACTGCACGCGGACGTCCACCGTGCCGCCGCCGACCGGGGCCACGGCGGTGACGTGGCCGTCATCGACGATGGTCACCGAAGCCGCCGGCGCGGCGCCGAAGAAGACCTGCAGGCGGCCGGCGGCGCCGGAGAAGTTCTGGCCGAGCACGGTGACCGTGGTGCCCGCCGGCCCGCTCGTGGCGCTCAGGCCGGTGACGACGGGAGTGAGGTCGATGACCTCGAAGTCGCTGAAGTGCAGGCTCTTGAGGCCGTGCAACGTGTCCTGGATGTCGTTGTCGTTCCAGGTCAGCGTCCGCTGGTTGCCGGCGCCCACGGCATCGCTGGCCCCGGAGATGTAGAAGTTGCTGCCGTTGTCCGCGACGATCAGGCCATAGTCCTTCAGGGCCTGCGCGACGACGCGGGCCTGCGGGCTGAGGCCGGAGATGTTCACGCCGGCCTTGAGGCGGAAGCGGGCGCCCATCGGCACCTGTACGACCGCGTTGGTGTTCCCGGGGTTGGCGGTGTGCGACGCGGGGTAGAGGAACTGGTCCAGGACGACGCTGTTCTGCAGCGTGAAGCGGAGGGCGTGGTTGATGGCGCCCTGGCCGCCCTGGCTGACCGGCGCCGCCTCGTCGGGCCGCGCCAGGCCCGCGAGGATCGACAGGCCCGCGGCGTCGGCCGACGTCCAGCCGACGGTGCGGAAGGTGTTGACCTTCATGTCCCAGACCGTCTCCTGGTCGGCGTGCCATTTCCCATCGGGGTTCTCACTCGGCCGCGATGCCCGGTAGAACTCGTAGGCGACATCGTTGTCCTGGTCCCAGACGACGAGGTGCGAGTCGCCGCGGTTGTTGACGCCCACTTTCGGGCCGTTCTGGTAATCGCCTTCGATCGCGGCGCCGGCAGGAACGGGCGCGGGGACGCGGTCGCTCTCGCCGGGGTAGGCGTCGAGGACGACCATCGTCAGAGGGCTGCTGTTGCCGTGGACGACGTTGTACGGGATGCCGTACAGGTCAACGGCGGCGTGAGCATCCTGGCCGAAGTCGGGGTGCAGGCGGCCGTCGCCATAGTGGGTGACGATGTTATTGATGATCGCCCCGGAGTTGCCGGCCACCGGGGCGCTGGTGATCTTCTGGTTCCACGGGTTGTCGGCGGGGAACAGCTGCTGGCCGAGGAGCGTGGGCACCGTGCGATCTTCTAACTCCTCGAGGCGAAGAACGGCCCGGCGTCGGCGCCCCGGACGGGCGACCTCGGTGCGATGCCAGAAACGGGCAAACCTGTGGCCGAGACGTGCAACGATCGACATACGAGGCGTCCCTCCCGTGGCGGTGGCCGTGGCGTGGCTCCCCTATCCCGGCGCCGGGGAATCAACAGGGGCGCACCGGGAGCGGTCGGGCCGCGCGGGCCGCGCAGGATGTCAGAGCGAGTGGTTCAAGAGCCGCTGTACTCGGACAGCGATGACGGGCGCAACGGGAACAGCCCGCTGCGGAGGGAGCGTAACACGGTGAGGGGGGTGTACGCGCCGCAAGTATAGAACACGGGCGCCCGAACGCAAGCGACGGTTGTCCCCGCGCGGCTCCCCTTCTGGTAGAATGACGCTTTTGTGCAATGGCCGGCCGTTCACCATCACCGTCCTTCTGAGCGAGGAGACAGCGATGTCAGTGCGGCAGTGGTTGCGTGGGCTGTGCCTGGGGGCCGCGGCGGCCTTCCTGGCGCTGGCCGCCGGGCAGGGTTACGGGGCGAACAAGGAAGCCAGCGAGGCGCGCATGCGCCGCGACATCTTCTTCCTGGCCTCCGACGAGTGCGAGGGGCGCGGCCCCGGGACGAAGGGCATCGACAGGGCCGCTTACTACATCGCCAACGAGTTCAAGAAGGCTGGACTCAAGCCGGGCGGGCGCAACGGCAGCTACTTCCAGCCGTTCACCATCTCGGCCGGCGCCGGCAAGCTCAACGGCCGCGGTTCCCTTACACTCCGCGGGCCACAGGGCCAGGTGATCCACCTCAAGCCCGGCGTGGACTTCGAGGTGACCGGCGGCTCCGGCGGCGGCAAGGCCGATGCGCCCCTGGTGTTCGCCGGCTTCGGCGTCGTCGGGCCGCAGGTCAAGTACGACGACTACAAGGGCCTCGACGTCGCCGGCAAGGTCGTGGTGCTGATCCGCCGCGTGCCGCGCTGGGACAGCAAGGACGCCCCGTTCGGCGGCAGCGAGCAGAACAAGATGGGCCTCGCCGCCCTGCTCCCGAAGTTCGCCCAGGCCGAGGCGCGTCGCGCAGCCGCCGTGCTGCTGGTCAACGACTCCTCGAACGAGAAGGACGGCGACAAGCTCAATGACTTCGAGGCCCTGTCGGGAGCGGGTGGCGTCTCGATCCCGGTGCTGCACGTCCGTCGCTCCGTGCTCGACCCGGTGCTACGTTCGAGCCTCGGCGAGGGCCTGAGCGACCTGGAGAAGGACATCAGCCGTGACCTCACCCCGCGCGGCGCCCCGCTGCGGGGCTGGAGCGCGCGCCTGACGGCCCCGGTGGAGCGCACGACTTTCGCGCTCAAGAACGTCATCGGCGTGCTGGAGGGGGCCGGTCCGCTGGCGAAGGAGACGGTGATGGTCGGCGCCCACTACGACCACCTGGGCTACGGCGGCTACGGCAGCCTGGCCAAGGACCGGACCAAGAAGGAGATCCACCACGGCGCCGACGACAACGGCTCGGGCACGACGACCGTGCTGGAACTGGCCCGGCGCTTCGCCGCAATCAAGAACCGCCAGGGTCGGCGGCTGGTATTCATGACCTTCAGCGGCGAGGAGCGCGGCCTGCTCGGCTCGCTCCACTACTGCGACAAGGAGCCGCTGTTCCCGCTCGAGAGCACCGTGGCCATGGTCAACCTCGACATGGTCGGCCGGCTATCGGACACGGACAAGAAGCTGATCGTCGAGGGGGTGCAGGCCGGCAAGGGCTTCGACGAGTTGATCGGGCGGTTCAACAAGAAGTACGGCTTCCAGCTGACCAAGAAGTCCGGCGGCTCCGGCTACAGTGACCACGCCTCGTTCTACCGCCAGAAGGTGCCGGTGATGTTCCTGTGGACGGGGACGCACGCGGACTACCACCGCCCCAGCGACACGGCGGACAAGATCAACGTGCCGGGGATGCGGCGGATCGCGGACCTCGCCGAGGATCTGCTGGCGTACTTCGCCACGGTCGGCGAGCGGCCGGAGTACACGGCCATCAAGGGCGGCGGGGGGAGCGGGCCGGCGCGCGGCAAGGGACCGACGCTGGGAATCGTGCCGCAGTACGACGACGCGCCGAACGCTCCGAAGGGCCTGCTGGTCAGCCAGGTGATCGACGGCCGCCCGGCGGCGAAGGCTGGCCTGAAGGCGGGGGACCTGATCGTGGAAATCAACGACCGGCAGATCACGAACATTGCGACGTACATGGCCGTCATGGGGGCGCAGCAGCCGGGCGGCACCATCGCCGTCGGCGTCATGCGCGGCGGCAAGCGGCTGACGTTGAAGGCCACCTTGAAGTAAGGCTCGCCGGGCGAACGGCCGGCGTAAGCCGGCTGGTCCTGCACCCCACGCGGCGTGTCGGACCAGCCGGCTTACGCCGGCCGTTCGCCGGCCAGTCTTTTCACTCCTCGCGGCGCGGCGCCTCGGGCTCCCATCCGTCCTTGCGCTGGATCATGTTGGGCAGGGCGGCGACGAACAGCACGGCGGCCAGCACGAACAGCATCCCCTGGATCACCGGGAAGAACAGCGCGACGACCGCACTCAGGCCCATCCCCCCGCCTCCCCCCCGCGGCCCCACGATGTTGTTGAACATGTCCAGGTTCAGCAGCAGCATCTGGATCAGGTGGACGAACAGCTTGACCACCAGCACCCAGGTGGTGCCGAGGAAGCACGCCCGCGCCCGGCCGCTGAGCTGCTGGCCCTGCAGCTGCGGCAGCACCATGAACAGGCCGACGATGAACAGGCTCAGGACCGTCAGCCAGTCGAAGCTCTGGCCGCCCGAGAGCAGGTTCCGCAGCAGCCAGTCCTCGCGCATGTTGCCTCCCATGATGGGACGTCTCCTTGTAGCCCGCCGCCCTTACCCTTGCCGCGGAATTTCCGGGCCGGGCGGGCTGCCGGGTTCGACCATGCCGGGCAGCCCGGCGACGAATAGCACGACCGCCAGGAGGAACAGCATTCCCTCGATCGTCGGCAGGAACAGGAAGGCGGCCGCCATCAGCCAGACACTCGAGCCGTCCCCGCCTCTCGCCCCGCCGACCATCTGGTTGAACTCCTCCAGGTTGACCAGCAGCAGCCGGACGAGGTGGACGAACAGCGTCAGCACCAGCAGCCACCTCGCCCCCTGGAAACAGCGCCGCGCCCGGTCGCGCAGGGTGTGCCCCGTGAGCTGGGGCAACTGGGAGAAGGCGCCGACCAGGAACAGGGCCAGGACCGTCACCCAGGCGAACGCCTGGCCGGTCCTGACCAGCCGGTCGAACAGCAGGTCTTCCCAGTCGTCGGCGTTCATGCTCGCCCCTCCCGCCCTGCCGTGTCCCGCCCTGCCGTGTCCCGCCCCGCCGGCGCCTATCGTCCGGGCGCCAGGGCGCTGCGGAAGCCGATGCCCTTGCCGGTCTCGTCCACGACGCGCAGGAAGAACTCCCAGTTCGGCTCCGAGTTGGCCGACGACTGGCAGACCTTGACCAGCACGGTGTTCTTGCCGGCCCGCAGCCGGACGCGGAAGCGGTGGCGGTCGAGGCGGACGCCGTTGCGGTACTCCTCGAAGCCGAAGGCACGCACGCCGTTCACCCAGACGGTGAAGTTGTCGTCGGCGGCGCCGCGGAACTCGACGTCGCGCGCCTCGGGGATGGTGAACTCCGTGTAGGCGTAGGCGACCGCGTCGTCGGCATCGCCCAGGGCGTCGCGCGCCCGCAGGTCCACCAGCGCGACGTGCCGCGCCCCGACCTTCGGCGACGGCTCCCGCACATGGTACGGGAGCCAGCGCACCTTCTTCTCCTTGCCCTGGTACTCCGCCTTCAGATCGACCTTCTGCTCGGGAGGGTAGGCGGTGCGGAAGCCCTTCATGCCCGTCGCGTCGAAGGGGCCGATGAGGTACCAGTCGGTGAGGAAGCCGAGGTGTTCGGCGACACTGGCCTGGACGCCGAGGTCGAGCAGGCCCGCCGCGGCGGTCCGCCCCTGTCCAACGTCCCGGGATGCGTCGAGGGCCTTGCGGTAGGCCGCGACCGCCCGTTCCTTCGCGCCCTTCTTCGCCAGCGCCGCCGCATCGCCGAGGATCAGGGCCACCGCCTCGTAACGGAACTCGGGGTCCTCCAGCGAGCCGCGGAACAGCCGCTCGGCGGTGCCGGGACGCAACCGCTCCACCACGTCGAGGGCCAACCGCCGCGCCCGCCCCGCGCGCTTCGAGTCCTTCGCGAAGGCCAGCAGGGCGTCGGCGTCGATGCCCTTGCCCCCCGCCCGCAGGGCGCGATCGAGGACGCGGTCGAAGGCGGTCCGCACCCAGTTCGCCGTCACCGTGTCGGGCGTGTCCATGGCGGCGAGCAGGGGCGTCAGCAGCGTGGGGCCGCCGGCGGCGAGGCGCTCCCAGGCCGCCCTCCCGGCAGCGGTGCCGCGGCCCTGCTTGACGACGGCGCGAATGTCCTCGTCGGGCGCCCCCTTGCGGCCCCCGCCGGGTACGGCGGACACGGCGGCCAGCAGCCCGATCCCGGCACACACCCAGCGGAGCATGTCCTCTCCTCGAATAATAGGTCCGGCGTTAGCGGGCGACGGACGTCCCGATTGTGGGGGAGGGATCCCGCGTTTGCAAGGAGAAACGCGGGGGCTTGCGGGAATGCCCGGCGCGCCGCGCGCGAAACGGCAAGCCCGCTCCCCACCGCCAGGAAGCAGGGCCAGGGTGGCGCGGTTGCCGCGCGGACACGGAGAGAGTAGTTGTGATGGGTGGTCCCGAGGCGCCGGAGACGGCCCCGCGCTCGCCGACGTCCCGGCATGAACTCTGTCCCGCCGCCCCCAGATTCCGGCGGAACGATGCCCTTCGAGGTCCCGATGCAGCTCCCTCTGTCGCCGTCCCACCGCGTCCGGTCCTTCGTCTACCTCGCCGCCGCTGCGGTCGCCCTCGCCGCCGTGCCCTGGGCCGTCCCCCAACCCCCGACCGCCCGAGCCCCCGTTCCCGCCGAGGCCGCCCGGACCAGGGCTGAGGCGCTGGTGCGGAAGCTCTATGCGTCGGAGTACCAGGAAGCCCGGGCGAAGCCCGAGGCGGCCCAGGACCTGGCGGCGACCCTGCTCAGGGAGGCGAAGGACACGAAGGACGACCCCGCGCTGCGCTTCGCCGCCCTGGGCGAGGCCCGCGACCTGGCGGCGCAGGCGGGGGACGCCGAGACCGTGCTGGAGGCCATCGAGGAACTGGTGCGCCACTACGCCGTCAAGGGCCTGGGGATGAAGACGGCCGGCCTGGCCACCGCGGCCGCGCGGGCGGGAGGCAAGGAGGCGGGCGAGAAGGTCGTCGAGGCGGCCCTCGGCCTGATCGACGAGGCCCTGTATGAGGACGATTACGACGCCGCCCACAAGCTGATCGAGGCGGCCGAGAGTGCGGGGCTGAAGGTCAAGAACCTGGCGCTGTTCGGGCGCATCGACCGGCGCGGCCTCGAGGTCGAGGCCGCCCGCAAGGAGTTCGACCGCGTCCGCCCGTTCGCCGAGCGGTTGGCGAAGGACCCCGCCGACGCCGAGGCGAACTACCACCTGGGCCGCTACACCTGCCTGATCCGCGGCAACTGGGAGCGCGGGGCGCCGCTGCTGGCGAAGGGGAACAGCGGCCCCTGGAAGGCCCTCGCCGGGCGCGAGCTGGCCCGGCCGACGGACCCGGGCCAGCAGGCGCAGGCCGGCGACGAGTGCGCGCGGCTGGCGGAGGTTGAGAAGGGGCAGGCGAAGCGGAACCTCCAGCGCCGCGCCCTGCACTGGTATCAACTCGCGCTGCCGAAGTTGGCGGGCCTGACGCGGAAGCGTGTGGAGGCGGAGGTACGCGACCTGGCCGCCCTCTTCCACGTCGCCCCGCCGACGCCGGAGATCGTCGCGGAGCTGCGGCGGATCAACTACCCCGGCTCCCTTCAGGTGATGACGCTGTCCGCCGACGGCCGCTTCATCCTCACGGGCGGGTCACAGGACCTCCTGGTGCGCCTCTGGGACGTGCAGACGACGAAGGAGCTGCGCCAGTTCGCGGGGCACCTCGGCAACATCGAGGTCGTGGCGCTGTCAGCGGACGGCAAGTACGGCGCCTCGGGCGACACCAACGGCCAGCTCAAGCTGTGGGACTTGCAGACGGGCAACCTGGTCCGCCAGTTCTTCGGGCACACCGACTTCGTCCGCGGCCTTTCTTTCTTCCCGGACGGCAAGCGCCTCTTGAGCGCTTCCGACGACAAGACGCTGCGCCTCTGGGACCTGGCGACGGGCCTGGAGCTGAAGCGCCTGACGGGGCACACGAACTACATCAACAGCCTGTCGGTAAACAGGGCCGGCACGCGCGCCTTCAGCGGCGGGATCGACATGACGGCGCGGCTCTGGGACCTGGTCAGGGGCCAGGAGATCCGCAGCCTCCCCCACACCGCGGCCCTCATCGTCGTGGCCCTGTCGCCGGACGGCAAGCTGGGCGTGACGTCCTCGAATGACAAGGTCGTGCGCGTCTGGGACGTGGAGGCGGGCAAGGAGCTGCGGCGGCTGCCGCACCCGAACCAGGCCTGGTGCCTGGCGTTCGCGCCGGACGGCAAGCGCCTGTTCAGCGGCAGCGGGCGCGTCCCGCCCGTCAACCCGGGCGGCGTCGGCAAAGGCGCCGTCCCGAACCCACCGACGCGCGATAATTACCTGCACGTATGGGACGTCGAGGCCGGCCGGGAGGTGCGCCGGCTGGAGGGGCACACGTCCCTGCTCCGTGCTATCGCCGTCTCGGCGGACGGCCGCATCGTCGCCAGCGCCGCCAACGACCACACGGTCCGCATCTGGGGCGAGAAGAAGTGAGCGCCGTCACGCCAGGGCCGCGAGGAGTTCGGCGCTGTTGACGTACGCCATCCCCAGCGCCAGGCCCTCCGCACGGGCCGTGGCCTGGAAGAGGCCGGCGGCGGGTACGTCGATGCCGGCGCTGGCGTCCTCGATGAGGGCGACGCGAAAGCCGGCGCGGCGCAGGTCGCGGGCCGCAGAGAAGCAGCAGATGTTGGTAGCGATGCCGCACACCACGACGTTCGCGATGCCGCCGGCCCGCAGGAGCGCAGGGAAGCCGGGGTGCTGGGCGGTGACGGCGTAGGCCTCGAAATCGCGGTCGAAACCCTTGCGCCAGACGGCGTGGAAGCGGTGCGTGTCGAGGCCGGGCAGGAACTCGGCCCCCGGCGTACTCATGACGCAGTGCGGCGGATAAAGGTTGTCGCGCCGGCCGAGGAAGCTGCAGTGGTCGGGCGGGTGCCAGTCCTGACTGGCGTCGATCCGCCCCCAGGGGACTGGCAGCAGACGGTTGACGGCGGGGACGATCTCCAGGCCGCCGGGCACGGGCAGTTCCTTCGGACAGAGGGTGGTGAAGCCCCGCTGGACGTCCACGACCAGCAGACAGGTTTCGCGCGGCGGCAGCGGCTCCATGCTCGTCCTCGGGGGTTGTCGTACAATGACGCCGCCTCAAGCAGCGGAGGGAAGCGGCATGTCCCTGGAGATTCACCGCGTTCAGGTATGGTCGGCGGAGATCCCCGACCGCCCGGGCGCCGCGGCGGCGAAACTGGAGCACCTGGCCCGCGCCGGCGCCGACCTGGAGTTTGTATTCACGCGGCCGCACCCGAGCAAAGCCGCGTACGGCATTCTCTTCCTGGCGCCGATCAGCGGGCCGGAGCAGATCCAGGCGGCGCGGGCCGCGGAGCTGGGGCCCGCCCTGGACGTGACGCTGCTGCGCGTGGCGGGGCCGAACCGTGTTGGGATCGGGTATGAGTTGATGAGCCGCCTGGCGGTGGCGGGGGTCAACTTGCGCGGGCTGTCGATCTCGACGGTGTCCGGCCGTTTCGCCGCCTACCTGGCGCTCGACAGCGCCGACGCCGCCACGCTCGCCGTGCAGGTGCTGGCCACACTGGAGGGGTAGAGGCCGGGCGCGTGCGTCCGTGAACGCGGCGCCGGGAAAACACGTTATACGGTCGCCGGCCGAGTTCCGCCCGTTTAGCCGCGGTTCTGCCCCGTTTAGCCGCGGTTCTCAGTCCTGCACGCCGAGCGCCTGCCGCAGCCGCGCGACCTGTTCCGCCATCGGCCGCGGCGGCTTCGGCGTCTTCTGACCCAGCCGCCCCTCCACCTTCAGCCACGCCACCACTGGCCCGGACCCCGACAGCGCCTCCGCCGCCCCTGCCTGCCAGCCTTCGAGGCCGTCGAAGGCATACACCCGGTCTACGCCCGCCCCCCGCGCCAGCGCGGCATAATCCACGCGCCCGGCGCCGGCCGTCGCCTGGCCGCCCGTCACCTCGTACAGGCCGTTGTCGAGGATCAGCAGATAGACGTCCGCCGGGTGGGCCGCCAGCGTCACCAGGCAGCCCAGGTTCATCAGCGTGCAGCCGTCGCCGTTGAACACGATCGCGCCGCGGCCCGGCTGCGCCAGCGCCAGCCCCAGGCCCAGCGTCGGCGCCTGCCCCATTGCGGAGGGGATGTAGTGAAAATCGAGCGGTGACGAGGACAGCTCCGGCCAGATGCCGGCGGACGTCATCGTCGTCACCACGACCCGCCCGCCGCGGTGGCGGAGCACGACTTCCAACGCCTGTCGTTGCGTCATCGGCACGGCGGTCACTCCGCGAGCAGCACGGCGCCGGCGCGGCGCTCGGCCCGCGCCTGCCGGTAGGCCAACGCCAGGTCCGCCGCCGTGTGGCGCTCGTCGAGAACCACGTAGGGGATCTGCCAGGCGCGCACGATCGGCTCGGTGTACAGCGGGCACGTGTCGGCGCTCTTGCCCTGCCGGTGCGCGAAGTAACTGCGGACGCCGACAATGAGGAACAGCGGCAGTTTCAGGTCGTGAATCACGTTGCGCAGGGCGTCGCCGGCCTCGAACAGGCCGGTACACTGCAAGACGACGACCGGCCACTTGCCGCCGAGGTACAGGCCCGCGGCGACCCCGAACGCCTCGCCCTCGCGGCAGACGCGGATCAGCGGCAGCCCGTCCGGCCCGGTCAGCGCCGGCTCCCAGGTACCGATGTCGCTATCGGGGATCCAGATGACGTGGCTGACGCCGCATTCCTTCAGGGCGGCGACCACCGAGGGGCCGTCGAGCATGTCTGTCCTCACGGGCCGGGCCGACCGCGGCGCGGTCGCTCACCGTCTGTCTTATGCGCTCCCCTGCCCCGGGCAACACGGCATCGGCGCGTCGCGCTCGGCGTCCACCGCACACGGGAAGCCGAACGGTTCCGACGCCGACACGTTTTGTGGGCCGGCGGCTCAGTTCTTCTTCTTCTTCTCGTCATCCGAGCGCCTGGGGGGCGCCGGCCGGGGTTGCGGCCTCGGGGCCGCTGTCGCCGCCGGGCGTGGCTGCGGCTGCCCGGGGCGGGCGCCCGCCCCCGGCACCGTCCCACCCTGGGCAGGTCCCTTGGCAGCCGGGTAGGGCGTCGCGGCCTTCGCGCCCGGCGCCGCGGCTGTCGGGTAAGGCGTCCGCTGGCCTGCGGCCTGGGAGGGCTGCGCGGTCGCGGCGGGCTTGCCGGCCGCCTGACCGGCCCGGGGTATCTGGGCGTTACCGACCTGCGGCCGCTGCAGCGCCGCAGGCGAAGTCGCCCCCGCAGCCGTCTTCGGGCCCGGCGCGGCCGTCATGCCGGCCATCGGGCGGGCGGGCACCGTCTGGGAAGGCGGCACGCGCAGCGAGGCCGTCCGGGGGGCCGTCGGCGCCACGCTGCCCGCGACGGGCGTCTCCGCCTGCCGGCGCTGCGCCGACGCGGCCTGCTGCACGGTCTTCGCCTGCAACGCCGCTTGCTGCCGCACGCCGGGATCCATCGGCGCGGTCTTCATCCCCTGCGCCGCCGCCACCTTGGACGTCGGCGCCAGCACCTGCATGTTGTTCGTCGTGCGGCTGGCGTTGTTCACGTTGTTCAGGACGTTCGTGTTGTTGACGTTGTTGTTGACGATGGTCGTGTTGTTGACGTTGTTGATGACCGTGTTCTGCTGCACGAGGGTGCGCGGCGGCACCGGCGCGCGGCCGTAGTAGCGGTCGCTGTAGAGGTTGATCTGGATATCGACCCAGCGCGGGTTATCGCGGTACTCCCACGTCCGGTAGACCACGATCGAATCGTAGTGGCTGCGGCTGTAGACGACGCAGCTCTCGTATCCCAGGTCGCGGTAGCGGTCGCCGTAGTAGTCGCCGAAGTAGTAATGGCAGCACGCCGGCCGGACGAACATCGTGTCGAGCACGATGGTGTCGGACACGGCGTAGGCCGGCGTGTAGACGAACGTCGGGCCGACGACGGCGTAGTCCACGACGACCGGGGCGTACAGGATGCCGCGGCGCGCGACGGCGAGGTCCCAGTAGCCGGCGATGTAGACGTAGCCGTAGGGCGTCCAGCGATAGTGCGCCGGCACCCACATGTAGCCGGGCTGGACGCGAGCCCAGTAACCGGGCCGCCAGGCGTAGCGGCCGACGTTCCAGACCCACTGCCCGGGGACGTAGAAGCTATCGGGGTTGGGGCGCTCGCCGGGCGGGGTGATCTGCGGCGGGGCCGGCGGCGCGGGGTAATAGGTGATGTCCTTGCCCTTGTCCTCCTGCGCGGCGGCCGCAGTGGCGACGGCGGCCTCGGTCCAGAAGCCGGCCACCCACTGCCACTGCTCGCCGCGCTCGCGCCAGTAGCCGGGCACCCACTCGCGGCCGGGCGGCTTGGCGCGCCAGCAGCCGCTGACCCAGAGGAAGTCGGTGCGATCGTCGTCCCAGGCCCAGTAGCCGCCGATCCAGACGACATTGCCCTCGGGCCTGTCCTCGGGAGGCATTTCTTCAAGGGCCGCCGGCGGTTTCTTGGGGATGGTGTGCGTCTCGCGGGCCTCGGCGGTGGGTGTGGCGAACGCCTCGTGGACCGGGCCGCGGGCCATGACCTCGACCCCCCTGGGCACGGGGGGCAGCGCGTCGCCGCCTGCCGGGCTGCCGGGCGGCGGTTGGGCCGGGGCCTGCGCCGGAGCGTCGACCCGGCAGAGCAGACACGTCCCGAGAACTCCGGTGATCCCCAGAGACTTGAGGATTTGCGTAAACATGGCCGCCTCCGCGAAAGGAAGGAGAAACACGGTGGGGACTGCGAGAGGCAGTCTCCCGCGGGGCGGCGCTTGTAGCGGCGCGGCGAGCGTTTGTCGAGAGGAACCGGGAAGCCGGCTTGCCGCCCGGGCAGATCACCGCACGTTCATCACGTACGCGATCAGGTCCGCCATTCCCTGCCGATCGACCTGCTGCTCCAGGCCTTCCGGCATCAGCGACAGACCAGTGCTCCGCATCTGCTCGATGTCGATCCGCAGGAGCGTGTCCGTCAGGTTCTCGGCGCGCTTCAGCGTGACGCTGGTGGCGGTCTCCGCGGCGACCATGCCGGTGAACTGCCGGCCGTCCTTCGTCACCACGACGTAGTTGACGTACTGCGGGTTGACCTCGCGGTTGGGGTCGAGGACGTTGAGCAGGATCGTGTCGGGGCCGCGCCCTTGCAGGGCCGCCAGGCTCGGGCCGATCTCATGACCGACGCCCTCGACGCGGTGACAGGCGGCGCACACCTTCTTGAACAGCGCCTTGCCGCGCGCCTCGTCGCCCTTGAGGGTCAGGGCGGTCTTGTAGGCCGCGAGCACGTCCTGCCGCCTGCCCAGGTTGAGGAGCTTCGCTACCCGCGCCGCCTGGTCGCGGACCGCCGCGCTGGCGTGGCCCTGCAGGAGCTTCAGCCGCGCGGGGTCCACGTCGGTGGCCGCGATCTTCTTCTTCTCGACCGCGTCGAGGAACGTCGCCACCCACTCGCCGCGCGAGAAGATCGACTCGGCGGCCGCCGAGCGCAGGCGCGGGCTGAAGCCGGGCCAGGCGGCGACCAGCGCTGCCCCCGCGGCCCGGTCGGGGAAACGGCTCAGCGCCTCGACGGCGGCGAGCTGCACCGGCTGCGCGTGGCGGATGTCGAGCAGCTCGGTGAGAGGGGCACGCACCTCGGCGAACGGGGCCAGCGCCAGGGTGCGGACCGCCTCGACGCGCTCCGCGAGCGGCAGCTTGTCGTCGCCGGCCTTGCCCCGCGACGCCTTCAGCAGGTCGCCGAGCAACTCGGTCGCGCGGGCGCTGCCGCCGAGGAGTTGCTTGCGCAGCGGCGAGTTGCTCCGCGCCAGGCCCTCGCCGAGGCTGCGCACCAGCGCCGCCGCCAGCGCCTTCTCGTCGGCCGGCAGGCCCTCGACGCGGCCCAGCGCCGCCGCCACCTCGCTCTGGCGGGCGCGGGTGCCGATCTGCCGCACGAGCTGCCCGAGGAACTCGCGGCCCGCCGGCGCGGCGCGGAACTTCGCGTCACCCGCCAGCTCGGTCAGCACCTCGTCGGCCCCCTCGGCCAGCGAGCTGAACAGGGCCAGCCGCACCCAGCGGTCGGCCGCGTCGTGCCGCGCCAGCTCGGCCAGGGCGGCGTTGCGCGGCCGGCCCGACAGCTCGCCCAGCGAGAAGGCGAGCTGGTAGCGCACGCGCGCGTCGGCGTCCGCCGTCATGGCGAAGAGCTTCGCGCGCACCGCCGGCGACGAGGCCGCCACCTTCTCGGCGAGGAGGACGGTGTGCTCGCGGACGCGCGGGTGCGGGTCGTTCAGGCCGCGCAGCACAGCGGCCGGCGTCAGGGCGCTCTGGCCCCGCAGCGCGTAGAGCGCGTGCATCCGGCCTTCCGGCAGTTTCGCCTCCTCCGCGAGCTTCTCCAGCGGCCTGATGGCCGAGCGGTCCTGGCGCTGGTGGAGCAGGCGCGCCGCCGTGTCGCGGTGCCAGCCGTTGCGGTGCGCCAGCGCCGCCACCAGCTCCGCGGTCGAGGCCCGACCCAGGCGCGGCAGCGGCCGCTGCTTGAACCCCTCGGGGACGATGCGGTACAGGCGGCCGCGGCCGCGGCTCTTCAGGTCGAGGTACTTCTTGATCTCGGGCGGGAGGCTGGCAGGGTGCTCGATCACTTCGCGGTAGAAGTCGGCGACGTAGAGCGCGCCGTCGGGGGCGTTGGCGAGCTGCACGGGCCGGAACCAGATGTCCGTCGAGGCGAGGAACTCCTTCTTGACGTCCACGCGGCGGGCACGGAAGCCGACGCCGTCCGGCTCGAGCACCTTGCGGTGGACGAGGTTGCTCGACACCTCGCCGACGAACGCCTGCCCGCGGTACTCGTCGGGCCAGGCGTCGCCGCGGTAAACCGTCACGCCCGTCGTGCCGGTGAAGTAGCCCGCGGGCCGGCCGCCGCCCTCGATCGGCCCCTTCACCAGACCGCCGACGCGCAATTTGGTCCGCAGCACACGCCACGGCTCGACGGGGCTGATGCGGTAGACGTCGGACTGCGGCCCCTCGACGGAGATGCTGACCTTGGGGTTCGGGGCGGCGAGATACGGGTTGCGCGCGACGTAGCGGTCCTCGTACATCACCATCTGAATCGGGTCGCTATTGTGGCAGACAAAGCGCCGGCCCCAATCGTCGTACGTCATGCCGTGCTGGGACGCTCCGCTGAGGAGAGTGATGTCGAGGGTGCGCGGGTCGAAGGAGAAGTTGCGGCCGCTCAGGCTGACGGGCTTCGCCTTCGGGTCGTCGGCGCGGCGGATCTGGCCGCCGTTGCTGCTGGTGGCGACGTGGACGCGGTTGTCCAGGCCCCAGTGGAAGCTATTGAGCAGGCCCTGGACGTTGTTGCGGCTGAAGCCGGTGAACACCTTGCGGACCACGTCGGCCTTGCCGGCGCCGTTCGTGTCCTTGCAGTAAAGGAGGTCCGGCGCCGCCCCGACGAAGACGCCGCCGTCGTGGCACAGCACCGCCGTCGGCCAGGAGAGCCTGTCGAGGAAGATGGTACTCTTGTCGAATTTGCCGTCGCCGTCGGTGTCCTCGAGCAGGCGGACGCGGCCGATCATGGCCTTGTCCTGCTCCGAGTAGTCGAGCATCTCGACGACGTAGAGCCGGCCGTTCTCGTCGAACGACATGGCGACGGGATCGGTGACGAGCGGCTCGGCGGCGGCCTGCTCGATGCGGAAGCCGGGCAGGAGCTGGAAGGTCTTCAGGGCGTCGGCGGGGGCGTGGGGCGGGATGTGCGGCAGCTGGTCCTTGTAGTCCTTCTCGGCGGCCTTGCCCTTCTGGGCGGCGGGCGCCGAGGCGTCGCGGAGGAGGGCGGCCGCGCACAAGGCCAGGAGACAGCATGGGACACAGGCGGCAAGGAGGCGGCGAGGCATGGACCACTCCGGAGGGCGGGTGAGGGCGAGGCAGGTTCGCTGGTCACTCTATTCGCCCCGGCACGCCGCTGCAACGGCCGGGGCGCGCGCCGACTCCCTATTCCCTGCCCTGCCTCTTCCGTACGATGGCCTGGGAGAGGACCAACCCCACCCGCCGCGAGGCCAGTCATGTCGAACCGTCATGCCATCCCCCCCGCCGTGCTGGAGAAGCTGCGCACCTTCGACACGCCGACCATCTGCAACGTGGTCGAGCTGTTCGACGTCCGGCCGCGGACCGCCGGCTACATGGACGCGCGCCTCCAGGCGTGTTTCCCGAAGCTGCCGCCGATGGTCGGCTACGCCGGCACCGCGACGTTCCGCTCGGCGTCGCCGCCGCGGGCCGGCAACGTCTACTCGGGCCTGTCGGAGCAGGTCGCCTCGTTCGCCGAGTTGCCGGGGCCGACGGTGGTCGTGTTCCAGGACCTCGACAACCCGGTCGCTTCGGCGACGTTCGGCGAGGTGATGTGTACGACCTACAAGGCCTTCGGCGCCGTGGGGCTGATCACGAGCGGCACCGGCCGCGACCTCGACCAGGTGGAGGCGATCGCCTTCCCGTGCTTCACGAACGGCACGACGTGCGCCCACGGCTACTGTCACATCGTGCAGATCAACGTAACGGTGCATGTCGGCGGCGTGGCGGTCCACCCGGCGGACCTGCTGCACGGCGACCGCAACGGCGTGACGACGATCCCGAACGAGATCGCGGCGGACGTGGCGGAGGCGTGCGCCGAGTACATGACGGCGGAGGCGGTGGTGATGGACTACCTCAAGGCGGGCCGCTTGGACCCGAAGAGTTACACGGCGGCGCGCAACGAGTGCCGCGACCGGATCGAGGCGCTGGGGCGTCGGCTGAAGAAGTAGGAGCCTGGGGGAAGCCCACGGGCAGCGCCCCGTGGGGCCGAAATGACCGCGTTTTTTGCCTCCGCGGCTCTGTCCAGAGGCCGGAAAAAGGCGGTCGCGGCGTCGCGGGAGGTCCGGTTGACACCTGGGGGGTGTCCCGCTACCATCCACTACACGAACCCCCGGCCCCTTAGCCAAGTGGTAAGGCAGCGGATTGCAAATCCGCCAGCCCCGGTTCGAATCCGGGAGGGGCCTCTGAACCGGCAGGAGCCGACACAACGCGACGGGAGCCGTCAACTGTTGCTCCTGGTTGCACTTGCGACGACTTCCTCTCCGCCCTGTCGCCCTCCCTCTTCCCGGCAGGAACCGACACGTCCAGGCATGTACCGGCAGGAGTCGGTACAACCAGGGGTACAACCAAATCCTCCCGGACTGGTAGGATATTCCTCCCGTCCGTCCCGGTGGCGCGGAGACTTTCTTTTTCCGGCCCGTCCGCAGGCAGAAAATTGGGCAGCTTCTCCACCGCCCCGGCCACGTCGTGCAGGCGGACGTGGGAGTAGTGGGCGGTCAGCTCAGGCGTCGAGTGCCCAGCCAACTCCGAAGCGGTGCGCAGGTCCACGCCGCTGCGGCTGAGCAGCGTCAGGTAGGTGTGCCGCAGCGCGTGGAAGTCGGCGTAGAGGGGACCGTCTGGCCCCTCCACGGCGTAGGGGATGCCGGCGACCTCCAGATCCCCGCGTAGCATCTCGGCCCCTTGAAGTTCTTCGCCCACTTGCCGGGCCAGATGGCTTGCTCGGCCGGGGCGGCCCGCTTCTCACGACGGGGCGCCGCCGGGCGCGGCCAAAGGATAGGGAGATTCTACCGCGGACAGGGCGCGGAAGGGAGGTCGGTAGGGCGCGGGGCGCCCGCGTGCCAGGACGGCGTCAGGCGGCCGCTCCGCCAGCGTCTTCCGCGCCCGCTCGACGCGGCACGGCCCTCGGCCCTCGCCAGCGCGGCCCGGGGGCGGGCTGGAAAGGAAGAGGGCCGGGTGGACAATCCACCCGGCTCTCTTCGGACCGACTCGGCTCTGCTCGGCTTACACTTCCACGACGATGACGCGGAGGGCCTCGCCTGCGCGCGGCTCCCGCCTCGCCCAGGGGATATCACGGCCGGCCCCCTTGTGGGCGCGAATGGACTCCGCCGCCGCCTTGCGCGCCTCCTCCAGGGCCGCCGACTCCGTCGCGCCGCGACCGGTCACCCCGGGCAAGGCCGCCGCGGCTACGAACCCGTCACCTTCCTGCACCACGTACATTTCACAGCGATAGGCGGCCCCGGTAGGGTATTCCTTCCACTCGCCTTCCGGCTTCAGGAGCTGTGACGTTCCGCGGGTCGTGGCCTGCACCGTATTACCTCCGTAGGGGGACATTGCGTTAGGTGATGGACGCCGTGAGGCGTAGACTATCGATAACCTCATTCTCCCAGACCAGTTCCCAAACGTAAACTCCGGCGTGCGGAACGGGCATGTGCCGTAGCGGCAGTATGACGTCCAGTGGCGTCAGCGGGTCGTCGTGCGTCAAGGGCAGGGATCGGTCGATCAGGACGCTTTGGTCCTCCAGGTCAACAAACCTGAAGCTCAGGGTGATCGGCCCATGGACACCTCGCAGGGCGAAGAAGAGAAACGCGGGGGCCGTGAATTCGCGGGACGGCTCCTCGACGTTGATGGCGTTGAACATCCCCGTCACGTTGACCTTGCCCGTGTCGGGAGCCCTCTCGACTTTATCGACCAGCCAGAGGGCCTGAAGCGAAGGCTTTACGTGCATGGGGCACCTGTGCGTCAGCTGGTGCGGCGTCAGAACTTGTATCACCCTTGTCTTCTACCCTGGTCCGGCTGTCAACAGGAATTTCCGGGGCGGCCGGCGTGCGGTAGAATGGCAGTCGCGGAGCGAGCACCGTGCCCGTCGTCACCTGGCCCGTTTGCCGAGCGCACTACACCGTCCCGGACGGGTGCGATCGGTCTATTCCGCGCGTTTCTCGAAGAAAATGGAGGTTTTCGTTGGTCGGAGGTGTCGGCGTGGGGTGTGCGGTCAGGCGCTTTTGCTGGTAAACGGCGTCTTTCCCGGCAAATACTGGTGCTGTTACGCGACACCCTTGCCGGGAAAGGACGCCGTCATGAACCAGGCTACGCGCGCCGCCCTG
>JBBRPS010000006.1:0-41557 GCA_038227745.1 Gemmatales bacterium | reverse complement strand
GCGGGGTGGCCGCGGGGCGGTCGGCGGCGGTAGAATCGGGGGCAGACACGGCTCGGCTCCTGGGACAGCGGTGGTGTTGCTACCCGCTACCCTGGGAACCCGAGTCGTGTCCGTCTACCCCTGGCCGACAGACGCTTCTAGCAGACCCGGCCCGGAGGAATTGGGCGAAAGGATGAGCGAGGCCGGCTTGCCCCTTCCCCCTGCAACGCCCAGCAAGTACAATTGTCCTTGCCGTCGAAGACCGTTTCCGCACAGTCCGGGGCCGAAACCGTGCGCCGAGAACCGTTGCCGCCTCGCCATTCCTCCAGGCAACATCAGGTGTGCGGAATCGCCCACCCGATTGTGCCGCATCGGCGGAGCACGCCCTGGTTCGGCCCCCTGTTGTACTCACCGGGAGTCTTCGGCAAGCAGCAAAGCAGGCGTGCAAGCCTGGCAGGGATCGCGACCTGGCTGTTGAAGCCTGCCCTGGCACCTGATTTGCGAAAGGGAATCGCGCACCAACGACACGCGCTTCGAGCCGGAGGGCTGTTTTGAACCATGACTACTTCGCATCAGTCGGATACCTGGATCTTGCCCAAGGCGCGGCTTGATGACCTTATCCGTCTCCTTCTGCAAGAAGGCTTCGAGGTAATCGGCCCGAAGATCGAACAGCAGGCGATCGTCTACGGTCCCCTCCAATCCGCCAAGGACCTGCCCATCGGCTGGACGGACCGGCAGACCCCCGGATCGTACCGGCTGGAGAAACGACAAGATGATGCCTACTTCGGCTACGCGGTGGGGCCGCACTCATGGAAGAAATACCTGTTCCCGCCGATGCTGCGTCTCTGGCAGGCGCGGCGTACAACAACCGGCTTTGAAGTCCGCGACAATGAACCGGGGCCGCCGCGGCGTGCCTTCCTGGGGATGCGTGCCTGCGAGCTGCACGCCCTTGCCGTGCAAGACCGCGTTTTCATCAACCGCGAAGGGCAATTCACGGATCCGTATTATGCCAAGGCGCGCGAGCGTTTGTTCCTGATCGCGGTCGAGTGCGAGCATCCCGGCGGCACCTGCTTCTGCGTGTCGATGGGCACCGGGCCGGCCGTGAATCCCGAGCGCATTCCCTTGCTGGCCTCGAAGCACGAAGACGCCACCAAGCAAGCCAGCGGCGACGGTGCGGCAAGGATTCCGCTGCCCCTGGCGCCACCCGCAAGTTCTGCCGCGACTTCCGCACTGCCCGTCTGCGATCTGGTGCTGACCGAGCTGGACGATGCCTTTGTCATCCGCGCTACAAGCTCTGCCGGGCAGAGCATCATCGATCGGTTGAGCCCGTCGGAAGCTTCTGTAGAACAAGTGGAGGAGGCCGGGAGGCGGGTGGAAGCGGCAGCCCGGTCAATGGGCCGAAAGCTGGATGTCACCGAGGTTCGCGGCCTTTTGCACCGCAATCAGGAGAACCCACGCTGGGACGATGTCGCCGACCGCTGCCTGTCTTGCACTAACTGCACGCTCGTATGTCCGACCTGTTTTTGCTCCAGTGTGGAAGACGTCACCGACCTGAGCCTGGAAAACGCGGAGCGTGTCCGCCGCTGGGATAGCTGCTTCAACCCCGAATTCGCCGGGGTGCATGGCGGTAACTTCCGGCCCAGCATTCGAGGCCGCTACCGCCAGTGGCTCACCCATAAGTTCGCCTCCTGGTTTGACCAGTTCGGCGTCTCCGGCTGTGTCGGTTGCGGGCGCTGCATCACCTGGTGCCCGGTAGGCATCGACGTGACCGAGGAGATCACGGCCATCCGGGCGGCGGACGGCCAGCGTGAGGGAAGTAGCCAATGACAGAACAAGGAGTCCTGGGTGCATTCGCCAGTCACGCCTTCCTGAGCGGCTTGAGCGAACGACACCGGATGTTGCTGGCCTCGGGCGCCCGGCCTTTCACGGCCGCGCCGGGCGAGTTACTCGCCCAGGAAGGGGAGACGGCGAAGACCTTTGACCTGATTCAGGCGGGCCACGTGGCGCTCGATCTTCATACCCCCGACCGCGGAGTCGTTCCCATCCAAACAGTGGGACCCGGCGAGATCGTCGGTTGGTCGTGGCTGGTCCCGCCGCACCGGTGGCAGTTCGACTGCCGTGCGGGGGACCCGGTCCAGGGGCTGGCCTTCGACGCCGAATGGCTGCGAGAGAAATGCGAGCAGGACCATGAGCTGGGCTATCACCTGCTCAAACAACTTGTGGCAGTGATCGCGAACCGTCTGGCGGCCACGCGGCTGCAACTCCTTGACATCTACAAGTGAGTAGCAAGGATGCACGGCAAGACCAATGACAAGGATCGAAACGTGACACCGACACTGGACAAACCGAGAGAACAATTCTCCCCGATGCTGCCCACGGTCGTTCGTGTACGCGACTTCCGAATGGAGACGCACGACACGTTCACGCTCGCCCTGGACCCACCGACCGCCCTGGGAACAACTTACTCGTTCCTGCCCGGACAGTTCAACATGCTGTACGGGTTTGGCCTCGGGGAGGTGCCGATTTCCATGAGCGGTGATCCGGCCGAAACAGGATCGGTCGTCCACACGATCCGCGCCGTTGGCTCGGTCACGCGGGGGCTTGCCAAGCTCCGGCCCGGTGACCCCATCGGGATGCGTGGCCCGTTCGGTAGCAGTTGGCCGCTGGAGGCAGCCCGGGGCGGCGACGTGGTGCTGGTCACCGGCGGCATCGGCCTGGCCCCCTTGCGTCCGGTACTTTACCATCTTCTGCGGCACCGCGATGACTACGGTCGCGTGGCCTTGCTGTACGGCGCACGCTCGTCCGGCGACTTGCTCTATCGTAAGGAGTTGCAAGCCTGGCAAAGCCGTGGTGACTTCCAGGTGCTGCTCACCGTAGACCGGGCGGACCCGTCCTGGCGCGAGTCGATTGGACTGGTCACGGCACTGTTTCCGCGTATCAATTTCGACCCCCAACGCACTGTCGGCATGATGTGTGGGCCGGAGGTGATGATGCGGTTCACCCTGGGCGAGTTCGAGAAACGCGGCGTGGCCGCAGACCGCCTGTACCTTTCGCTCGAACGGAACATGCAGTGTGCTGTCGGCTTTTGCGGCCACTGCCAGTTCGGTCCGAACTTCGTCTGTATGAACGGCCCGGTGTTCCGCCACGACCGGATCAAGGCGTTTTTCGATGTCCGGGAGGCGTGAGACCTGTTGGGATGGAGCACGGTCATGGACACAATGCAGCGCAAGCCTCGCCTCGGCGTTTTCAAGTTTGCTTCGTGCGACGGCTGCCAACTCAGTTTGCTGGACTGCGAAGACGAGTTGCTGGCTTTGGCCGGCGCCGTCGAGATCGCTTACTTCCTGGAAGCGACCCGGCGGCCGCTGGAGGGCGAGTTTGACTTGGCCCTGGTCGAGGGCTCCATTAGCTCTCCCGAGCAGTTGGAACAGATCAAGGATGTCCGGAAGCGCAGTCGGTTCCTGGTGACGATCGGCGCCTGCGCCACAGCCGGCGGCATCCAGGCCTTGCGCAACTGGGGACACGTTCGGGAATATCTCCAGATCGTCTACGCCCGGCCGGAATACATCCAGACGCTCGCCACCTCGACACCGATCGCCGAGCACGTGCCGGTGGACTTTGAGTTGCGTGGCTGCCCGATCAACAAGCACCAACTAGTGGAGGTCATTTCCGCGTTCCTGGCCGGACGCCGGCCCAACGTGCCGAACCACGCAGTGTGCGTCGAGTGCAAACGGGCCGGGATCGTCTGCGTGATGGTGGCCCAGGGCATCCCGTGCCTCGGGCCAATCACACACGCCGGCTGCGGAGCCCTGTGCCCGAGCTACGACCGCGGCTGCTACGGCTGCTTCGGACCGTCAAAAGGGCCAAATGTCCAGTCGCTGGCTCACCAGTTCCAGGGCATGGGGGTCACGAAGGAAACGCTCGACCACATGCTGCACACGTTTAACGCCTGGGCGCCGGGATTCCGTGAGGGAGTGACCAAGCGAGCGGAGCAACCCACGGATAGCTGACCGAGCATTGGGCCGGCATTTGTTTCAAGGTGAGGTCCATGACTGAATCAACGGACAAAACCACCCGAACTATCACCGTTCAGGCCCTCGCCCGCGTCGAGGGCGAGGGGGCCCTCACCATCCGCTTTCGTGACGGTCAGGTGGAAGGGGTGGAGCTTCGCATCTACGAACCACCGCGCTTCTACGAGGCGTTCTTGCGAGGCCGGGCGGCGGCGGAGGTCCCTGACATCACGGCGCGCATCTGCGGCATTTGCCCAGTTGCCTACCAGATGTCCAGCGTCCACGCGCTGGAGAGTATCCCGCGACTGGTAATGCCCCCGGAGCTGCGTGCCCTGCGGCGGTTGCTTTACTGCGGCGAGTGGATCGAGAGTCACACGCTGCACATTTACATGTTGCACGCACCGGACTTCCTCGGTTTCGAGAGCGCGATCGCCATGGCCCAGGCCGGCCCGACTTACGCCGACATTGTCCGCCGCGGGCTCCGCATCAAGAAGGCGGGTAACTCCATCGTGAACGTGGTCGGAGGCCGGGAAGTTCACCCGATCAACGTGCGCCTCGGCGGCTTCTACCGCGCTCCGCGCGCCGACGAGATGGCGGGGCTGGTGGAGGAGTTGAAGTGGGCGCGCGACGCTGCCCTGGAGACGGTGCGCTGGTCCGCCACGCTACCCTTCCCCGACTTCGAGGACGATTACGAGTTCGTGGCGCTGCGGCACCCGGACGAATACCCGATGAACGAGGGGCGCCTCGTTTCCAGCCGTGGACTGGACATCGTACCGGAAGAGTATTCGGAACACTTCGAGGAGTACCAGGTTCCCCATTCCAACGCACTACAGTCCAGGCGGCGCACCCCCTCGGGCGCTGATGGCGGCGCCTACTTCGTGGGGCCGCTGGCGCGCTGGAATCTGAACGCCGACCGGGCCCCGGCGCTGGTGCGTGAAGCCGCAACGGCCACGGGCATCCACTTCCCCAACCGCAACCCATACACGAGCATTGTGGCACGGTCTCTCGAAGTGTTGCTGGCCGTGGAAGAGGCCCTGCGGCTCATCCGCGAGTACCAGCCGCCGCAGCGCCCGGCAGCCGATTACCTGCCGCGCGACGGCGTCGGCCATGCAATCACGGAGGCCCCACGGGGCATCCTGTACCACCGCTACGAGACCGACGCGGCTGGCCTCCTCCGTAGCGCGACCATCATCCCGCCCACCAGTCAGAACCAGCTACAGATGGAGCGCGACCTGATGAGGCTAGCGCCGAAGCTTGTGGAGCTGCCGGACGACGAGGCCGCCCTGAAGGCCGAACACGTCATCCGTAACTACGACCCGTGCATCAGTTGCGCGACCCACTTCCTCAAGCTGAAAGTGGAGGGGCGATGAACTGGCCGCGTCCCATTCGCGTCGTCGGCGTCGGCAGCCCACTGGGCGATGATGCCCTGGCATGGGAGGTAGTCCGGAATTTGCGTGACCGGCCGGGATTGCGACCGGAAATCGAGGTCTACATAGTTGAGGGCGGCCAGCGCATCCTCGACGTGTTGGACGGACGCGGCACGCTCCTGCTGGTGGATGCCATAGCAGCAGGTAGAAGGCCGGGCACTATTCACCGCTTCGAGTGGCCGGACAGCCGCGTCGAAGCCTTGCGGCCCGGCTCGACTCATGACCTGCGGCCAGCCGAGGCTCTCCGCCTCGCTGAGGCCCTCGGGATTGCGCCGCCGCGGGTAATCGTTTTCGGGATGGAGATCGAAAGCCTGAATCCCCAGCCGGGCCTCAGTCAGTCCGTGATGGCCGCCGTGCCGGAGTTGGTGCGGTGCCTTGTGGAAGAATTGGAAGGCAGCCTGATCGTTGAAGGGAACTCACCCGAACCGGTCGGCGAGGAGCACTGAACCATGCACGAAATGTCGTTGCTGCGCGGGCTGCTGGCTCAAATCGAAGCGACCGCCCGACGCAATGGGGCGGACCGGGTGAGCGTGGTCCGGCTGAAGCTCGGACCGCTGGCGCACATCGAGCCGGGCCACCTGCGCGAACATTTTACCGCGGCCGCGCGCGGCACGATCGCCGACTCCGCCCGGCTGGACATCCAGACGACCGATGAATTGCACGAGTTGACCTTGGAAAGCATGGATGTTGAGGTCTCGGAATCGGCGGACGCCGAACGTCCCATACGACTCGGGCCGGACGAAGCCAGAACGGATGCGCAATGAATCCCTTCGTGAATCAACCGTCGGATGGTGCTAGCGTGCGGAAGGGCTCGCGCGCCAGCATCTCCCGCACAGCCATTCGGGTCCTGGTGCGCGGTCATGTGCAAGGAGTTGGCTTCCGCCCCTATGTCTTTCGATTGGCGCGGCGATTTCGGCTCGGCGGCCGCGTATACAACGCTGTCACCGGCGTCGTCATCGAGTTGGAAGGTGCGCCCGAGGATCTTATGAGGTTTCAGGAGTGCCTTGTTGCCGAGGCCCCGGCGGCCGCAGTCATCGACGGCCTCACCAGCGAAACGACCGCTCCCGTGGGCCGATCCTCTTTCGCCATCGACGCCAGCGATCCATCGGCCCAACCGCAAGTGCGCGTGCCCCATGACCTGGCCACCTGTGCCGAGTGCCGGGGTGACATCTTTGATCCCTTGAACCGCCGCCAGGCTTATCCATTCACCAACTGCACTGCGTGCGGGCCGCGCCATTCGATCCTCTGCGCCATGCCCTATGATCGCCCGGCCACGGCCATGCGCCTCTTCTCGATGTGTGCGGCGTGCGACGCTGAATACCACATTCCGGACGACCGCCGGTTTCATGCCCAGCCGAACGCCTGTGGGACGTGCGGCCCGCAGGTCGGGCTCTGGGATCGGGAGGGACGGGTCATCGCCGACTCGCACACGGCCGTCGCCGCCGCCGCGGAGTTGCTGCGGCAGGGCCAGGTCGTGGCCCTCAAGGGGCTGGGCGGGTTTCAGCTCTTGGTGCGAGCCGACCAGTCGGAACCGATCTGCCGCCTCCGGCAACGCAAGAACCGTCCGAGCAAACCACTGGCCATCATGGTGTCGTCAATCGAATCCGCTGAGGAGATCGCCACGCTCGGGCTGGCGGAGCGGCGCCTGTTACAGTTGCCGCAAAACCCGATCGTGCTTGTGGAGAAACGTAGCCAGCAGCGAGATCGTTTCACCGCCGAGGAGAACAGGGGAAGACTGGCCGCCGAGGTCGCGCCGCGGGTCGGCACCGTCGGCCTGTTCCTGCCCACGACGCCCTTGCACCACCTGCTGCTCGCCGCGCTCGACCTGCCACTCGTAACCACCAGTGGTAATCGCAGCGAAGAGCCGATCATCACGGACGAACGCGAAGCGCTGCGGCGGCTGGCGGGGGTTGCGGATGCGTTTCTCGTTCATGACCGGCCGATCGTTCGAGGCATTGACGACTCGGTCGTGCGGGCGATCGCCGGCCAGGTCGTGACGATACGTCTGGCACGTGGCCTGGCCCCGCTGCCGCTGCCAGCAGTAGAGGTGCTCGCTCAAGCGAAGGCTTGCCCGCCCGTACTTGCAACCGGGGGCCACCAGAAAAACGCCCTCGCCATCTGGACCGGCACGCAAGCCATCCTGGCCCAGCACGTCGGTGACATGGACAGTCCTGATACCCGATCCACGTTTAATTGGGTGGCCCAGGATCTGACCGGGCTTTACCAGTTCGAGCCAGTCGGCCTGGCCTGTGACCTGCATCCGGACTATTACACGACGCAATGGGCCTTCGCCCAAAACAAACCCGTCACCCAGGTCCAGCATCACCACGCCCACGCCGTAGCGTGTATGGTTGAGAACAACCTTCTAGACCACGAGGTCCTGGCGCTCACCTGGGACGGGACGGGCTATGGATCGGACGGCACGATCTGGGGGGGCGAAATTCTGCGAGCCGAATGCACCGGGTTCAAGCGCGTGGCGTCACTGTTGCCGTTTCCGCTCCCCGGAGGGGAAGTGGCAATCCGCCATCCCGCCCGGGCGGCGTTCGGTCTGCTCTGGCTTTTCCGCGGCGAGGAGGCCGTGTTGCAAGACGCCGGCTTGCACCGATTGGGCCTGCGGCCCCGCGAAGTCCGGGTGTTGGCGGCCATGATCCGCCGCAACATCAACACCCCGTGGACTTCCAGCATGGGCCGGCTGTTCGACGCCGTGGCCGCCCTGGTGCTGGGGGCCCATGAAGTCTCTTACGAAGGCGAAGCGGCGGTCTTACTGGAGGCGGTCGCCGATCCGGCCGTGACCGATGCCTATTCGCTACCCTTTCGGCTGCCAGACGGGGGTGGGCCGATGGTCGGCGACAGCACCGTTCCCCGTGGCGACTGGCGCCCCATGCTGTCAGCCATCCTGGCGGACCTGGCGTCCGGCGTGGAGGCGGGTGTAGTCGCGGCCCGCTTTCACAACGCGCTGGCCTGGTGGGCCGCAGCCGTGGCATCCAGGCAGCCGCTTCGGGAGGTCGTGTTGAGCGGCGGCTGCTTCCAGAACCGATTCCTCACTGAGCGCATCATGGAAGCGCTCGCCCGGGTCAACTGCCGGGTGTACTTGCACAACCAAATCCCGCCCGGAGACGGCGGCCTTGCCGCGGGCCAGTTGGCTGTGGCAATGGCACTAACCGCACGGGGCCGCCTGGGCTAGTTCTTACTGAGGTGCAGCATGTGTCTAGGAGTTCCCGGCCTCGTAATAGAGCGGTCGGAACCGGCCGAGGATTTGGCGTTCGGCGTGGTGGAATTCGCCGGCATCCGGCGCCCTGTGTGCCTTGCCTGTGTGCCCGACGCCCTGCCGGGGGACTATGTAATTGTTCATGCCGGGATCGCCATCAGCCGTGTCGATCCCATCGAAGCACAGCGGGTATTCGCCTACTTGAACGAGATCGGCGACCGCGACGGCTGGACGGAAGGAGCGCCGCCATGAAGTACGTGGACGAATACCGCGACCCACGCCTGGCCGAGCGCCTGCTCGAACAGATCCGCACAACGATGACACGCCCGTGGACAGTCATGGAAGTCTGCGGCGGCCAGACGCACACGTTGATCCGCAGCGGCATTGACCGGCTTGTCCCCGAGGGGTTGCGATTGGTTCACGGTCCGGGTTGTCCAGTTTGTGTCACGCCCCTGGAACAGATTGACCGGGCCTTGGTTATCGCCGCCCGGCCCGGAGTGATTTTCTGCTCGTTCGGGGACATGCTCCGCGTGCCGGGCTCGTCCAGTGACCTGATGCGCGTTCGGGCGGAAGGCGGCGACGTTCGCATCGTCTACTCTCCGCTCGACGCCGTGCGCATTGCCGGGGAGAATCCTAGCCGTGAGGTTGTCTTCTTCGCCGTCGGCTTTGAGACCACGGCACCCGCGACCGCGCTGGCGGTGCGGCAGGCAAAACGCTTGGCGTTGCGGAACTTCTCAATGCTGGTGGCGCACGTCCTGGTTCCTCCCGCCATGGAAGCAATCCTGGCGGCGCCGACGAACCGGGTCCAGGCGTTCTTGGCCGCCGGCCACGTCTGCACGGTAATGGGCTACGAAGACTACCTGGCCTTGGCGGAGCGCTATCGTGTGCCCATTGTCGTGACTGGCTTCGAGCCCGTGGACCTGCTTGAAGGGATCTTGATGACGGTTCGCCAACTCGAAAGCAGCCGGCACGAGGTCGAAAACCAGTACGCCCGTGCGGTCCGGCGGGGCGGGAACCTGCCGGCGCAAGACATCCTTGCCGAAGTGTATGAGGTTTGCGACCGACCGTGGCGCGGTCTCGGCGTCCTGCCGCGGAGCGGTCTCTGTCTGCGAGCGGCCTATCACGATTTCGATGCCGAGAAACGCTTTGCGCTCGAGTCCGTCACGGCAGTCGAGCCTCCCGAGTGCCGCAGCAGCGAAGTCCTGCAAGGCCTGATCCGCCCCGACGAGTGCGCCGCCTTCGGCACCCTCTGTACCCCGGATCGGCCCCTTGGAGCCCCGATGGTGTCCACCGAGGGCGCTTGTGCGGCGTATTGGAAGTATGGTCGCGTACGCGACCGACAGTCCATTGCGACGCCAACGCAATGAGGTTGGGATTCACGATGACTAAACTGGTAAACCCTTTGGCGGCTGGCCTCCCCGTCGCCTGCCCGCTGTCTCATCCGGCTGGGGATCGCGTCCTGCTGGCCCACGGTGAGGGCGCCCGGATGACGCGGCGCCTGGTCCGCGAGATCTTGCTGGAGGCGTTCGACAACGAGTTCCTCCGGCCCCTGAGCGACGGTGCCGTACTCCCGCCGATCAACGGCCGCCTGGTCATGACTACGGACGGGTACGTGGTGAGCCCGCTGTTCTTCCCCGGCGGCGACATCGGCAAGTTGGCCGTACACGGAACGGTGAACGACTTGGCGGTTTGCGGGGCCGAGCCGCTGTACCTGTCCCTGGGGCTTATCGTCGAAGAGGGCTTGCCTTTGGAAGTGCTACGGCGGGTGGTCTTCAGCATTCGCGACGCGGCCAGGGTATGCGCGGTTCCGATCGTCACGGGCGATACTAAGGTCGTGCCTCGGGGCGCGGCCGATGGGCTCTTCGTCAACACCACCGGCATCGGGCGGATGCGCCCTGGGATTGACCTGGGGCCCCACCGCATCCGGCCTGGTGATCGCGTGCTCGTGAGCGGTACGATCGGCGATCACGGTATCGCCGTCTTGTCGGCCCGCGAAGGATTGGACCTTGGATCCACCCTCCTGAGCGACACTGCACCGCTCCACGAGTTGGTGCGATCCTTGTTCGAGTCCGGTATCGACGTTCATTTCCTGCGCGACCCAACCCGCGGCGGTATCTCGGCTGTGCTGCACGAGGTGGGGGACGCTACGGGCCTGTCGGTAGTGCTGGACGAGCCGTCCGTACCTTTGTCCGAGCCGGTTCGCGGCGCCTGTGAACTACTAGGGCTCGACCCGCTTTATGTAGCCAACGAGGGGAAACTCCTTCTTGTCGCCGCGGCAGGCGACGCTGGGCGCGCCCTGGCTTGCCTGAGACAACATGCCCTCGGCGAACAGGCCGCCATCATTGGGGAGGTGTCATCCCTAACGCCAGCTCAGGTGCTTGTTCGCGGTCCACTGCGAGCCCTACGTGTGCTTGACGAACCTATGGGCGCACCTTTACCTCGGATTTGCTGAATGGAACGGGCGACCGGTACACGTGGGCCAGAAGCCGTTACAACTCAGAGCGCACGCTTTCAGCAAGGGAGGGGGCAATCTTTCTTGGCAGTCTCCCCTGCTTCCCAGATTGACTTCCCTTCCAATTCAGTGCCGGCATGAGGGCACTCGACGATATCGACCTTCAACGGAGGAAATTGGTGTCAGTTCATTTTCCGGCCGCCCTGCCGGGCGGCCGGCGTCAGCTACACGATTAGCTGGGGTGACGGCCAGACTCAGAACGTCACCGGCCCCGCGGACGGGTCGGGCCGGCAGGTCGTCAAGCACACCTACAGCGGCGGCCTGACCGACACGCAGGCCGACGTGCTGTACACGGTGAATGTCACCACCGGGAACATGAACAACCAGGCCATCACGGTGGCGACGACCAGCATCCACATCAAGTTCGTGGATTACCAGGTCGTGCAGACCGACCTGCAAGGCGGGACGGTTCTGGCCCTGGTGATTGGCGGCAGCACCCACGACAATGAGATCGAGGTCGAGAAGGACGGCGGGCCGCACAGCCTGGTCGTGGAGATCGAGAACCGCGCCACCGAGCGCTGCGAGTTCCACCAGACGTTCAGT
Organism: Gemmatales bacterium; assembly: GCA_038227745.1. GTDB lineage: Bacteria > Planctomycetota > Planctomycetia > Gemmatales > Gemmataceae > DASPXY01. The sequence goes on along the minus strand of JBBRPS010000006.1, from coordinate 29,881 downwards.
GACACCGTGAACGGCATCGCGGTGGCTCGGATCATCGTCTACGGCCAGGCGGGCGACGACATCTCGGTAGCGTCGAACGTCGTCATCAACGCGGAATTGCACGCCAGCAATCACGGTTCCATCCTGCGGGGCGGCGGCGGCAACGACATTCTGATCGGCGGCGATGGCAACGACATCCTGATCGGCGGCGATGGCAACGACATCCTGATCGGCGGCCGGGGGCGCGACCTGTTGATCGGCGGCACGGGGAGCGACCAGCTCAGGGGGAATCAGGGCGACGACATCCTGATCGCCGCCGCGACGGACTTCGACCACAACGACCTGGCCCTGCGCTCCCTCCTCGATGAGTGTGCGTCCGGCGGCGTCTTCTTCCAGTTCATCTTCCCCAAGCTCAAGAACGGCTGGGACGCGCCGCCGGAGCCGTTCAGCGTGGCGGTCTGGGTGGGCTACATCGCCGCGTTCGGGATGGCGACGGAGACGGGGATTATCATGCTCGTCTACCTGCACGAGGCCATCGAGAAGCGCGGCGGCCTGGAGAAGATCAAGTCGCTGGACGAGCTGCGGGAGGCGGTGATCGAGGGGGCGGTCCACCGGCTGCGGCCAAAGCTGCTGACGGAGGGGGTGGCCATCATCGCCATCGCGCCGATGCTGTTCGCCACGGGGGTGGGGAGCGAGATCATCTCGGCGATGGCGCTGCCCGTGCTGGGAGGACTGCTGATCGCGGACGAGGTGGTCGACATCTTCCTGCCGGTGCGCTTCTACTGGGTTCGCCGCGCTCGTTGGTTGAAATTGCAGGAACAGCGGGCGGCGCAGGAGACGCCTGCGGCGACCGCTATCGCGAACACGCCGGCCCCCGCCCCGACACCGGCATGATCCTCACCACGCGCTTCCCTCGATCCGGGCGGAAGTGCAGGTGGACGCGCGACGACTCGACGTTCGGACGATGGGCGAAAGCCGCCGAACTCTGTGGGCAAACGCACAGCGAGACAGGAGTCCGCAACCTGCGGGAACGAACTCGTTCGGCTTGACTGAAGGCGGATCCGGGCGGGACCGGCTCGAAATCCTGCCTGACTCCGGCAACTTGTGGAAATTAATCAGTTCTTTCTAACCCTCGGAGAGCAAGCGGCACGACTCTTGCGTGAGGCTCCCGGGCGCTTGGCGTAGTTTTTAGAGTTTCAGAGGAGACATTCTTGTCGCCCTGCGATACGGAGGAAAAATCATCATGGCCGGCATCGACGAGTTCGCGCAGCGCATCGGAGAACGCCTCGCCCTCACCGAGGAGCGACGGCAGCTCCGCCAGACCCACATGGAGCAGCAGATGGGCGATTTCGAGCGGCTCCACCGGCAGTTCACGGCGGCGGCCGACCGCTTGATGCAGCAGGTCATCTGCCCACGCATGCGGAAACTGGCGGAGCACTTCGACAACGCGCGGTTCCCCGAGGGCGACCCGTCGGGGAGCCACCACTGCCTGTGCGGCCTGGAACGCACCGACCGCTTCCCCGCGACGGCACGCCTCGAAATGGCCGTCAGCCACGACGGCAACTTCGCGACCGTGCAGGTGCATTACCACCTGGAGATCCTGCCTGTGTTCTTCTCGTTCAAGAGCAACGACCAACTGGCCTTCCCCCTGGACGCGGTCAACGAGGAGCAGGTGGTCGCCTGGGTGGACGACCGGCTGGTCGAATTCTTGGACACCTACTTGCAGGTGGAGGTCATGGATCAGTACCAGAGCGAAAATACCGTGATCGACCCCGTGTGTGGCATGCACGTCAACAAGGCTGTGGCCCCCGCCCGCATGGAGTACCTCAACCGGACGTATTACTTCTGCCTGGACGAGTGCCGCCAGAAGTTCGCGGCCGACCCCGGGCGCTACCTGACCCAGGGGATTCTGCCGGCGTGACCTCGCTGTGCCGGTCCCGGCCCGGTGAACACCAACCTCAGGCCACGGAGGCTCTCATGACCACTGAAACAACGAAGACATCAGACCGTCACGCCGCGCGCCCTCGGCTACGCGTCCTGGCCGCCCTCCTGCTCGGCGTGGGGCTGGGGGGCGGGGCCGTCTACGCGCACACGAGCGGCTTGCTGGCGGGGCTGTATCACGCCCTCGGGCTGCACGACCTGGCCGGCCACCCGGCGGCGCACGAGGGGGCACGACCCGGTCCAGGTAGCCACGCGGGCCACGGCGGCCCGGCCACGCCGCAGGGGGGCGGGGAAGCCTCGAAACTCCCCGGCTACTCCGTAGTGACGATCTCTCCGGGCCGGCAGCAGCTCATCGGCGTACGCACCGGCAAGGTGGAGCGCGACCGGCTGCTCATGTCCATCCGGGCGGTCGGCATCATCGAACCGGACCAGACCCGGCTGGCGCGCATCCACAGCCGCGTCAGCGGGTGGGTGACCAAGGCCCCGACGCGCAAGCGAGGAATCCCTCGCTTGCGCGTCGGGCTTGTGTCAGACCAACCTGCGGCCAGTATATTGAAGGAGGCTGGACTGGGCTTTTGACCAGTTACGATACATCCGTCAATCAGACCGGGCAGCGCAACGGCCGTTTTGCGGAGCGGAACTTTCAGGAGACGGTGGGGTTAGACTTCCCATGCCTCCGCGGGAGTTTCCCACGGTGATCAGACCGTGGCCCCATTGAAGCCCGCCAAAAAGGGGGCGACCCAGACATGAGACGATGTTTTCCACGGTGATCAGACCGTGGCCCCATTGAAGCCTGCCAGAAAGGGGCGAACCCGACATGAGACGATCACGCAGAGCCAGGAACGCTCACGAGCCTCTTGCCGCCCGGCGCCCGGCCGGCCGGCTGACGCGCTGGAGGGGCCTCGTCGGCGTGTCCCTCCTCTCCGCGCTGGCGATCCTGTGTACGCAGGGTCCGTCCAGTGAGGCCCAGGCCCAGGCGCCTGCCAAGGTGCCCGCCAAGGCCCCGGCAGTCAAGGGCAAGGCCGCCGAGCCGCTTCGCAACGTGCCCGGCGCCGGCAGCAAGCTGACCGCGCCCGCCCTGGCGCAGATCATCGACCGGGAGATCCAGCGCCGCCTGGCGGAAGACAGCGTCAAGCCGTCGCCCGTGGCCGACGACGCCGAGTTCCTCCGCCGCATCTACCTCGACCTGGTCGGCGTCATCCCGCCCGCCGACAAGGTCGTCGCCTTCCTCGACAGCAAGGTCGCCGACAAGCGCGCCCGCGTCGTGGAGGAACTGCTGGCCGACAGCCGTTACGGTCGTTCGCTGGCGGAGAACTGGACCAACGTCATGGTGCCGCGCGAGTCGAACAACCGCCGGCTCCAGTCGCAACCGCTGCACGACTGGATGGCGAAGAGCCTCAACGACAACAAGCCGTGGGACAAGCTCGTCTACGAACTCGTCACCGCCAGCGGCGACCAGGACAAGAACGGCGCCGTGACCTACTTCATCGGCAACCCGACGGTGGACAAGATCACCGACTCGGTCACGCGGCTCTTCCTCGGCGTCCGGCTGGAGTGCGCCCAGTGCCACAACCACCCGTTCACCGGCTGGAAGCAGACCGAGTACTGGGGCATGGCGCAGTTCTTCATGAAGGTGCGCCTGACGGCCAACCCGCAGCAGGCCGCCAAGAAAGGCATCTCGCCGGGCATCATCGAGGACGGCCGCAAGGGCAAGAAGAAGGGCCTGCCCGAGTCGGCGAAGATCGTGCCGGCCAAGTTCTTCCAGGCCCAGCAGCCGAAGCTGAACCCGGCCGCGCCGTACCGCCCGGTGCTGGCGAAGTGGCTGTGCTCGTCGAGCAATCCGTTCTTCGCCCAGGCGATGGTGAACCGGACGTGGGCGCACTTCTTCGGCCGCGGCATCGTCAACCCCGTGGACGACATGCACGAGGGCAACCCGGCGTCGCACCCCGAGCTGCTGGCCGCCCTGACCGAGCAGTTCAAGACGAACGGCTTCGACGTCAAGTACCTGGTCCGGGCGATCGTCAACAGTCAGACCTACCAGCGGACCAGCCGGCCGCACGCCGGCAACGAGGAGGACCCCACGCTGTTCAGCCACATGGCGGTCCGCGTGATGTCGCCGGAGCAGCTCTACGACTCGTTGACCAGCGTGGTCGGCAAGCTGGACCGCCGCTTCGAGGGCATGAGGAAGAAGGGCGCAGGCGGCAAGAAGGGGCCGACCGGGCCGCGCGACCAGTTCGTCAGCTTCTTCCGCATCGACGAGGGCGCCGACCCGCTGGAGTACCAGGCCGGCATCCCGCAGGCGCTGCGGCTGATGAACTCGGGCCTGCTGAACAACACGACGGCGGTGGTGAACAGCGCGATGGGCAAGGGCGGCAACGACCTGCGGCGCGTGGTCGAACAGCTCTACCTGATGACGCTGTCGCGCCGGCCGACGCCCGAGGAGTTGCAGCGCCGCGTGCAGTACGTCGCCGGGCAACCCATCGCCCGCAACGCCTACAGCGACCTGGTCTGGGCCTTGTTGAACTGCAGCGAATTTGCCATGAATCACTAACCTCGAGCCCACGGGCCGCGCCCCGTGGGCCTCTTCCTCTAACTCCTGACCTCTGACTCCTGAAGGAGTACGACCGATGGCGAACTGGACCCCTGGAATTGACCTGTCCCGCCGTGACGTCCTCAAACTGTCCGCGGCCGGCGCTCTGGGCGCCTCGCTGTCCGGCTGGCTGCCCGTCCTGGCCGCGCGCGCCGCCGAGACGCGCGTCCGTCACAAATCGTGCATCCTGCTGTGGATGGACGGCGGCCCGAGCCACAAGGACACCTTCGACCTCAAGCCCGGCACCGCCCAGGGCGGCCCGTACCGCCCGATCGCGACCTCGGTGCCCGGCATCCAGATCAGCGAACACTTCCCGCGGCTCGCCCGCCTGATGAACCACGGGGCGATCCTCCGCAGCATGAGCACCGGTGAGGGCTCCCACGGCCGGGCCAAGTATTACCTGCACACCGGCTACAAGGAAGGCGTCGGCGGCCTGGTCTACCCCAGCCTCGGCGCCATCGTCTCCAAGGAGATCGGCCGGCAGGACAACCCGCTGCCGAACTTCGTGTCGGTCGGCACCCGCAGCTACGGCGCCGGCTTCCTCGGGCCGCGCCATCAGCCGCTGATCGTCAACGACGCGGCCCGTGGCGTCGATAACCTGCGTGCCGCCGTCTCCGCGGGCCAGTTCAGCAGCCGCATGGGCCTCCTGGAGGACATGGAAGCCGGCTTCAACCGAACGTACGGCAACGACCTGGGCAACGCCCACCGGACGACCTACCAGCGGGCGGTGACGCTGATGCAGGACCGCGGTGCCCGCGCCTTCGACATCGCGCAGGAGCCGGCCAGTTCGCGGGCGCGCTACGGCAGCGGCCGCTTCGGCGAGGGCTGCCTCCTGGCCCGCCGCCTGATCGAGTCCGGCGTGTCGTTCGTCGAGGTGACGCTGGGCGGCTGGGACACGCACCAGAACAACTTCGCGCGGGTGCGCTCGCTGTCGGAGCAGGTGGATCCGGCGATGAGCACGCTGATCACCGACCTGCGCGACCGCGGCCTGCTGGACAGCACGCTGGTGATCTGGATGGGCGAGTTCGGCCGCACGCCGCGCATCAACCAGCGCGGGGCGCAGCCGGGCCGCGACCACTACCCGCGGGCGTGGAGCACGGTGCTGATGGGCGGCGGCATCCGTGGCGGTCAGGTGATCGGCCGGACCGACGCCGAGGGCGCCGTGGTGCAGGAGCGGCCGGTGTCGGCGATCGACTTCATGGCGACGGTCTGCCGGGCGCTCGGCATCGACTACACGAAGATGAACAACACGCCGATCGGCCGGCCGGTGCGGGTCGCCGACCGCGGCGCGACGCCGGTCCGCGAGCTGTTCGCGTAAGGAGACGGTTCCTGCCACGCTGCCAGGACGAGGGCTGGCTCACCGGCGCTGCCGCCGCGTGAGCCAGCCCTTTTTGCTTGCAAGCCCACGGATCGCACCTCAATTTCCCTCGGAGATCCCCATGAACGAACCGCTCCCGCGCACGATCTCCCGACCACTCCAATTCGAGAACGGCTGTGCCGTCGGCATCAGCAACCGCTGGCGCAAGGGCCAGTACTGCACCATCCTCACCGAGGCGGGACTGGTCGGCTGCGGCATCTACGACGTCAAGACCGCCGCGGAGTTCGGCCAGGCCGTCGCCATCGCGCGCGGCACGCCGCAGCACCCGCTCGTCAACCCGGAAGACCTGTTCGACGCGAAGATCGTCGATGCGACGCCGCAGGCGCGCGCCCTCGGCATCCAGATCGGCATGACCGGCCGCGAGGCCGTCGAACTCCTCCTCGCCGCCTCCACGAAGGAGACGTGAAACGCTCGCGCCGTTCAGCCGACCGGGTCCAGCGGATAGATGGGGCGGCGCAGCTTGCGGTAGGTGAAGCGCGCGAAGTCCGGGCGGTGAACGCCCGGCGTGTCGGCGTCGAAGATGCGGTCGGCGATCGCGGTGAAGTCGGCGCGGAAGTGGACCGCCGACTTCACCGCGATCAGCTTCTTGTGCGTCGGCTCGACTCCCACGCAGCGCAGCATCTCCAGGTCGCGCAGCTGCGAGCGGCGCTCGGCGACGACCACCTCCACGCCGCCGAGGACCAGGACCGCCATGCGACCGAGGTGGCCCTTGACGCCGGTGCCCATCGGCCCGCGGAACGTGAATTCGCCGTCGCCGAGCACGCGCACGTAGGCCCGCGCCCGGACCGGCTCACCGTGCAGGCGGTCGGTCTTGCCGCCGATGACCGCGTCGAGGGTTTGACCGACGCCGGCGCGGTGCGCCTGCGCCACCGTCTCCGGGTCCGCCAGCACGCCGACAACCGCGTCCGCCATGCCGCACTCGAGCAGTTCGCGCAAGATCACGGTGCCGTCGCAGGGGGCGCCGCCGCCGGGGTTGTCGGAGCCGTCCGCCAGCACGACCGGCCCGCGCGCCTCCTCGCGGGCGTAGCGGATGGCCTCGCGGACCGGCGTCAGCTCGCACGCGAACTCGTCGCGCCGCCCGAAGACGTACTGGGCGAACGCGCGCGCCTTCGACCGCGCCAGCGCCGCGTCGCCGTCGCCGACCACGACGACCGAAACGCCCGCGTCGCGGATGTCGGCGAAGGGGAAGCCGCACGCCAGCGTCGCGGTCAGCACGCCCGGCTGCCGCTCCAGCTCGTGCAGGCGCGCGCGGATGCTCTGCATCGGCTCGCGCAGCGTACACTGCCGCGGCGGCATGGTGATGAGCGGCAGCTGCTCGAAGGCCGTGACCGGCCGCACCTCGCCCCTGATCGTGTGGACGAGCAGCTCGACCGCCTCGACGCCGCGCTCGCGCATGTCGCAGTGCGGGTAGGTGTCGAAGCCGATGATGACGTTGACGTGTTCGGCCATACGGGCGGCGATGTTCGCGTGCAGGTCGAGCGTCATGACCACGGGGACGGTCGGCCCAACCAGCCGCCGCACCGCCTCGGCGAGGTCGCCCTCGGCGTCCTCGTGGGCCTCGGTGACCATGGCGCCGTGCAGGTCGAGCAGCACGCCGTCCGCGGGCAGCGCCCGTCGCAGTCGCCCCAGCAACTCGCCCTTCAGCGCCTCGTAGGCCGACTGCTCGACGACGCCGCCCGGCACCGCCTCGGCGTGAAACAGGGGTTCGAGGGTGACGCCGTGGGCGGCGGCGGCCTCGAAGTAGCCGCCGTGGATGGTGCCCGTGCCGGCGAAGCGCTCGGCGATGCGCGCCGCGGGGAAGTCCGGGTCGCCGCCGCTGGCCTCGATGAAGTCGGCGAGGCGCGTCGGTCGGGTGGCGAACGTGTTCGTCTCGTGGACCAGGCCCACGCTCAACAGGCGCATCGGCCCCTCCTTCTTCGGCGATCGTGGCCGACTCGCTCCGCGAGTCGGGGACAACCCCGACTCGCGGAGCGAGTCGGCCACGATCCCGGCGTGTTATTTGTCACCACCGATGGACTCACGCCGGGAAGCACTGCGAGCCGCCATCGACGCGGATCACCTGGCCGCTGATGAACTGGCCGCCCTCGGACGCGAGGAACGCCACCGTGGCGGCGACCTCGTGCGGCCGGCCGTAGCGGACCAGCGTGCCCTCCTCGATCAGCTTGTCCTGCTCGATCTCGTGGATGACGAGGAAGCGGTTCGTGACCGTGCCGCCCGGGGCGATGCAGTTGACGGGCACGTTGTAGGGCCGCAGCTGCGTCGCCAGGCAGCGCGTGTACTCGTGGACTGCCGCCTTGGCGACTGCGTAGATGGCGCCGTCGTCGCGACCGTAGCAGCCGGCGATCGAGCCGATGGTGATGATGCGGCCGCGCTGGCGTGCCATCATCTCCGGGGCGACCGCACGGCAGCAGAGGATGCAGGAGAGGAGGTTGCGGTCGAGGACGGCGCGGATGTCGGCGAGGGGGACGCCGACGCAGTCGTCGGGGCTGGGCCGGCCGCCGCGGCCGACGCCGGTGCCGCCGGCGCCGATGTCGCCGCCCGCGTTGGTCACGAGGATCTCGATGGGGCCGAGGCGGCTGCGAATCGCCTCGGCCATGCGCTTCACCTCGGCCTCGTCGGTGACGTCGCCCCAGATGGGCATGGTCTTGCCGCCGGCCACCGCCGCCACGTCGCGGGCCACCTGCTCCATCGACTCGCCCTCGCCGAAGGAGCGCGGCGAATCGGAGCGGGTGCCGTGGACGGCCACGGCGGCCCCCAGCTCGCAGAGTTTGGTGGCCATCACGCGGCCCAGTCCGCGGGACGAGCCGGTCACCCACGCGACCTGACCAGCGAGGGGCTTTTTGTCGGACATCGCAGACCTCCGAGAATCTTCGGGTTCACGCACGCACCGTGCGGAATCGTTCTACGGCGGCGACGGCCATTCGTTTAGCCGCGGTTCGCAGAACCGCGTGCGGCCCGGCGAGCCCGTTGACTTGTCCCCCGCGAAGGCGGAAGATGGAAACATGGACCGCGGCCGATGGCCACGGCTCCCCCCACCCGCGCCGCTGGCCCTCCCGCGGCCGCCCACGACCGAGGCAACCCCGATGCGTCGCACTCCCCTGGCCTTGCTTCTTGCCGGACTGTGGCTCGGCGGTACGACGGGGAATTCTGCCGCCGACAAACAGCCCTCCGCGGAGCAGGTCCGCTTCTTCGAGACGAGCATCCGCCCCGTCCTCGCCGAGCACTGTTATTCGTGTCACGGCCCGAAGAAACAGCGAGTGGACCTGCGTCTCGATTCCCGCGACGCCATCCTCAAGGGCGGCGCCTCGGGGCCGGCCGCCGTTCCCGGACAACCCGAGAAAAGCCTGCTCCTCAAGGCGGTCCGCCACGTGGACGCCGAGTTGAAGATGCCTCCGGACAGGAAACTGTCGGACCGCCAGATCGCGGATCTGACGCGCTGGGTTCGACTGGGGCTGCCCTACCCGCAAGAGAAGGTCGTCGGCCAGGGGAACACCGAGGCGAAGGATTTCTGGGCGTTCCAGCCGCCGACCGACCCGCCGCCCCCCGCGGTCAAGGACACCGCCTGGCCGCGCTCGGACCTGGACCGCTTCCTCCTCGCGAAACTGGAGGAAAAGGGCCTTCGGCCCGCCCCTCCGGCCGACCCCCGCACCCTGATCCGCCGTGCCACGTTCGACCTGACCGGCCTGCCGCCGACGCCTGAGGAGATCGACGCTTTCCTCACCGACCGCTCGCCCGACGCCTTCGCGAAGGTGGTGGACCGCCTGCTGGCAGCGCCCGCTTACGGCGAGCGCTGGGGCCGCCACTGGCTCGACGTCGCGCGCTACGCCGACTCGAACGGCCTGGACGAGAACGTCGCTTACGGCAACGCCTGGCGCTACCGCGATTACGTCGTTGCCGCCTTCAACGAGGACAGGCCCTATGACCAGTTTCTCCTCGAACAACTGGCCGGCGACCTGCTGCCGCCGGCGCCGGACGCGGCCGTACGCCAGGAACGCCTGATCGCCACGGGGTTCCTGGCGCTGGGGCCGAAGGTGCTGGCCGAGGTGGACGAGAAGAAGATGGAGGCGGACATCATCGACGAGCAGCTCGACACCGTCGGCCGGACGGTGCTGGGGCTGACGGTCGGCTGTGCCCGCTGCCACGACCACAAGTTCGACCCCATCTCGCAGAAGGACTATTACGGCCTGGCCGGCGTGTTCAGGAGCACCCGGACCATGGAGCACTTCAAGAAGATCGCGCGCTGGCACGAGAACCCTCTGACCTCCGAGAAGGGCGCGAAGGGAGAGATCCCCAGCGCCCTGGGGGTAACCGAGGGCACCGTGGCCGATGTCGCCCTGCACATCCGCGGCAATCCTCTGAAGCTGGGGCCGGTGGTCCCCCGGCACGTCCCCACGGTCCTGGCCGGCTCGCAACCGCCCTCGTTCGGCGCCCGGCAGAGCGGCCGGCTGGAAGTGGCCCGCTGGCTGGTGCGGCCGGACCACCCGCTGACCGCCCGCGTGATGGTGAATCGCGTCTGGCGCTGGCACTTCGGGCAGGGGATCGTGCGGACGACGGACAACTTCGGCCGCCTGGGCGAGCGGGCGGACAACCAGGCCCTGCTCGATTGGCTGGCCCGGCGGTTCGTGGCGAGCGGCTGGTCGGTCAAGGCGCTGCACCGCCTCGTCATGCTCTCTCGCACTTACCAGCTGAGTGCGAACGGGGACGCGCGGGCGGCGGAACTGGACCCGGAGAACCGGCTGCACGGTCGGGCCGGCGTGCGGCGACTGGAGGCGGAGGCGATTCGCGACGCGCTGCTGGCGGTGAGCGGAGCGCTCGACCGAACGATGGGCGGCTCGCTGCTGCACGTCAAGAACCGGGCGTACCTGTTCGACCACACCTCGAAGGACGCGACGCGCTATGATAGCCGGCGGCGCTCGCTCTACCTGCCCGTGATCCGCAACAACGTCTATGACGTGTTCCAGCTCTTCGACTTCCCGGACCCGGCGGTGCCGAACGGCGACCGAGCGACGACGACGGTGGCGCCGCAGGCCCTGTTCTTGATGAACAGTGATTGGGTGGCGCAGCTCTGCGAGCACCTGGCGCAGGGGCTGCTGAAGGACCGGACGCTGGATGACGTGGGGCGCGTCCGCCTGCTTTACCGGACGGCATACGGCCGGGAGGTGACGGGTTCGGAGACGGCGGGGATGCTGTCGCTGGTGCGCGAGGTCGAAGCGGCGCTGCGGGATCGCGAGCCGGACGCTGGGCAGCGGCGAGTGCGGGCGTGGGCCGGCGCATGTCAGGTCGTGGTGTCGGCGAATGAGTTTATCTACGTCCGGTAGACGGCGCCGAATGTACCGCCGTGTAGGATAGTAACAGGCCGTCGAGATGAGGCGGAGCAACCGTACGCCCAGGACTCCAGGAGAGACAGCGATGAACGAACAAACGCAAGTATTAGCTGGGACAACGTCGGCTGAAGGGCAGCCGGCCCAGACGCTGGCCCTTCACACCGACCCTCCCCCCCTGCGCGTAGACGGGGCGGGCGCCGTCCGCGTCGGCGCCAGTCGCGTCACTCTGGACGTTCTCGTCCAGGCCTACGAGAGTGGGATGGAGCCGGAGGGTATCGTCCGGGCCTATGATACGCTCGACCTGGCGGACGTTTTCGGGGCCATCGCCTACTACCTCCGCCATCGCGCGGAGGTGCAGGCGTACCTGCGCCGCCGGGAGGAAGAGGCGGCTCAGCTGCGCGAGTTGATCGAGGCGAGTCAGCCGCCCCGCCCGACCAAGGAGGAGTTGCTGGAGCGACGCCGCCGACAGCAGGAAAACCATGCTGAAGCTGGGTAGTGACGCCGACGTCCACGGCGACGTCATCCGGGGCCTGCGCCGCCGCAACCCGGAACTCGACCTCGTGAGGGTTCAGGAGGTCGGGCTGCGGACGGCTGACGATCCCACGATCCTGGCGTGGGCGGCGAGCGACGGCCGTGTCCTGCTGACCCAGGACCGGCGGACGATGGTCGGCCACGCTTACGAGCGCGTCAAAACGGGGGCGGCACTGCCCGGGGTCGTGGCCTTGAACGCCCGCCAGGGCCTCGGCGAGACGATCGAAGATATCCTGCTGATCGCGGAATGCTACACGGAAGACGATGTCAGGGATCAGGTCATCTTCCTGCCCCTGTGAACTGCCTCTGTCCTCCTTCGACCGACCCGGAATGTCAGCGTACTGGAGCGCATGAGGGGGAATCATGACCGTATCGGGATCACTCTCACGGCGCGCTCTGCTCCGCAGCAGCGCCGTGGGCTTCGGCTACCTGGCGCTGGCCTCGCTGCTGGCCGAAGACGCCGCCGCCAGCCCCGCCGACCCACTCGCCCCGCACCCGCCGCACTTCCCGGCGCGGGCGAAGCGCATGATCTTCCTGTTCATGAAGGGCGGCCCGTCGCACGTCGATACCTTCGACCCCAAGCCGCTCCTGCAGCGCGACCACGGACGGCCTTACCCGTTCGCCCGCCCGCGCGTCACCTTCGCCCGCACCGGCAACCTCCTCGCCTCGCCGTGGCGCTTCCGCAAGTACGGCGCCAGCGGCATCGAGGTCAGCGACCTGTTCCCCCACGTCGCCCGCTGCGTGGACGACATCTGCTTCATCCACTCCGTCCACGGCACCAACCCCGCCCACGGCGGCGCCGTGCTCAAGCTGCACACCGGCAGCGACAATATCGTTCGCCCCAGCATCGGCTCGTGGGTGACCTACGGCCTCGGCACCGAGAACCGCAACCTGCCCGGCTTCCTCACCGTCTGCCCAACGCTCGCCCACGGCGGCGTCAACAATTGGGGGGCCGCCTTCCTGCCGGCAGTCTACCAGGGCACGCCGCTGGGCAACGCCAGCGTCCCCGCCGACCAGGCCCGCGTTCGCTACATCCACAACAGCCGCCTGCCGTCCGCGGTGCAGCGACTGCAACTCGACCGCCTCGCCGAGATGAATCGCGCTCACCTCCTGCGTGCCGGGGCCGAGCCGTCCCTGGAGGCGCGCATCAACTCCTTCGAGCTGGCGTTCCGCATGCAGCGCGAGATGCCCGAGGCCGAGGACCTGTCGCGCGAGTCCCGGGCGACGCGGCGGCTGTACGGCCTGGACGATCCCGTCACCGCGAACTTCGGCCGGCAGTGCCTCCTGGCGCGGCGCTTCGCCGAGCGCGGCGTGCGCTTCATCCAGGTGACGCACAGTGACGCCAATGTGCAGTGGGACCAGCACGGCAACCTGCGGCAGGGGCACGCCAAGAACGCGCGCGAGGTGGACCTGCCGATCGCCGGCTTGTTACGCGATCTGAAGGCGCGCGGCCTGCTCGACGACACGCTGGTCTGGTGGGGCGGCGAGTTCGGGCGGACGCCGACGGTGGAGGGCAATGACGGGCGCGACCACAACCCGGAGGGCTTCACGATGTGGCTGGCCGGCGGGGGCGTCAAGGGCGGCTTCCGCCACGGCGCGACCGACGATTACGGCTGGTACGCGGTCGAGAACCGGGTGCATATCCACGACCTGCACGCCACGATCCTGCACCTGCTGGGGCTGGACCACGAGCGCCTGACGTACCGTTACGGCGGCCGCGATTTCCGCCTGACCGACGTCCACGGCCGCGTCGTCCGCGACATCATGGCGTGAATGGCTTCAGGAAAAAAGGCTGGGCCACGGATTCGCGGAAAGGGATCGTGAGGGTAACGCTGTGATCACGAACGACGCCGAGTTGGAGGTCGTCCGCCAGCAGCTTCATCGAGCCGAAGCCGCCCTGGATGCGTGCCGCCGCGACTTCCTGCCCCACAACGAGGTCCAATACCGCCTGTTCGCCGGGTCGACCATCGACCTCATTCAGTCCATCCGGGCCGATATTGACGCCTACCTCGGAATCGGTCCCGACACCGACCTGGCCGTATCTCTGGAAGGGGAGTCGGTGTCGCTGGGCAATACCTCGGCGGGGATCATCACTCGTACCATCGACACCTTCCGGCGCGGCCTGCAATCGGTGGTCGGCGTCCTGCACCCGGACGGACAGCCCGCGGGCGTCCCCAGGCGGGCCGGCTGGATCGAGCGGCTCTGTGACCTGTCGTTGGTGGGACTGGGGCCGGGGAGTGTGCAGGCTTATCTCGACTTCCCGACCGGCACCGGACTGTTCGCCGAGGACGAGCGTCACCTCCTCAACGACGCCGTCACGACGCTGTTCGACGGGCTGGAATGGGCGGCGCGGGAAGAAGAGGCCATCTCGCCGTTTCTGGAACGTCTGCCTCCTTCCACCCGGTTGTCTGTGCTGGGGGTGATCGCCCGGTTGCTGCCGCCGCAGACTGGGCCGGTGGAACGGATCGCCTACCGACGCCGATCCGAAGGCCCGGCGCAGCCGCCGCGCCGGGCCACGCTCACCAGACAGTCCCGCCGCAAGGTGCATCAGGAGATGGAACGACTCGCTGCCGGCCGCAGGTTCACCGAGGCCGAGGGAGTGATCCGGCAGATCGACCTCGATGCCCAGACGTTCGTTCTCCGCGAACGCCCCGGCGATCAGGCCGACCTGCCGTGCGAGTACCCTAACGCCCTGGCAGACACGGCCAAGGAACTACTCGACCGCAGGGTGAAGGTGTCCGGGTTGCTGGAAACGAGCCGCCTGACTCATCGGTCGAAGATGGAGGCCGAGGCCATCGAGCCACTCGGGGGCGATGAGGCGGGCCAGCAGGCCGAAGACGCCGTGGGGACTGCGTGACCGTCACGGCTCAGAAAAGGCCCCCCTGCTTTGGCTCCATCGGCTGGCCGAACAGATCGGTCGGACCGCTCGCGGATTCCTCTCCCTTCTGCGGGGGGACTGCGCGGTGGGGGACGCGGGCTTCCGCCGGCGGCTGGCGCAGGCGGGGGGGCGGTCAGGGCCGCGGGGGTGCGGCCGGCCGCCGAAGGAGCCCCGGCCCGACGCCGGAATTGCGCCACAACCGATTATAGCAGAAGGGGATGTGTAGAACGTCACCATTCCCCCCCCTTTCTACCCGCATTCCGTCAATTGCGTACTGTTTTTGGATCGAGATGTAATCTGAATTGAGAAAGTAGCTCCCCGGACCAGATTCCTCCTTGGTCCTCAATGGCAACAATGTTTTTTGATTTCTTTGTTCTTATTATGACCGAATGCCACGAACCACCGCCTGATCTGCCTGATGAAACCACGCCCGTATGTACGTCTACAATGTCAGCGTACGGGATATGCTCCTCATCCCAAATGCTAGTCCTAAAATGAACGGCTGTAGAATCAAAAACAACTTCCTTTCTTGTTACCTTGTACGACAGATATAGTGTGAGAATTACACCGATAAAGCACAGAAGGTTACGAAATCTGTTTTTCGATGAGGAAAAGAAAGAATCAATCCCCTTCCCCAGAGCAAAACATCCCCCGGCGACAAACACCCCAATTAAGAACGACATATACGAGAACTGAAAAAGGCTAAATCGCCATACTGCCGAATATGTCTCATGTTGGTTAACACCACTGTAGCACCCTGACAGTAGTACCAGTAGTAGAGAAAATGCGATGAAGTCAAATCTCATGGCCCACCTCTTTCTCTTGGGGGCGGAAAGGGGAAGCAGTTCGTTGCGTTACGCCCTTTTTTCCATGAATACCGCAGGGAGAGCGTCATACCACGCGTTAACGCACCCAACAATCTCGTCCACTGAGGCGGGGGTGAGGTCCCGGAACTGCGGTGAAGTGTCGAAGTGCAACTCGACTTCTCCATCGCGGACACGTGGTTCCGCGGCCCACGCGTAGAAGGCCTTGTTGTCCCGCACGTTGACAACAAGGACGCAGGCCGGCGTGTAAAATGGCCCGTGACTGGACTGAAAAAGGTGGTTGACGGAAGCCATCCATTCCGCTCTTTCAGACGAGGTAGTCCCTCTGACCTGAACAACGAACAGCCTCATCGAGGGCTTATCGTCCTGGCTGACCTCCAATAGGAAATCCACCCCGCCGTCGGTCTTCCGTTCGCTCCGGACCTTCACGTCCTTCCTGGCGGTCAGGAGCCAGCCGGCGAGGGCCTCGCTTCTCTCCGTGACGAACCACGCGACCTGATCGTTTGGCATGCTCGGCTCCTATTCCCGAAAGCGCGAACCGGTGAGCGCCATGTCACGGCTTGCCCAGAAGTCGCGAACTTCATCGCGCAGCTCGCGAAGGACGTCACAACCAATTCTGAACTGAGTTGTCAAGCTGGCCACGTGCCCGCGAGGCTCATTCACCGAGAGGAGGAACCCGTCTCCCCCTTCCACGTCGATACCGACGATGTAAGTGGGTGCTGGGATGGCGACCATCCGGTCGATGTCCTCTTGTGAAACTTGAACTTTCAGACGTACGGGGTCCTTTGTATATCCCTGCGTCGTGCCCTTCACCTGGCCGAAGAAAAAGTACTCCGGGTGATCCACGAGTTCGACGATGTAGTCGAAGGTCGGGTATTTGTCCCCCAGGAAGCGAGGGCGGAAGTAAGGATCAGCACGACCGCAGAGGTCTGTCATCAGGTAGCAAAAGCGCCATTGTCCACGCTCCCCAATATCTTCTTTGCTCACAGAGACACCCGATCGCGAGCGTATTGTCGATACTCCGCGGCGCTTGCGCCACCCCCTCGCCGACGATACGCCTGAAATCCCATTATACCCAGGCGACCTGGAACGGGCTCTACGATTCGTCTCCCGCAAGGAACTCGCGGAGAAGGGCATCGATGAAAGAGGAAGGCGGCTGTCCGCTCAACCCCGAAGCATGCCATCCGGCCGCCCACGAACCTGGCGCTCATTTCAGCGTCGCCAGGTACGCGATCAGGTCCACGAACTCGCGCCGGCTCAGCTGGGCCTCCTGCCCTTCGGGCATCACCGACACGCGCGACACCGTCCGGCTTTCGACGTCGGCCTTCGCGACGCGCACGTCCTGGTCGAGGTTCAGCACGCGCAGCGACGCCCCCTCGTCCTTGACCAGGCCCACCAGCTGCTTGCCGTCCTTCGTCACGACCGTCTCGGACTCGAAGCCGGTCTTGATGATCTTCGACGGGAACAGCACGGACTCGATCAGGTAATCGACCTTCTGCGCCGCGATGCCCTTGAGCGATGGAGCGAGGAGGGTTGTCTGCGTCGCGGTGGTGTGGCACTTCGTGCAGCCGCTGCGGTCGAACACCTGCCGCCCCAGCAGCGCCCGCTTCTGCCGCTCACCCTTCGACAGTCCGCCGACCGTGGTGAGGGCGTACCATGTCAGCGCTGCCTTGTCCTTTTCGGTCCCGACCAGGCCCAGCCCCTTGACCACTGCGCCGTCGCGGCCGAGGTGGCGCAGGACGGCGCCCAGGTCGTCCTTCAGGTCCGCGTCCTTCTTCGCCAGTTCGGGGGTGCGGCGGAGAAGAAGGTCTACCAGCTGCGGCTGGTCCTTGAAGCCGCGCCACCAGCGCACCGCCTCGGCCCGTACCAGCGGATCGGCGTGATCGAGCAGCTTTTCCCAGTTCTCTTTCCGCGGCGGCGCCTCGATGCGGGCGAGGGTGGCGAGGGCCTCGACGGTTTCCTCGAACTTCGCCTTCGGGGCGAGGACGGCGGCCCAGAGCGGGGCGACGAGTGGGGCGCTCTTCGCGCCGAACTTGCGGGCCAGGGCGTGCGCCGCCTCACGCAGGGCCGGCTGGCCGGAGCGGAGTTGGCCGCCGATCTGTTTCAGCGCGAACGGCGTCGGCCCTTCCGCTTCGAGGAACTCGAAGATGGTGAGTTGGTCGGCGGGACTGGCGATGCTGAGGGCGCCCTTCTCGACCGCCGCGATGAGGCGCTTGCCCGCCGCGGCGCTCAGGCCCTTGGACAGGCCGCCGGCCTTCGCCTTGAGGACGAGGATGGCCTTCGCGGTCGTGGCGGCGGGCAGATCCTCGCGGGCGACCAGCTTCTCCAGCGCCGGCACCAGCGACGTATCCCCGTTCAACTGCACGAGCGTCAGCAGCAAGCCGTGATCGACCTTGCCCGGGTTTTCGAGGGCTTTCCCCAGGGCTGCCAGGGCGAGAGACTTGGTCGGGAATGCCTCGTGACAGGCGACGTCGATGGCGATCAGGCCGGCCAGGCGCACGTCCGCCTCGGGGGAGCCGAGGAGCTTGGAGAACGCGGCCGCATCGGCGTTCTTCGCCAGGTGCCAGGCGGCCTCATAGCGCAGGTGCTCGTCGCCGGCCGCGCCGTGGTTCAGCGCCTCGATGAGGGCGGATCGCACCTCGGCGGAACTCGGCAGAGCAAGGGCCGCCTCCATGCGCACCGCGGGGTCGCTGTCCTTGCCCAGCTGCCCGGCGACCTCGGCGGCCGTGGGGACGCCGTAGCGCCGCAGGATGTTCACCGCCAGGCGGCGCACCTTCCAGTCCGGGTGCCGGGCGCCCGCGCCAATGGCGGCCTTCGACGCCGCCGTATCGAGGCGCAGCAGCGCCCAAAGGGCGTGAGCCGCGCCGAGCGGTTCCTTCGCCGACGCTGCCTGCGCGCTCAACAGGGGCACTATCTTTTCGCCGCGCTCGAGGAGTGCCTTCGTCGCCTTCTCGCGGACCAGGTGGTGCGGCGAACCCAGAGCGCTCACTGCGTACTCGTCCTTCGCCCACTCCGGGCTGTCGAGGCGGTGCGTCACCTGCGGCCGGTCCTTGCCGACGTACTTCAGCCGCCAGATGCGGCCCGTCATGTCGCTCTCGTCGTCGCGGCCGTACCAGTCGGCGACGAGCAAGTTCCCGTCCGGATCGAGGAGGATGTGGCTGGGCCGGAAGTGCGGGTCGGTGCAGCTCAGCAGCGGCTCCTTCTTGACGATGTTGTTGCGCTCGTCGGGCACGAAACGGAAGACGCCGCGGTTCGGCCCCGCGAAGCCGTGCGCCCCCCAGTTGTCGAGGAGCAAATTGCCCTGGTACCGCTCCGGAAAGGCGGCCCCGTAGTAGCGCATCAGCTGCGTGTTGGCGCCGCGGTGCAGCTCGGCGCAGGGGGGCGCCAGCGGGTGGTTGCCCGCCAGCCAGTTGTTGTCCACGCCCGGCCGGCTGTAGCAGTGGTAATCGACCCCGTCGAGCACGCGCAGGAAGCGGTTCGGGTTGCCCTCGCCGTTCGACAGTAGCCAGAGCTGGCCGAACGGGTCGTACTCGAAGGAGTACGGCACGCGCAGGCCGTGGACGAGGCGCTGCATCTTCGTGCCGTCGGCGTTCATGCGCATCACGATGCCGCTGTTGCGCCGCCCGCCGATTTTGCCGTCGGGGCCGTGGATGTCGATGACGTGGTCGCCGACGCTCATGTACAGCAGGCCGTCGGGGCCCCACTCCAGCACGAACATGCCGAACGGGTTCCACGCCTTGTTCTTATCGACGAGCACGGTCGTCTTGTTGACCGCCTTGCCCTCCTCGGTCAGGTCGTAGCGGTACAGGTAGTTGTTCGCGGTCAGCCATAGTTTGCCGTCCCGGATGGCGATGCCCATGACGGGGTCGGCGAAGCCGTCGGCGACGAGCGTGCGCTTCAGGCCCTTGCCGTCGGGCGTCGGGTCGAGGCGGACGACCGGGTTGGCGTACGGCTTGATCGGCGAGCCGGGCGGGCCGTAGTGGTAGGTGTGGCTTTCGCTGACATAGAGGCGGCCCTTCTCGTCCGTGGCGAGCGTGATGGGGTTGATGACGAGCGGATCGGCGGCGACCAGCTCGACCGCGAAGCCCTCGGGGACGACGAAGTGTTTGAGCTGCTCCGCGGCGGACAGGCGGGTCTTGACGCTGGGGTCCACGGCGTCGGCGTCGTAGCCGTGGCCCTTCGGGGCGGCCGCGCCGCCGACGTTCCACGGTCCGATGGTGGCGTCACCGAGCACGACCGCCGCGAACCAGGTCGAATCATCGAAATCGACGGCCTGCCAACCCTTCGGCGCGCCCTGGGTGATCTTCGTCTGGCCGTCGGTGACGATGAAGAGGGATTTCCCGTCGGCCGTCTTGACGTGGAGGCGGGCGATGACGCCGGCGGGGCCGCCCTGGTTGCGGGCCTCGATGGCCAGGACGTTCTTGCCCGCGACGAGGTGTTTCGCGACGTCGTACTTCTCGACGGTGCTCCACTCGCCATCGGCGCCGACCTTGTGGCCGTTGACGTGGACGGTGTAATGGTTGTCGGCGGTGATCCAGAGCTGTGCCTCGATGGTCTTCGCGGCGAGCTGGAAGGGGCGGCGCAGGTAGCGCGGGTCGTTGGATTGCGGTGTCTGGTTGGCGTCGGGCTGGTCCCAGACCCAGGCGGCGCCGCCCCAGCTTTTCGGGGGCGCCTGCTGGGCGGGGGTGCTCGGCCCAAAATACACGACCAGGCCACACGCGAGCAGTGCGAGGTTTCTCATGGGGGAGGGTGTCTCGGGTGGAGGGCTTCAAGGCGGCGGGTTGTCTTGACCTCTTAGGCCCAATTGTAGCCCCCGCGGTACTCGCCGCAAGGAACGATCGGGCGCCGCGCCTGTATAACAGCAGGAGGCGCAAAGTCTGCCCCGGATCGTCCCGCCCCGCGAATGAGGCCGCACATGCCCCCGACGCCAGCCCCGGTCTTGCTGAAAGACTGCACCGCCGACGAACTGCACGCCCGGCTTGCCGACCTGGGCGTCAGCGCCCGCCTCGCGCGGCGCCTGCAGGCCGCCGTTCTCCGCGGCGGGTCGGCGGAGATCCCCACCGCCATGCCCGAGGTGTCGCGGCGCCTCCTGGAGCGCGTCCGCCAGGCGACTGTCATCCCGCGCCTGACGCTGCTCGACCGGGCGGTGTCGCCGACCGACGGCTTCACGAAGTACCTCTTCCGCGGCGACGGCGCCGAGCCGTTCGAGTCCGTGCGCATCCCCCTGCTGCACCGGCCGGAGGATCCGAAGTACGTCGTCTGCGTCAGCGCGCAGGTGGGCTGTGCGCTGGGCTGCGCCTTCTGCGCCACGGCACGCCTGGGCTTCCGGCGCAACCTGGCGTCGTGGGAGATCGTCGATCAGGTGATGCAGGTGCGGGCCGACTCGCCGCACCCGGTGCGCGGCGTCGTGTTCATGGGCATGGGCGAGCCGATGCTGAACTACGACCGCGTGATGCGCGCCGCGCGCGTGCTGTCCGAGCCGTGCGGCCTGGCCATCGACGCCAAGGCCATCACCGTCTCGACAGTGGGCGTCGTGCCGATGATCCGTCGCTTCACGGCCGAGCGCCGTCCCTACCGCCTCGTCGTGTCGCTGACCTCCGCGGATCCCGAGCGCCGCCGCGGCCTGCTGCCCATTGAGGGGACGCACCCGCTGCCCGAATTGATGGAGGCGGTGCGCGAATACCACGACGCCACCGGCCGGCGCGTCACGCTGGCGTGGACGCTGATCGCCGGCGTGAACACGCGCCCGGAGGACGCCCGGCAACTGGCGGAATTGACGGCCGGTCTGCCGATCCTGCTCGACCTGATCGACGTGAACGACCCGACGGGCCGCTTCCGGCCGCCGGACGCGGCGGAGCTGAACGCCTTCCGCGACGCGCTCACTGCGGAGCTGGGGATGCCGGTCGTGCGGCGCTACAGCGGCGGGCAGGACATCGACGGCGGGTGCGGGATGCTGGCAGGTAAGGCAGTCGGCGCGGGAGGCTAACGGCCAGGGGCGGAGAGGGACTTGCCCTCCCCTCATGCCCCCTGTTGACCCGTTGGGACTCACCGCACAATCAGTCGGAGATTGGCCATGCGGTGCCCGCGGACGGAACCGCGATAAACCTCGAAGGCGCCAAGGACACCCAGAAAGCCGGAGTCGATCTCCTTCTCACCGCCTTCAGGGAGCAACATCGCGGAGGTCAGTTCGCGCCGAGGCAAGCAGCCCCTCAGAGCTTCACACACCATGTCCGCGTGGCGCCGCAGAGCCTGGCCACGGTCCTGGCGCCGGCGCACCACCGCATCGAGGTCTTGATTCCAGAAAAGGGCGAACTCCCCGAAGGTGTCCAACCCACGCTTGACCAGTCCCCGGAGGAGAGGGAAATCGACCTGCGCACTGCGATTGCCGACCTCGCCGTATTCGTCCAGGTTGAGGACGCCGACGTTCGCCAGCTCCGGCGCCTCCAACTGCTCGTAAAGGTTGCCGGCGACCCATTTCAAGTCGGGCCGGCATTGCCGGAAGCCGTCGATGCGGGCAGGGTCGAGGTCGATGCCGACGAAGCCGCCGGGTGCCAGGACGCCTGCGCCTTCGAGCAGGTCGAGGGTCAGCAAGCCCGTGGTGCCCATCAACTCGCACCAGTCGCAGCGCAGCCGGGTTCGGTCGCCGTCTTCCCAGAGGAGAAAGGCGGCCTCGCGCAGGACGCGGAGGTTGCCTTCCCGGCAGGCCATTTTCGCGGGATTGTCGAAGGCGTCGTGCTGGCGGTCGGAGAGAGACGTCATTCTCCTGGGCCTTTCAAGGTGTTGCCGCTCTTGAGCGGGCCAACCAGCGTCTCCATGAGTGCCAACTCGCTTGTGACCACTTCGATGGTCCTGGCCTGAGCGGCCCGCCACAGGGGTTGCAGCAACGGCCCGTAAACGGGATGTTTCTCGACGGTGTAGATGAGCGAGTTCGCGTCGAGATACACCAGACCGGACGCGGGCAGGTTCAGCGCTCCCATGCGTCCTTCTCCTCCTGCAGGTGCCGTTCGTACTCGTCCCAGGTCGGGAAGGCGCGGGGGCCAGGCGGCAGCGATTCCAGAAACTCCAGCATGGAAATGCGGCGCGGCTCCGGCTTTTCCGGCAAGACGACGATGACCTCGACCCTGGCACCCTCTGGGAACGCCGGGTCGCTGATTTCAAGGCGGTGGCCCGGCAGAACCGTGGCCTCCATCCGCAAAGCTGTTTGCATGAGGATTGCCTCCGTTGACGCGCTCAGGCTGGGGCGCTCCCAGCGAGCGGGGATCCAAGAGATTCTAGCGTCTTCAACCAACGGTCGAAATGAGTGCAAAGGCGTCGCGTCGTTTCGATCCCGACACAGTGCGCCAACTCGACCCCAACGGTCGTCTTCTGGCCGCTGTACTGGGGGAAGTGACTGATAATGCGCTTCGACGGAGCCGTGGTCGCACCGTCGTTGACCAGTTCGGGTGACGTCGCCGCGGCGACCGCGTCTCGAAGGGCGGCGATCCCAGCGCCGCTCTCCTCGTACACCAGGGCGAAGTGGCCCGGCTCGCAAAGAAGGATCGTCTCGAACTCGTTGAGCTGGAGGTGCGGGATGAACCGCTGGTCACCCACATCGGCGGCAAATGCCCCCTCCAATGTCAGAATGCGCTCACGGGGGATGTGCCGCTGTTTCTCGGCCTCGTCCCAGCCAGGAAAACCGTCGTGCAACGCATACAGGTCGAACATGGTGGTGAAACGGGCGTCGGCATGCGCATCCTGCCGGAGCAGGTTCCCGAGATCGTTCCGCATCGGTTGGTAGCGCCTGCCGCCGCCCCGGGAGACGCGGCCGTGCTTCCGCCCGCTCGCAGCCAGCACCGCCCCCATCACCTGCACTCCAAACCCCGCCAGGTGAGGCCTCAGCACGCGCGCGGCGTACTCCTGCTCCGTCTGACCTTCGACGTAGAAGTAGAGCCGGACCATCAGTACGGCCCTCCTCCGATCACGTTTCGCTCCCACAGTTCGCTGAGCTGGTACTCTTCCAACCAGTGCTTCAGCCCTTCGGGGTCCAGCCGCTCGAACGTCGAGCCGCCATCTCGAAGGTTGACAGTGACGATGTCGTCCACCTCGAAATGGTCGAGCAGCGCCGCGGACTGGGTGGCGATCAACAACTGACTATGCCGGGCGGTCGCTTTCAACAGGTCGGCCAGGACGGCCAGGGCCGCCGGGTGAAGTCCCAATTCCGGTTCGTCCAGGACGATCAATTCCGGCAGGTCTTCTTCCGGCTGAAGCAGCAGAGTGAACAAGGCGACAGCCCGGAGCGTGCCATCGGACAACTGGTGCGGGCCGAACTCGTACTCGGCCCCCTTCGCACGCCAGTGGAGGGCAATGTTCCGCGGGTTCAGCCGCAGCGGTTCCAGGACGAAGTCCTCGAAAAATGGGGCGACGGCTTTCACCGCGGCGACGATCCGGCGGTATGCCGTGGGGTAGCGTTCCCGATACAGGTACAGCATTGCCGGCAGGTTCGCTGCGTCTGGATACAGGAACCGATTGGCGTCGATGAAGCAATCCCGCCGCATCGGCCCGAGGAGCGAGGTGTCGTGGAAGTGGAACACGCGGCACCGGCTCAACCACCTATGGAGAACCTTCTCCTGCGCGTCGGCATTGTCCCCCCGAAGGAGTGTCTCGCTGAATCCTGCGAGGCGAGCACGGCGACGCGTCCCCTCCTTATCTTGGAGTTCAATCAGTTCTTCCCCAAAGACCAGAGAGTTGCTGCCGACCACGGGGACCAACTCCAAAGAGTACATAACCTGTCCCTGGTCGCTGGTGAAGCGGAGTTTTGCGTTGAGGGTAGGCGTTCGATTCGAGCCGTAGTGAAGAAGTGCATCCGCCCCGCCCGCCGTGGCGACATACACCTGGAGCCGGCCGGCGATCATCTCATTCAGCAACTTGAAAAAACTGACCAAGTTGGACTTGCCGGATCCGTTCGCTCCGATGAGGACGTTGAGCGGACGCAGTTGGATTTCTGTATCCCGGATCGACTTCCACCCCGAGAGCCGCATGTTGATAAATTGCGCCATTTTACGTCCTCATTGCATCCTCTTAATAGTCTACTGGAGGTCTTCCAATGTTCCTGGCACCTTTTCTTCCCCGACGTAGTGGTAGCGGATCATGAAGGGTCTCGCGGCCGGTACTCGCGGTAATGGGGAATGCGGACGACCAACGGTTGGTCCGTCACCAATCCAACGTGGATCGGGACGTAGCCGACTTGTGCCTGGACGCGGAGGATGAGACCCACCTCGTCGGCATCGCTGTCAATGACCTGTTCCTCGTGGACGGCGACATACTTGCCCCGGTGCGTCGGCAGCAACTCCGGGAGCAGGCGGAGGAACGCCTGGTATTCCCGTTCCCCTTTCGGGGGTTCGGTGGTGGGCAATGGCACCGTGAGGGCCGGTTGGATAGTTGCTTCGCTCATGACAGGCTCTCCAGCCCGAAAGGGTTCGGTAGTCTGTTGCGGCTTCGATGCAGGCATTCTACGCGCGGATGCCGCCCGCGTCTGCCGGAATCCAGCCGACCCGAGAAGGTGTCAGGAACCGATCTCGCCCTTCCTACCTCTAAAATCGGTTCCTGACACCTTTTCGGGTCGCTTGGCCACGCTGTCTCCCTTCCAAAGGGATCTGAAATGCCGTAAGATGGAGGGGGCAGTTTAGTCAATCCTGTGCCCGGATTGGGCCAGGAAGCGGGTCGGCGGACGTATCCGGGCCATGAGGCATGAGGCCGGGTGACCCCGGCGGTTCTCGCCGACAAGGTCGGCGTGCCGCGGGGAAGTGGTCACCAACTTGGAGGCCGGTATGATCGACCCCTAGATCGACTTGATCGAGGACATCACCATCGCTCTGGGCAGGCGCTTCAGGGACTTTACCGAGGAGTGATCCCTAGGGCCGGGTGGGGGAGAGCAAAGGTTCCTGCCACACTTTTTCTAACCTGTTGCGGGGTGAAGGATGGGGGATAATGAAGACATCCTGAAAGCGGTAAGAAAAGCATTCTTCGAGACCGTGCGCTTGAAAGTGCAGCAGTTTTATGACGTGGTCCCCAAAGGCAGCAACCCGGACCTTACCGGGAAGTTTGTGGAAGAGTTGGTGCGCGGGTTTGTTCAGCAGTGGATCGCGCCCTGTCTCCTGGCCCACGGCACTCTGCACCCGCACAACTCCGCCGAGGACCCCTCCGTGCGCGGACTCGGCCCGAAGCAAATCGACGGGATCGTCTACGACCCACGCCTTGGGCCAGCGATTATCCGAGAAGGAAGCTTTCTGGTCACACACCCGGCCTTCTGCCGAGGTATCATCGAAATCAAGACCAGCACCACGGACATCAAGCAGTTCGAGGAGGATCTTCAACTGCGTTACCGGAAGTACCTTGCCCCAGCGTGGGAGGGCTCAAGGGGATCCCTTTGCGAACAGGATGTGATGGGAATCGTCATTCAAGACCCGGACCCGAAAGGACGACGTGGTCCCGAGTGGATGCAGAATGAACCGCTTTATAACTACAACCTATGTGGACATTGCCCCATCTTTATTCTGTTCAAGGAGGGTAACTACGAGCCCTACGAGCCAGCAATTGATGCCATGATTAGGATCATTTACCGAGGGGACTGGCAGAGAGGATTAGCGGGCGGCACAATTCGGGGCGGAATGCTTCCGCCGTAGCACAGAGCATCCCTTCGGAAGCAGAGAACATCCGCACGCAATTATAATGGAACACTCCCGTGATTTTGTTGGATGAGGCGGGCCAACGAGGAACCGCCCGCAAGTCCACGTCGGCCTCTCAGGAGAGCAATATGGACACTATTCCATGTTTCGCGAGGTGCGTCGTGAATCGGCCCCGAATCCTTCCTCGGCCATTGCCCTGTCCGATAATGGTGCGCCTCGGCCCACGCAAGGATCTGTTCTTCGGTTAACGGCGGAAGATCCCCTCGGTTACGCACGCCTCGCTGCTCTTGAAGCAACTTGGCGAGAGTCAGTCCACCCTCTAGGCCCCTTAAGCCATTGGAGAGAGCGCTCCTAACCTTGCTCCACGTCTCCCCTGGCGCTTCGGGGATATCACCTGAGTTCGGTTTGGGCCAATGGCCATTGCGTTGATGGTGAGCGTCAGCCCAGGCAAGGATTTGTCCCGTGGAAAGCGGCGGAAGATCTGCGTGATTACGTACCCCTCGCCGTTGAGACAACAGTTGAGCCAACGAACAACCGCCCGGAAGCTCACGGGAGCCTACCTTGAGAGCGCTGTTTACGCCCGCCCATGTATCTCCAGGGCTTTCTGCGATGGGGCCAGAATACTGCTTGGGCCATTTGCCTGTTCGTTGGAATGCTGCGTCCGCCCATGCGAGGACTTGCTCGACGGTCAATGGCGGTAGGTCCATTCGATTCCGCACCTCTCGGTGTTTGGCAAGTAATTGCGCCAGCGAACGCCCACCGGATAAGCCGCGTCGCCCTCTTTGCAGAGCGTCTTGGACTGCCATCCATGTTTCGCCCGGACACTCGGGAATGGCGCCGGAAGTCATCTTCGGCCATTCTCCAGTTCTCCCGTAATGTTCGTCTGCCCAGACAAGGATCTGCTGCTCGGTCAGCGACGGTAAGTCCTGACAATTCCGCACTCCGCGATGATTGGCCAACAACTTGGCCAGCGAAGAGCCCCCGGGAAGACCTCGGCGTCCGGTTTCGAGGGAAGCATTGACTCCGGACCAAGTTTCGTCTGGTGCATCATGGATTGCCTCCGTTCTAACCTTGGGCCACTCGCCTGTCCTCTCAAAATGCTCGTCAGCCCAGGCAAGGATCTGATGCTCGGTCAACGGCGGTAGTTGCTTGTTGTGACGGACACCACGATGCTCGGCAAGTAGGTCGGCCACCGAAGAGTTTCCTGGAAGACCTCGAAGCCCATATCGTAGGGCATTATCTACCCGCCGCCATGTCTCACCCTGGACATCAAGCAGCGGACCAGACTGACAGTTCGGCCACTCTGCTATACGGTCATGGTGATTATCTGCCCATTCGAGGACTTGCATCACCGACAGCGGCGGGAGGTTCCCCTGGTTTCTGACACCGCGATGGTCGGCAAGCAATTGGGCCAATGAACTGCCACCAGCCAGACTGCGAATGCCTTGGGAGAGAGCGAAGTTGATACTGGCCCAGGTTTCACCGGCAGTTCCTTGGATCAGTCCAGCGTTTTGCTTCGGCCAGCGGCCGGTTCTCTCTCTGTGTGACTCCGCCCAGGCGAGGATCTGTTCTTCGGTTAAGGCTGGCAGTTCTTGCTTGTTGCGAAACCCTCGGCGATTGGCGAGCAATTTTGCCAATGAGGAATCGCCCTGGAGCCCACGTTTCCCATACCGCAAAGCTCCATCCAACCCGCGCCAAGTTTCCTCGCGAACATCGTGAACAGTTCCGGAACTGACGTTGGGCCACTCCCCGGTGCGCTGCCGATGGGCGTCGGCCCAGGCGAGTATCTGCTCCTGCGTCAATGGCCTCGGCGCTGCTTCACGTAACCGCTGAGCGAACTCCCGCATCTGTCCGCCCGTAACTCCATGAATCTGACGCCTCACGCTTTCCAGCACGGCCGAGTCCTTGAGCGTAACGTCTCGAAATTCCTCCAGTACGACGGCGAACGCCTCGGCCATCGCCTTCTTCACCATCGGGTCAATCCGCAACCGCGTTGCGATTTCCTGCTGGATCGCTTCCCGAACTGCGGTTCCGCTTGAAGTCGTCTGGGCAGCGAGAATCTCAGCGGCGACGCGATGGAGGGCGGTTTCGGGCAAGTCAGGCCGCGTTTTCGCGGCCAATCGCACCACTTCGCCGACCGTCGGTTTGCCGCCACTGCTGACGATCTCTTCGCGCACACTGGCCATCACCAACTCGACCTCGGGGCGAACCGCCGGGTCAATCGGCTCATCCGCCTCGTTCTCGGCATCGGCCGCGGCGGGATTCCCAGTGCGAGTGCCAAGCGCGGCCTCGATTCCACGGCGAACTTCGCGCAGCACAATCCATTCCTGGCCGACTTCATGATCGGCCAGGAAGCAGCACGTCAAGAGTGCATGCCGGCTGTGGTCAAGGGACAGATCGGTCAGGGCCGCGCCGCCGCCACACGGCACGAAAAAGACCAGCCTGGCCCGGTCCCGCTGTGCGGCGGGATAGTCCTCGCCCTTGAGTCGCATCGCCCGGCCCAGGAACTGGACTACGGTATTCAGCGAGCCCGGCATCCCCACACAGTAGACCGCACTGCATACCGGCCAGTCGGTCCCTTCCAGAACCCTCTGGATGCCCACCATGACGTCGAATGCGGAAGTCGCATGGGTCCGGTTCTTCTCGGCTTCGAGAGCACCCAGGAACCGCTCCTTGTCCGCCGCGCCGGTCCCGGTGGCATCGAGAACCCTGGCGCCCTGCGACGAGAGGGCTTGCATCAGGCGGCTGACCAGTTCGCCACTACGGCCACCCCGCATCGGCGGCACGCGAACGATGGCCTTCGGTTTGCCGTCCTCCAGCCACCTGCGGCAAATCGCCGCCACCAACCCGTCAAAATAGGAACTCGGCGGGGCCTCCTCGCCGGTGAACTGGCCGGCCGTGATCGCGTCGCCCGGTTGACCGAGGGCCACGATTTCGCTTTCGAGGTGCCGGGGGGCAAACCCTTCCGCCATGTGCTCCGCCAGAGAGCGGCGGAACGCGCGCATACCTTCGAGCCGGACAGGACGCCCATCGCCGCGGTACGGCGTCGCCGTGAAGAAGAACAACTGTCCGCCGCGCTCGCGCCAAAGCGTGACGAGCTGCGACAGCCCATCGGCCGAGGCATGGTGGGCCTCGTCAATGAATAGGGCCTTGCCGGAGAGATCCTCGGGCAAGTCCGCGCCCGTCAGACGGTTCAGCGCCGCGTGGGTACAGGCAAAGGCGTAGTCGAGTGGCCCTGGTTCGCGCAGGTAGCGGACAATCCGCTTCACCGAACCGAGCTTGCTCTCCCGCGCGCCATGAATCAGGGCCTTGGGCACCTGAATCGCGGGGACAGCCACGCCCAGGCAGTCAGGAAAGGCGATAACCTGGTAGTCCCGCTTGACGAAGCCCTGCTCAATCTGCTCCTGGGGCGCCGAGATGACCGCATGGCTGAACCGCCGCCCCAGGTGCATCGCCACCAGGGTGACGATCTGCACGGTTTTGCCCGAGCCCGTGGGCTGTTCGACCAGGACGTCTTCGGTGGCCCGACAGACATCGGTCACCAATCGCACCTGGTAGTCTCGAAGTTTCTTGGTGGATGGTTCCATGCGGGACACTCCCCGTTCTTCTCGAGTCCTCACGGAATTATACCCCGCCTCGATTCGGGGAACAACCGGGCCGCTTGGCAATCCGGACCTACTGTTGTTTTCGTCCACAAGAGATTTGGGGCATGGTTCAGAGTCGGGTGGCGCGCGGTGTGGGGCCGGTTTGGAACCGGCCGGTGTTTGCCTGG
>JBBRPS010000005.1:0-42000 GCA_038227745.1 Gemmatales bacterium | reverse complement strand
CGGAGCGACTGCCCGAACGCAGCAGCCAGTCGCCCAGGGCCAGCGAGTGCTTGCTCTCCTCGTAACCCCAGTTAGCGTGGAAGCTGGCCCAGCCGCGGTTGGCGCGGATCAGCGGCAGGGCCTTGCCCAGATCGTCGGGCAGATAGAGCTCGACCGCGCAAAACGACTCGACCACATCGGCGACGGCGGGGTTCATGGCGCGGTTGCACTGGTCCCACGGGATGTCGTCGGCCACCGACCAGCGCCGCTTCTTTTCGGCGCGGTCGAAGAACTCGCGATACAGGCGGTACAGGCTCGCGCGCAGGTCGGGGTTGTCGGGACGTAACAGGTTCGTCATCGAAGGAGTTCCTGGTGAGGGCTGGCCGGTGCCTAAACCCGCTATCGGCGGGGGCGGCCGAAGAGATTGAAATTACGAACGGAGCGGGGCCGTGTCAACCACATCGGCGCATTCCGAGGTGTTTCGGGACCGTTCCATCCCGCCAAGGTCGCGCACGTCAACCTGGGCCCCCAGGCCACGGCCGCGGGCGACTCCAGGCCCCGGCTGTTCGGAGATTTCCCCGACGGCCGGGCCTGGGTCGGGGGACGGAGCCCCCTCCTACGAAAGAGACCTGCTCCGGTCGGGGGACGGAGCCCCCTCCTACGAGACCCAGCAGGAACCGCGGGTAACTCTGCAGCACCGCGCGACCGGCCCGTCCTCGATGGTTCGCTGCGCAGCGCGGCCGGGCCGACCGTCACGCCGGGGCCGCCGGCGCCTCCGCCCGCAGACAGCGGCCGATCTGCCGCACCGCCTGCCGCAACCGCTGCTCGTTCTCCACCAGCGCCAGCCGCAAGTACCCCTCGCCCGCCTCGCCGAAACCGCCCCCTGGACTGACCGCCACCTCCGCCTCCTCCAGCAGTTTCATCGCGAAGTCGATCGAGCCCATTCGCCGCCGCCACTCCTCGGGGTACTGCGCCCAGACGAACATGCTCGCCTTCGGGCTCTCCACCTCCCAGCCAATGCGGCGCAGCCCCTCGACCAGCACGTCGCGCCGCCTCTGGTACTCCGCCGCTTGCCGCTCCACCTGCTCGTCGCCGTGCCGCAGCGCCAGGATGGCCGCGATCTGCACCGCCTGGAAAATGCCGTAGTCGTAATAGCCCTTGATCGTCGCCAGCGCCCGCACCATCTCGCGATTGCCGGCGCAGAATCCCAGCCGCCAGCCCGCCATGTTGTAGCCCTTGCTCATCGTCGTCGTCTCGACGCCCACGTCCTTCGCCCCCGGCACACTGAGGAAACTCGGCGCCCGGTAGCCGTCGAAGCAGATGTCGCCGTACGCGAAGTCGTGGATGACCATGAAGCCGAAGCGGCGGGCCAGCTTGACCACGTCCACGAAGAAATCGCGCTCGACGACCGTGGTGGAGGGGTTGTGCGGGAAATTCAGGATCAGCACCTTGGGCCGCGGATACAGGTGTTCCGCGACCGACGAGACATTGGCCAGGAAGCGATCCGGTTTGGTGCAATCGAAGCTGATGACGTTGCCCGAGGCGAGGGCAACGGCGTACACATGAATGGGAAACGAAGGTGCCGGGACCACGGCCGTGTCCCCCGGGCCGAGAAGGGCGAGGCACATGTGGCTGAAAACTTCCTTCGAGCCGAGGCCGGCCAGGACCTCGGTTTCCGGGTCGAGCTCCACGCCGTGGCGGCGCTGGTAGCGCAGCGCGAGTTCCCTGCGCAGGTTGTACAGGCCGGTGCTGACGGAGTAGCGGTGGTTGCGGTCGTCGCGGACGGCCTCGCACAGCTTCTCGACGACGTGCGGCTCGGGGACGTCGGTGGGGTTGCCCATGCCGAGGTCGATGACATCGACTCCGGCACGCCGTTTGCGGTACTTCAACTCGTTAATTTTGCCGAAGAGGTAGGGAGGGAGCCGTTTCACGCGCTCGGCGACGTCGATCCGAAAAGGCGTGTCGGGGGTGTTCGGTTCGCTTTGCATGGCAGGGCCAGGATGAGAGAACGGTCTTCCTCCCCCTGGAGGGGAGTTGGCGGGGGCGGCGCCGGGAGTTCCGCGAGGCTAGCTCAGTTTATCACCTTCCTGCCGTCCTGTCACGGTTTTCACTGGAGTTTGCCGAACGACGTGCCATAATAGATATAGACCGCAGTCGGTCCAACCCGCGCACCCATCATTATAGCGCGGGCTATCTCCCTTCGTTCACGGTCTGTCGCTCCAGGAGGGTTCGCCCCTTGAGGCCCAGTCGGGCAGGTGTCCACGGGTTCCGGCAATGCCGCGGGTCAGGTCGGTCGCAGAACCCACAGTGAGCTGAGGTCCCTCATGCTGTTCACTCTCCGTACAGCTACCCCATCCACAACCGTCAGCGGAGGACCAGGGCGCGAAGAGTGGAACCAGGAAAGTGTGTCCACGGGCGCCGGGATTGCCGGCGTCCTGGAGCAGATCGCCACCGACATGGCTGCCGCGGGCTTCGCGTCGCGCGACGTTTTCGCGGCGCGGCTGGCCCTGGAGGAAGCGGTGGTCAACGCGATCAAGCACGGCCACCAGGGCGACACGTCGAAGCCGGTGCGCGTGAGTTACGCGGTGGACGCCGAGCAGGTCCTGCTGACGGTCGAGGACGAGGGGCCGGGATTCCACCCCGACGACGTGCCCGACCCCCTCGACCCGGAGAACCTGGAGCGAGCGTGCGGCCGCGGCGTGTTCCTGATGCGGCACTACATGACGTGGGTGAAGTACAATGAGCGCGGCAACCGCGTGACGCTGTGCAGACGGCGTGGCTGAGAAGGGGCTGCCGCGCGGCGCTGCCTTCCTTCAGAGGCAGAGGAACGAAGGAACGAGCCGGCGGCCCGTCGCGCAGCGACACCCCCACAGACCCCGCCGGGCCAGCCCGGCGGCGCGCCAACCTTCCTTGCTGCCCGTGCCTCTCAAGACGCGGGGAGAAGAGAGGCAGGGAGACAGGGAGACAGACTCGCGATACCGCCAAGGTCAAGCAGGGGTCAGTAACAGCCCGGCCAATAGCTTCTCCAGGGCGGCGGGGTCCACCGGCTTCACCAGGTGGAAATTAAACCCCGCTTCCTTCGACCGGCACCTGTCCTCTTCCTGTCCCCACCCGGTCTGGGCGATGAGGACCATGTGTTCCCCCCCCGGCTGTTCCCGAATCCGGCGGCAGGCGTCATACCCGTCCAACCTGGGCAGCCCGATGTCCAGCAGCACCACGTCCGGCCGGAACGTCGCTGCCATTTCCACAGCCTCCAGACCGTCCTTTGCCGTCCGGGTGTCGTGGCCCATAATCTTCAACATCAGGGCCAGGCTGACGGCCGAATCCTCGTTGTCGTCCACGACCAGGATCCGGCGGCCGGAGCATTGGCGGGCACGGTCGCCTTCGCCGGCCTCCTGCGGCCTTCGGACGGGCGACAGGGCGACGGGCAGACGCACGGTGAACTCGCTCCCTCTGCCGGGGCCGTCGCTGTGGGCCTCGACCCGACCCTCGTGCATCTCGAGCAGCCCGCGCACCAAACTCAGCCCAATACCCAGCCCGCCCTGCGCCCGCTCCAGCGAGCGATTCGCCTGGATGAAGGTGTCGAAGATCCTGGGCAGCATGTCGGCGGGGATGCCGACGCCGTCGTCCTTGACCTTGATGACGGCGTCGCTGCCGTGCCGCTCGACCGTCAGCCGGATGTGGCCGCCCCGCTCGGTGTACCTGGCACTGTTGTTGAGCAGGTTGGCGAACACCTGGGCCAGCCGGGTCCGGTCGGCGTCTACCGGGACGGGCCGGGGGGGCAGCGTCACCGTCAACTCGTGGCCCGACGCCTCGATGAGCGGCCGGGAGGTCTCCACCGCGTCGCGCACCGCCTCCGTCAGGTCCATGCGGGCCTTGCGGAGCTCGACCTTGCCGTTGGTGATGCGGGACAGGTCGAGCAGGTCGTCGATCAGGCGGACCATGTGCCCGAGCTGCCGCTCCATCATGGCGCGGGCCTGTTCCACCGCCGCCCCATCGTGGCTCGCCAGTCGGAAGATTTGCAGGCCGTTGCGGAGCGGGGCCAGCGGGTTGCGCAGCTCGTGAGCGAGCGTGGCCAGGAACTCGCTCTTGCGGCGGTCGGCTTCCCGCACGGCTTCTTCGGTGCGCTTGCGGTCGGTGATGTCCACGAGGATGTTCACCGCCCCGACAACCCTGCCGGACGTGTCGTAAAGGGGGTTGGCATGGGCCAGGGCAGTACGGCGGCTCCCGTCCGGGCGTTCGACCGTGATTTCCTGCTCGTTGTGTCCTTTGTTTTCCTGGAGTGCCAGGGCCATCCAGCAGCAGTCGTGCGCGATTGGTGAACCACCAATCGTAAAGAGCTTGAACGACCCTCAGTAGCGGTCCACCGGGTCATTCCGCTTCGGTTCCCGCCCCCAAAGTTCCACCGCACGCTGGTTGAAATCCGTGATAAGCCCTTCGGCGTCACAGGTGTACGCCGCCGCCGGCAGCACCTCCAGCAAGCGGCGGAACTGCGAATCGTTCCTGTCCCGGGGGGATTCGGGACGCTGCACCTGACTGACTGCTCGCATAGCGCCTTCCTTCGCCCGGCCGTGCCGGTCCATCGGAGTATCGCGGGGGCCAACCCTACCCCCACTCCCCTATTGTAGCAAGCGGGAGGGGGCCGTCATTTCCGGTTTCTGCACGCCGCCTTTCTCCGGCAGCAAGCAGGAGGCGGCGGTCCGAACCTGCTCGCTGCCGACCCGGAGCGCACAGGGGACGCTCCCAACGAGCGTTGCAATTGGCGTGCCTACGGGTTCGGTCGGCGGAGCACAATCCTCCTCCCCGGATCCCCTCCGAGACCCCAGGGCGCTGCCGCTGTCCGACCCGCTGCTGCACGTGTTGCCCGGCCCCGGCACGCTGCGCTTCGCCGACGAGGAGGCGGGCCGGCAGCGCCCGGTCTGGGTGGTGAGCGAGCGCCGGCCTCCGGTGTCGGGGTGACCGTCGGACATCCCGGGCAAGCCAGGGACGGCCGCTCGTGCAGATTTCGCCGCCCGCCTTCCCGAAATCTCCTTGTGCCGCCGCGCCGCCGCCGTTAATCTGGAGAAGTCCTACGTGACCTCAGCGGCGGACCGGCGTGCCGTCAAAATCGGCGCATCTCTCACAGCCCTCCCACCTTGCGAATGCGTATTGTGGCGGGGAGGGGGGCTGGTAGAATCTATGACCTGTCTGCCCGTGGTGACCGCCGACGCCCGTTGTTCGGACACAGCACTTTCACCCCCCAGCACCTTGTGGAGATTTAGCGATGAGACGTTTGCTGCTCGTGAGCTGCGCCGCGCTGGCGCTGATGACGGGCTGGGCCGGCCGTCCCGGCCTTGGCCAGACGCCGGTCCAGGGCGGCTCCAAGGGCCCGCAGCTGCCCGACCTGCCCGAGAAGAAGTTCCCCGACTTCGACAAGCTCGTCAAGGGGGCCAAGGAGTACGACGGCCTGTTCAAGCTGTTCCACAAGGACGACCATCTCTACGCCGAGATCAAGCCGACCCAGCTCAACCACCCCTTCCTGTGCCCGATCGCCATCGCGCGCGGCATGGGCATGGGCGGCATGACGCTGAATTTTGAAGAGCAGTGGGTGCTGGTGTTCAAGAAGGTCAGTGCGACCCGGCTGCACCTCATCCGCCGCAACGTCCACTTCCAGGCACGGGCCGGCTCGCCGGTCGCGCGGGCCGTCGAGACGACCTACACCGACTCGGTGCTGCTGGCCCTGGAGATCCGCAGTATCCACCCCGGCCGGCAGGGCATCCTCATCGACCTGGCCGACATCTTCATGAGCGACTTCGCCCAGGTCGGCCTGGGGTCGTTCGACCGCAACCGCAGTACCTGGGGCAAGATCAAGGCCTTCCCGCGCAACGTCGAGATCCAGGTGGCGGCCACCTTCGCCGGCAGCGGCCGCTCCTTCTTCGGCGGCGACGACAGCGTCATCGACTCGCGCGGCAGCACGATCGTGCTCCACTACGGCCTGGTCGAACTGCCCGACAGCGGCTTCCAGCCGCGCGTCGCCGACGACCGCGTCGGCTACTTCCTCAGCGTCGTCAAGGACTTCACCTCCGACAACAAGGACACGAGCTTTCTGCGCTACGTCAACCGCTGGCGGCTGGAGCGCGCCGACACGGACGTGAAGAACAAGAACAAGCTGTCGGTGCCGAAGAAAAAGATCGTCTTCTGGATCGAGAAGTCGGTGCCGTACGAGTACCGCCCGTTCGTCCGCGACGGCATCCTGGAGTGGAACAAGGCGTTCGAGAAGGTCGGCTTCCGCGACGCCATCGAGGTCCGCCAGCAGGAGAACGAGGACTTCGACCCCGAGGACATGAACTACAACACCTTCCGCTGGATCACGACCGGCCAGGGCTTTGCGATGGGACCGTCGCGCGCCAACCCGCTCACCGGCGAGATCCTCGACGCCGACATCATCTTCGACGCCGACATGATCCGCTACTGGAAGCAGGAGGCGAAGCTGTTCGGGCAAGGCTCGGCGCTGTCGCAGCAGGCCAGCCCCATCCGCGCCATCCGCCAGGGCTGGGGCCTGTCGGGGCTGCCAATCCGCCAGGGCGCCCTGGGCTGGGACGCGCGGGCCGAGGGCGCCGGGGGCAAGGGCCAGGAACCGGGCCTCAACGACGCGCGGTCGCGCCTCTGGGCGATCCGGCAGGGCCTCTGCCAGTGCGGGCCGTGTCTGCGCTACGAGCTGGGCCTGGCGTCGATCGCCCTGGCGGCGCGCGGCGACGGCCAGGCCAAGGGCGGCGACGCCGTGCCCGAGGACCTGGTCGGCCAGGCGATCAAAATGGTGGTGATGCACGAGGTCGGCCACACGCTTGGCCTGCGCCACAACTTCAAGGCGAGTACGATGCTCAAGAACGAACAGCTGCACGACACGAAGATCACGCGCCAGAAGGGCCTGTCCGGCTCGGTGATGGACTACCTGCCCGTGAACCTGGCGCCCAAGGGCGTCAAGCAGGGCGACTACTTCACCACCACGATCGGGCCGTACGACTACTGGGCGATCGAGTACGCCTACAAACCGCTGGACGGCGGCACGGACGGCGAGGTGTCGAAGCTGCAGGAGCTGGCGAAGAACGGCGCGCTGGCGGGCCACGACTACGGCACCGATGAGGACATGTACGGCACGTCGGACCCGCTGATCAACGTCTGGGACCTGGGCGCCGACCCGATGAAGTTCGCGATGGACCGGATCGTGATCGCCGAGGAGCTGATGAAGACCCTGGGCGACAAGGTGGTGGACAAGGGCGAGGGTTACCAGCGGGTGCGGCAGGCATTCGACCTGCTGCTGGGGCAGTACGGCAACGGGGCGTACCTGGTGGCGAGTTTCGTGGGCGGCGAGTACGCGCACCGCGACCACCGCGACGACCCGAAGGGCCGCGACCCGCTGGTGCCGGTCAAGGCGGCGCGGCAGCGGCAGGCGCTGGAGTTCCTGCAGGAGCACATCCTGAACGACAAGTATTTCCACTTCCCGCCGCAGGTGCTGCGCCGGCTGGCGGCGGACCGCTGGTCGCACTGGGGCAACGACGCGGGCTTCGGCAGCTCGGTCGATTACCCGCTGCACGGCCGCATCCTGCGCATCCAGCGCGTGGTGCTCGACCACGTGTTCAGCCCGTCGGTGCTGACGCGCATCCAGAACAACGCGGCCAAGACCGACGCCGACGAGCAACCGCTGCAAATCGCCGAGGTCTTCCGCTCGTTGACGGAGGGCATCTGGGGCGAGTTCCCGGTGAAGGGGGCGGCGGACGCGAAGAAGGCGGTGCGGTCGTCGGTGATCCGCCGTAACCTGCAACGGCAGCACCTCAAGGAGCTGTCGAACCTGGTGCTCGGCAAGCGGCCGAGCTCCGGCGGGTTCATCATCTTCTTCGGCGGCTCCGGCGGCGGCACGGCGCCGCCCGACGCGCGCAGCCTGGCGCGGATGCACCTGCGCGAGGTCCAGGGCCGGATCCAGGTCGTGCTGAACGGCAAGAATGGGCAGCTCGACGAGACGACGCGGGCGCACCTGGAAGAGTGCCGCGAGCGCGTCGGCCGGGTGCTGAACGCCTCACTGCAGCTCAACGAGCCGTGAGCGCGGGCCTCTGGTGAACCCCACGAGGAAGTCCGCCACACAAGCCCGCCGCGCCAGCGAGGAGGTTTCCTCACTGGCGCGGCGGGCTTGTGTTGTCGAGGTAATATCAGGGGTGTGCGTTCGCGGGTCGAGGGTGGCGAAAGCGTAGAGGGATCGAAGCAAGGGCCGCGCCTGGCATCCGCTGTGGATGACTTCCCAGCGAGGCAAACCACCTGCCGTCAGATGGTCGAGCTATGACGGAAGGACCCGCAAGTGTCGCTGGACTGCAAGGGCTGGCGGCTACCACGGTCGATGTGACCGACGCGCGCAACGCTCCTGCGACAGGGACTGTGAGGAGAGAGGAGAGAGTAGGCCAAATCGTTGGGCGCAAATCGTTGGGCGCAAATCGTTGGGGGCACAGCTGCTCGGCGAAGGGGCGGCATCCTCTGCTTCTTGGCTTCCGTGCGTCGCGTGGTCACGGCGTCGCCTCCACTGACCGTGGTGGGTGTACACCCGCTGAGGGCGAGCGTGGCCTGGACCAGCAGGTCGATCAGGCCACGGGCGGCGCGGAACGCCATGTCGGCGGTGAGCTGTACCTGCTCGGCCAGGCACGCCTGGCGAGCCGCCGGACCTCGGTGTCGGTTGCCTCCCCTCGGTAGAAGTCCATCAGTCGCGACACGTTCTTCATCCCAAGGAAAACGCGCCCGACGACACGCACCGCATGGTATCATGGGCAGTCGCCGCAAAATCGGCGTGCCGTCGGCGGGCTCGCGGGAACTACTCTGACAGAGATCCCGCCCGCTCCCGCGCTCCGAGGACCATCCGATGCCTGTCCTGCAAACATCCCTCCTCGACCAAGTGTACCGCCTGCTGGCGCCGCAGGATTCGGACGCCGAGCTGCTCGGCAGCTTCACGGCGCGGCGCGACGAGGCCGCGTTCGCCGCGCTCGTCCGCCGACACGGACCGATGGTGCTGCGCTTGTGCCGGCGGCTGCTCGGCGAAGCGCACGCGGCCGAGGACTGCTTCCAGGCCACCTTCATGGCGCTGGCCTGCCAGGCCGGCTCGATCCGCCGGCCCGCGGCGGTGGCGGCCTGGCTTTACGGCGTGGCGTATCGCGTGTCCCTCAAGACGCGGGCCGAGCGCGGTCGCCGCCGTGCGGTGGCGTCTGCCGTCGATGTCGCAACGTGCCCCGACCCGCGACCTGAGCCGCTGGACCGGCTCAGCGGCCGCGAGTTGATCGACGCTTTCGAGGAGGAAATGCAGCGCCTGCCGGAGTCGTACCGGCTGCCGATCGCGCTCTGCTGCCTGGAGGGGCTGAGCCAGGAGGAGGCCGCCCGTCGGCTCGGCTGGACGCCGGGCGCGGTCAAGGGTCGGCTGGAGCGGGGACGCACGCGGCTGCATGCCCGGCTGGTCCGGCGCGGGCTCACGCTGTCGATCGCTCTCACCGCGGTCGAGGCGGCGCGCGGACTGGCGACGGCGACACTGCCGGCCACGCTTGCCAGCGCGACGGTAAAGGCGGCCCTGGCGTTTGTGCGCGGGTCATCGGTGTTTGCCGCGGAGGTGCCGGCCGAGGCGGCGCGGCTTGCGACGGAGATCGTGCACGGGGCCGGCTTGATTCGGCGGACGCTGGCGCTCGTCCTCGTGCTCGGCATCGGCATCATGGCCGTCGGGGCGGCGGCGCTGTCGCGGCCGGCGGCCGTCGATCCGGCGCCGCCAGACGGTAAGCAGGCGGCGCCAAACGACAAGCCGGAGACGCTAACCGGCAAGCCGGAAGCACGCGTTGATCGATTGGGCGATGCGCTGCCGCCGGGGGCGCTCTTCCGCATCGGCACCACGCGCCTTCAGCACGGCGCCTATGTCCGCGCCGCCGCCGCTTCCCCCGACGGCAAGCTGCTGGCGTCCGTCAGCGACGATCGCAGCCTCAGCCTCTGGGACGTGCAGACCGGCCGCGAAATCTACCGCCGACCTGTCGGCGACTCCCGCAGCGGCTTCTTCTCCTTCACGCCCGATGCCAAATCGCTTTTCTTCCACAAGGACCGCATGCTTTGCCTGCTCGACATCGACTCTGGCAAGGTCAGCAAACAACTCGGCGGGTTCGCTTACGCCGGCGTTCTGTCGCCCGACGGCAAAATCCTGGCGGTCGTCCAGTCCGACGGCGGCGACTGGTCGCCAATGATCCGGCGCCTGGATCTCGCGACGGGCAAAGCGCTTTCGGAATGGAAGTATCGCCCGGAACCGCCCCCAGGCGCACGCGGTGGTTTAGGAGTCAACTTCTCGGTCGCGAGCTGGCTGTCTGCGGACGGCAAGAACCTGGCCACCGTCGAGTCCGACTTCGCCAACCAAAAGCAGACGCTTCGCCTGCACGATGTGGCCACCGGCAAGGAGCTGCGCCGCTGGCAAGTACCGGCGCCGCACGTACGAGACGTCGTGTTCACCAGCAACGGCAAGTTCCTAATCACCGGCAGCGGGAACTCGACCCTGCGCGTTTGGGAAATCGCGACCGCCAAGGAAGTCCGGCGGTGGAAGCCCGACCCGCGCGACAACGTCGAATACGGCAGTCTCGACGTCACGCTCATGCCAGACGGCGAATCGGTGCTGTCCCAGGGGCCGGGCGGCCTGATCCGCTGGGACTGGCGCACCGGCAAGAAAATCCACAGCTATCCCGACACACGCGGCCCGATCGCTTTTCTGAACGGCGGCAAGGCGATGGCAGTGCAGGGCTCGGTCAGTGTCTATTCCCTATGGGTGCTTGACACCACGACCGGCAAGGACCTCTGTCCGCTGGGGCGGCCCGGCCACCGTGTCGCCGTCTCGCCCGACGGCCGGCTCGTCGCCTGGGCCGAAGGCGGTTCGCTCGTGCTTGCCGATGCTGCCACCGGCAAAGAGGTGCGCCGCTGGCTGGCGCACCAGGGCGGCGCCGGCCCCCTGACCTTCGCACCCGACGGCAGGACGTTAGCCTCAGCGGGCGGCGACAAGCACATCCGCCTGTGGGACGTGAACACCGCCAAGGAAATCCGCTCGATGCCGCACGCAGGAGTTAGCTGGCTGGTGATCTCGGCCGACGGCAAACGGCTGGCATCGGTAGTCGGGTGGCATGCGGAAGCGTGCGTTTGGGACCCGGCTACGGGCAAACAGCTCGGCAAATGGCAGGGCGACCTGCTCACCACCCTCGACCCCGGCGCGCGCGTGGTCGCCGTCGCGGACCGCAAGGCAAAGGTGCTGCGGCTGGCAGATCTGGCGACCGGCAAGGCCCTCCATGCGCTTCCCGGATACCAGGAGCGGATCGGCCACCGCTATCAGACCAAATCCGGTGGCTCCGGCAGCCACGGCGACTTCCCGCCGCTCTTCTCACCCCACGGCCGGCTGCTGCTCGCGGGGGCTGAAGTGCCGGATGACGCCGACACTATCGTGGGCGGTTTCAAGGACGGGGCCGTTTACTTCTGGGACGTTGCAAGCGGCAAACGGCTGGCCCCGATTCTCGACGGCAAGAAGTTCGTCTTCCCCAACATCGCGTTTTCGCCCGACAGCCGGCTGCTCGCCATCACGCGCTCGGACTGCATGATGTGCCTGATGGACGCCGCCACCGGCGACGTGGTGCGGACCCTGGGCGCCGCCGAAGGCCCCATGACTGCCCCGCCGGTGTTCACGCCGGACGGCCGACTGCTGGTCACGGCGGTCCACGGTCTCATCCAGGTCTGGGAGGTCGCGACCGGCGGCGAGATTGCCCGTCGCCAGGGACACCGCGGCGACATCGACGGCCTGGTCGTGTCGGGCGACGGCCGCTGTGTCGCGACGGTGGCCAGGGACCACACCATTCTGGTCTGGGACCTGACGCGGCTGGTCCCCGGTGAGAGGCCCAGGGCGCCGCTCACCGCGGCCGAGCTGGATGCCGCCTGGGGCGAGTTGGCCAGCCCGAACGCCGCGAACGGCCGGCACGCGATCGAACTGCTGACCGCGGTCCCCGCGCAAGCGCTCGCGCTGGTGCAGAAGCGTCTGCCGCCGGCGCCTGTTCCCGACGGCAAGCAGGTCGCCCGCTGGCTCAACGACCTCGGCAGCGACAACTTCAAACAGCGCGAGCGAGCGGCGGAAGAGCTCGGCCGGCTGGGGGAGGTGGTGGGCCCGGCGCTGCGTAAGGCCCTCGCCGCCAACCCGCCCCTGGAGGCGCGGCGCCGGCTGGAGGACTTGCAAAAGAAGCTGAACCCCGCCATCCTGCCGCCCGGGACGTTGCAAGTCGTGCGCGCCGTGCAGGTGCTGGAGGCGCTGGCCAGTCACGAGGCGCAGGGCGTGCTTCAGGAGCTTTCGCGCGGTGCCCCGGGGGTGCGGGTCACCGACGAAGCCGCCGCCACGCTGCGGCGACTGGAGGCACGGGCGAGATCGAAGCGATCCCCGGCCAGGTAGAAACTCCAGTCGGCCATCCCCGGGGCGACACCCTGTTGGGGCTGATCGAGCCCGTCCGTGACGGCCACCCGCGGTTGTGCCGACAGCCGCTCGTTGATGACTCCCCACGCCCAACCCTTGCGCTGGAGGTAGCGGCGTCCGCGAGGGGGAGATCGACCTGGCCGCCCTCCTCTCCGAGGGCGGGGGCCAGCTGCCGCGGGGGCGAGGCGAATGCGGCGATTGCCTGTCCGAAAATGACGTGCCTTAATGCTCCCGAACCTCGCCGTCCCGTGCGCCTGCCCGCAATTCACCCCAAATAGCCACGTTGAGTCGTTTTGCGCGCGTCGGTCCGACACACCGGCGTGGTTTCGGGGTGTGCCTGCGGTCCTGCATTGGCCAGACAACTTTAATGCTGCCGCACCTGACTCCCATCTAAACAGATGTCGCCTTCGGCCCGTGAACGCGTACTCAGAGTCTGTTCGGGAAGGGAGGGTCAGGGGCAGAGCTTATACCCCTGGCACGTTGGCACGCTGGTGGGATCGTCCGGCCGCAAGACCCAGCGGCCCTGGCCTTTGCGCCTACACCATCTTCGTGCCAACCGCCTCCGCATATTGGCACGCTGCTCCAACCCCCGACGGGGGCCACCCCTTCAGGAACAGACTCTAACAGGGAAGCCCACGGGCCGCGGCCCGTGGGCTTCTACGTTTCCCGGCGCAGCCGCTTTACACGGACCGCCGACCCGCGCCTACCGTGACGCGGTGGACCAGCGCCCCCGGCTTGCCCGGCAGATCCACCCGATCAAGGCGGCCCTCCAGACCCCGGGCGCGCAGCAGCGCCGCGGACTGTGGGTCGGCGCCGACCGCCTCGGCGAGCAGCACCTCGCCGCCGACCGCCGCCCGCACCAGCGCCGTCGCCTGGTTGACCGTGGCGCCGAAGTAGTCCAGGCGGTCGTTGAGCGTCGCCGCCATCGCCGGCCCGCGGTGGACCGCCACGC
Organism: Gemmatales bacterium; assembly: GCA_038227745.1. GTDB lineage: Bacteria > Planctomycetota > Planctomycetia > Gemmatales > Gemmataceae > DASPXY01. Next base: position 28,594 of record JBBRPS010000005.1, on the reverse strand, counting down.
CCACGCGCAAATCGCGCGTCACCTCGTTCGCGGCCAGCACCCCTTGCAGATCCAGCCCCGCCGCGACCGCCGCCGCCGACTCGCTGAACGCCGCCAGCACGCCCTCGCCGACCGTCTTCACCAGGGCGCCGCCCTCGCGCCGCACGCGCTCGTCCAGCAGCCGGAAATGCTCGTGGACCAGGGCGAACGCGCGCGCGTCCCCCAGGCGCTCGTACAGGTCGCCGGCCCCCTCCAGCGCGGTGACCAGGAACGTCATCGTCGAAACGCTCACGAGCTGGCCGGGCGACAGCACCTCGCCGGGGAACAGCTCGCGGAACAGCGCCAGCGACGCCGCCCGCGCCGCGGTCAGGGCGTCGTCGCGCGGGGCCGCCCGCTCCACGCGCACCACCAGTTCGCCGTCCGCGGCGTTCGTCACCCCCAGGACCTGGGCGCCGCTCTTCAGCGCCGGCGGCCGGTCCTGGCGCCCCGCGCCGGGCAGGCGCACCTCCCACACCCGGGCCGTCGCGGACGGCTCGACGCGGAAGTCGAAGTGGTGCGGCAACTGGGGCCCGCGCAGGCGGTAGGCGCCCTCGGCCAGCGCCAACTCCAACTCCACGCGCTCGCCGGGCGCCAGGCGCAGCTGGGCGACGACGTGCGGCGAGTGCGCCGGGCCGGCAATGCAGTAGGTGCCCAGCTCGGTCTCGCGAATCTCGGGGTGGGCGCGGAAGATCATCTCGACGGAGCCGGCGAAGTTCAGCTCGAAGTCGAGGTTGCACGCCTCGCAGTGGCCGTGCTCGCGCAGCGCCTTGAGCGTCTCCTTCACTTCCGACGGGACGCGGCACACCGGACAGAGGATGTCCCAGAGCAGCAGCAGCAGCCCCGCCCGGGCGCCGTGCAGACAGGCCGCGACCGTCTCGGCGGGATCGGTGCCGAGGCGCCGCGCCAGCGCCAGCGGGCGGATGCGCGCCACCTCCTGGGCCGGCGCCTGGGCCAGGAAATCGCCGAGCCTCTCGACCACCGCCGGATCGACGCCGCGCTCGCTCAGCTCGTCGAGGATCTGCTCCAGGCGGCGGCGGCGCGCGCCCGAGAGGCGCGGCGGCTCCTCGAACGGATCGACGAGGTCGCGCCGCCCGAGTTTGCCGGTCAGGGCGGCGTCGATGCGGCGGTAGACGCGGTCGAGGGCGCGGCGGCTCTTCAAACCGATCTCGACCGCCGCCGCGGTGCGCCCCAGCAGACCGTGCGGCTCGAGCTGCACCCGCTGCGTCAGGACCGTCCCGCCCCCGGCCCGCGGCGCCAGCTCGGTCACGCTCAGCAGCCATTTGAGAGGACCCTGGGTGAATTCGCGCAGCACGCCCATGCGCCGCCCCTCGATCCACTCGAACGGGTGCTCCTGGTAGGCGGCGGTCATGCCCAGGCGGCGCACCGCGCCGAGGCGGCGCACGCCTTCCTCGGGATCGGTCCGCGTCGTGAAATGGACGGCGGGCAGGCCGATGGCCCGGTTGAGGCGGTCGGTGTTGGAGACGTACGGCCACAGCTCGCGCGGCGGCGACTCCAGCTCCCACGTCCACTCATAGCGCAGCACGCGGCCGGGGTCGCACGGCGGCAGCACGGGGTGGACGGCAGCGGACGCCTCACCGCGCAGCAGCCGCAGCACCTCGCGCAGGACGGCGCCGGCATTGGCGGGGCGCGCCGCCGGTTCCTTGGCGAGCATCTTCTCGACGAGGCGGGCGGCGCCATCGCTCACGTCGGAGTTGAGTTTCTGCACGGAGGGCGGCGGGTCGTGGCGGTGCATGGCCAGGACGGCGAACGGCGTGTCGCCGACGAACGGCGGCCGCCCGGCGAGGAGGTGGAACAGGGTGGCGCCCAGGGCGTAGACGTCGGCGCGCGGGTCGATGGCGCCGCCGCCGGCCTGCTCGGGGGCCATGTAGAACGGCGTGCCGAGGATGCCGCCCGCCTCCGTCATGTTCAAGGACTCCGACTCGACGACGTGCCGGGCCAGGCCGAAGTCGGAGAGCTTGACGGCAAGAGTCAGGGAGGACTCCGGCCCAGGGGGTGCGACCCCTGGGCTTGTAACGCCCAGCAGGATGTTGTCCGGCTTGATGTCGCGGTGGACGATGCCGCGCTCGTGGGCCTCCTCCAGGGCGCGGGCGACGTCGGCGATGACGGCGAGGGCGGTCGGCTCGTCGAAGCGGCCGCGGCGCGCCAGCTCGTCGCCGAGGTTGGTGCCGCTCACGAACTCCAGCACCAGGTAGTGCAGGCCGTCGTCCTCGTTGACCTCGAGCAGGTTGGTGACGTGCGGGTTGTTGACCTCGGCGAGGAGGCGGGCTTCCTTGTGAAAGCGCTTGAGTGCCGCCAGGCTGGTGACGCGGTCGGAGCGCAGGACCTTGATCGCGACCACCGTACCGTCGGCCTCGTCCTCGGCGCGGTAGACGGTCCCCATCCCGCCCTGCCCGAGCCGCTCCAGCAGCCGGAAACGTCCCAGGTGCCCCCTCGCCAGGACGCCGTCCACGGGCGGGGCGGAGCGCGTCGGAGCGCTGCCGTTGACCTCTGCCGGGGCAGGGACCGCCGGAGACGCGCCGAGGGTCTGCCCGGCGGCGAGCAACTCGGCGAGGCCACGCTCCACTTCGCGGGCCGTCGGCCGCTCGGCCGGGTCGGCGGCCAGCATCGCCAGCAGCAGATTCCGCAGCGGAGCGGGCGTTTCCGGCGGAGAGACGGGGGGGCCATGTCCGGTGAGCAGCCAGCACAGTACCCCCGCGAGGCCGTAGACGTCGGCAGGACTCGCCGGCACGCCGTCGCCGCCGAGTTCGGGGGCGCGGCAGGCAGCGTCGATGTCTCGCGTGGGCGACGGGTCGGTGCTGCTTCGGGCGTCCACTCCGGTGAAGTCCAGCCGGGGCTCGCGCTCCGCGGTGAGGCGGAGGCGGCCGGGACAGAGGCCGCCGTGGACGAGGCCGAGGCGGTGGGCGGCGGCGAGGGCGGCGCTTAGCGGGTGGACGAGGCCGACCGCGTGGGACAGCGGCACCGGCACTGCGGGGAGGGGGACGTCGGGCGGCTCCAGCCACGCGAGTGCCAGGAAAGGCGGGTCGTCCTCCAGGGCCAGCTCGTACACGCGGAGGGCGACGGGGTGATCGAGGAGGGCGGCCTGGCGCAGTCGCCGCGTCAGCTGCCGCCAGCGGTCGGGGTCGCGCGGGGCGCCGGTCAGGACGCGGACCTCGACGAGCCTGCCGTCCGCTTCCTGGGCCCGGTAAGCGACGCCGTCCGGTCCGGCGCCGAGTTGCGCGAGCAGTCGATGATGACCGAAATCCATGACTCCCCGCCGCTGCGAGCCGGTGAAACGCTGCGTGATTGAGTTTACTCCGGGCCGTGCGGCGAGGGAAGGGAAAAGCGCGGGGCCGCCGCAACCCTCCCAGAACGTCGTGTGTACCCGTCGCGCCGGAGCCGGCTTGCCGTTTCGCGCGCACGAGTGCGCGAAACGGCAAGCCGGCTCCGCTGCGATGGGCCTGCTGCATTGTCCCCGACTTGCCTTCCTTCCCTTATCCCCGCCGCTTCGGCACAGCGCGTGCATTCCGTAGAATCTGCGGGCGTTGCGCCCCCGAGCAACGGTCGTCCTTGTTGAAGAAACTCTGCCGGTCCCCACGGGCATGCGGGCGGCGCAAGTCGGCGGAGAGTCTCCCAGTCAGGAGGCCCCCGCCGGTGTGGCCGCGGCCGCCGGGGCGAAATTGGGTTGACTGGATGCGGGTATCCGTCAGAATGACTAATTAGAGCCTCGGCCGGATACGGTCGGGCGCCCACCGCTTCGTCCCGCGCCGCTCTCGCGCTCGACGCCCCGGACGACTGGGGCGGTTCCTTCCCGAAAAGGCTCGTACCAGCGTCGAGCCGAAAGGACTCCTTCATGATCAAGTCGAAGTTCCTGGGATGGCTGGCCCTCTTTCTCCTCGCGGGCTTCGCCGCCGCGCCAGCCCGGGCCGCCGATGACAAGAGCCCTCAGCCCTACGTCGTGATCGTGGGGATCGACCAATACGCCGACCCGCAGATTTTGCCGCGCCGCCACGCCGAGGCCGACGCCAAGGCGCTCTACGACGTCTTCACCAATAAATCCTACCTCGGCGCCGACGCCACGCACGTCCGCCTCCTCCTCGGCACGAAGGACGCCAAGCGCGACAGCCAGGAGGCCACCCGGGCGAACGTCCTCGACGCGCTGAACTGGCTCGCCGAGAAGGCCCGGCGCGACGACCTGGTGCTGTTCGCCTTCGTCGGCCAGGGGGCGCCTCTGGGCGACCGAACCTGCTTCTTCGCCAAGGACTCGACCTTCAAGGGCCGGGCCAAGACCGCGGTCGCCAGCGGCGACGTCCAGCACGCCATCGACAAGATCAAGAGCCAGCGCTTCGTCGCCTTCCTCGACGTCAACTTCCTCGGCTTCGACGCGGGCAAGGAGAGCGTGGCCGACCCGGACATCAGCAAGCTCTATCGCGACCTCATCGGCAAGGAAGACGACAAGGGCCCGGCCACCAGCCGCGTCTTCTTCCTCGCCAACACCGGCCTGAAGCCGTCGCTCGAGCAGAAGGGCCACGGCATCTTCACCAAGGCCCTACTCGAGGGCCTCAAGGGCAAGGCGGACACCGAGGGCTACGAACCGGACGGCGTCATCACCGTCAGCGAGCTGGCGAAGTACGTCCGCAAGCAGGTCCCGATGCTGGCGCAGACCGCCGGCAAGACCGAGGAGGAGCGGTCGCAGTTCCCCCTGGTCCTCGAAGGCCAGGCCAGCGACTTCGTCATCGACCTCAACCCCGCCGTGACGCCCACCGTTACCCGGCGCGTCGCTGCCTTCGACAAGATCGCCGACGCCAACAAGCTCCCCCGGGACATCGTCGAGGAAGGCCACAACCTCCTGACGCGGATGCCGAAACTCGAGGGGCAGCAGACCCTGCGCAAGGCCTACCAGAAGCTCGCCGACGGCGCGCTGGCCGTGGCCGCCTTCAAGCAGGAGCGGACGGACGTCCTGGCGGGCATGCGCCTGACCGAGGCCGACGCCGGCGCCTACGCCCGCATGGTGCTGCACGCCACCGACGTGGTCCGCAAGGGGTACGTCAAGCCGGTCAACCAGGGCCAGCTCGTGGACTGGGCGATCACGGGGATGTACAAGCTCATCGAGGAGAAGGTGCCGTCGAAGATCAAGGAGCGGCTCGACAACGTCAAGGGCATGCAGCGCGCGGAACTGCTGCGGGTCCTGGCCGACGCCCGGCAGCACCTGGGCAAGCGCGAGGACCTCGCCGAGGGCAAGGACATCACGCTGTCGCTGCACCCGATGATGCGCAAGCTCGACCTGCACACCGACTACACCGACCCCGAGACGCTCAAGCGCGACGCGGTCCACTACACGGGCCACTTCTCGGGTATCGGCGTGCAGATCCGCAGGAACAACACCAAGGACATGCTCCAGGTGGTGACGCCGATCATCGGCAGCCCGGCGTACAAGGCCAAGATGTACGCGGGCGACGTCATCACCACGATCGTCCGCGAGGTGGACAGCGACGGCAAGGCGCTGGCCAAACCGGAGGTGATCCCGACCAAGGGCATGAGCACCGAGGACGCGGTCAAGAAGATCCTCGGCCGCGAGGGCACCCCGATCAAGCTGATCGTCGAGCGCGAAGGGAACGAGAAGCCGCTGGAGTTCAGCCTGCTGCGCGGCCGCGTCGAGATGGAGACGGTGCTCGGCCACAAGCGCAGCACCGACGACAGCTGGAGCTACGTCATCGACCCGGAGAACCAGATCTGCTACGTGCGCCTGTCGCAGTTCTCCGAGCACACCTACCGCGACCTGGCGCGGGTAATGCGCGACCTGTCGAAGGCGGGCATCAAGGGGTTCATCCTCGACCTGCGCTTCAACCCGGGCGGCCTGCTCAAGAGCGCGGTCCACATCTCCGACCTGTTCATCGCGGACGGCATGATCGTGACGATCCGCGAGCGCGACGGCGGGGAGACGTCGTACGTCGGCCGCAGCGAGGGCAGTTACACGACCTTCCCGATGGTGTGCCTGGTGAACGGCTGGAGCGCCAGCGCCAGCGAGATCGTGTCGGCGTGCCTGCAGGACCACAACCGGGCGATCGTCATCGGCTCGCGGTCCTACGGCAAGGGCAGCGTGCAGACGATCCTGCCGTTCGAGGAGACGGGCGGCCAGTTGAAACTGACGACGGCGACGTACTGGCGGCCGAGCGGCAAGAACATCAACAAGGCGAGCACGCAGGGCCGGCTGGAGGACGAGTGGGGCGTGACGCCGAACAAGGGCTTCGTGCTGGCCCTGCCGACGAAGGAGTTCAACGACTTGCAGGACCACCAACGAGACTCGGAGATAATCCAGCGCCCCGACCGCCGGGGCAAGGAGGCGACGAAGAACGGCTTCCGCGACCGGCAGCTCGACATGGCGCTGCGGTATCTGCGCGGCCAGATCAACGCGGCCACGCAGAAGACGGCGGCGGCGCCGGCCAAGAAGGCGGGCTGATGGACGAGGTCGCCCGGTCCGGCGACAAACGGTGACGCTTCAGGCCCCGCGGTCGAAAGGCCGCGGGGCTTTTTGTTTCGTGGGCCTGCCCCGTTCCCTGTCCGCGCCTCACGGTTTACAATGGCTCCTGGGTTGATCGGTCGTCCGCAACCGGAGTCGCACCTGTGATCTTGCCCGTCGTCAATCCGGCCACGCCGGCCGTCGATACGCGCCGCGCCGTGCTGGAACTGTCCGCCGCGGAGTGGCGGGGCTGGCTCGTCGAGCACGGCCAGCCCCCGATGCGCGCCCGCCAGGTCCGCCGCTGGTTGTTGCAGGGCGGCGCCGAGTCCTTCGAGCAGATGACCGACCTGCCGAAGGCCCTGCGCGAAGCGCTGAACGCGGCGTTCGTCCCGCTGGGGCCCCAGGTCGTCCGCCACCTCGCCGCCGCCGATGATACCCACAAGCTCCTCTTGCGCCTGCGGGACGGCGGCCTGATCGAGTGCGTGCTGATCCAGGAAGCGAACCGGCGGACGGCCTGCGTGAGCACCCAGGTCGGTTGCGGCATGGGCTGCGTCTTCTGTGCCAGCGGCCTCAACGGCGTCGAGCGCAACCTCAGCATGGCCGAGATCCTCGAACAGCTCATCCGCCTGCGCAACCTGCCCGCCCCGGGCCAGGAGGCCACGCCCGGCACTCCCGAGCGCCTGACGCACATTGTCGTCATGGGGATGGGCGAGCCGTTGGCGAACCTCGACAATCTCCTGGAGGCGCTCGCCGTCGCGACGGCGAAGGACGGCCTGGGCATCGGCGCCCGCCACGTCACCATCTCGACGGTCGGCCTGCCGGTAAAGATCCAGCGCCTCGCTGACCTGGGCAAGCAGTATCATCTGGCGGTGTCGCTGCACGCGCCGAACGACGACCTGCGCTCGCAGATCGTGGCGACGAACCCGAAGACGGGCCTGCCCGCGATCCTGGAGGCCGCCGATTATTTCTACGCCCAGACCGGCCGGCAGGTGACGTTCGAGTACGTGCTGCTGCGCGGCATCAACGACGCGGAGGCCCACGCGCGCGCGCTGGCCGGGCTGCTGCGGGGCCGCCACGCGCACGTCAACCTGATCCCGTTCAACGACGTCGAGGGCCTGCCGTACCGCCGGCCGACGCAGGAAGACCTGGCGGCGTTCGTGGCCGTGCTGCGCGGTCTGGGCATCAGCGTGAAGGTGCGCAAGCGCAAGGGCTCGGAGATCGACGCGGCGTGCGGGCAACTTCGCCGTTCCGCGGCGCAGTGACAGCGGACAAGCCCACGGGGTGCAACCCGTGGGCTTGCCGGAACCCTCCCCGGCGGCGGCGGTTTAATGGAGGGAGAGCCCAACTCCTCGAAGGGCGAGGGTGCCGTGGTGGTGAGCGGCGAGACCAGCGGGCAACTGGCCCTCCGGGACCCGGACATCCGGCTGATGCTGCGGGTGCAGGACGACGACCCGGTCGCGTTCGGCGAGCTGGTGGAGTTGTATCAGCACCGCCTCGTCACCGTGATGCACCACCTGGTCGGCAACAAGGAAGAGGCCGAGGACCTCGCCCAGGAGGTGTTCCTGCGCGTCTACCGGGTGCGCAAGAAGTACCGGCCGCGCGCGAAGTTCTCGACCTGGTTGTTCACGATCGCCAACAATCTCGCCCTGAACACGCTACGGACGCGGCAGCGCCGGCCCGTGGTGCCGTTGAACGTGCGCGACTCCGGGCCGCTCGGGCCGCGCCCCGCCGAACAGCTCGTGCGCGACCGCGCCGGCGGCCCCGGCGAGCGCATCCAGCAGCAGGAGTTGGCCGCCGTCATCCAGCGGGCCCTGGAGGGCCTCAACGAGCGCCAGCGCGTGGCCGTCGTCCTGAACAAGTTCGAGGACATGAACTATGCCGAGATCGCCGAGGTCATGGGCCTGACCACCAAGGCGGTCAAATCGCTCCTCAGCCGGGCCCGCGATAACCTGCGCCAGGCCCTGAAGGAGTACATCTACATGGACGGCGAACCGCTCCCCACCAGCCCGGACGCGGAGTAGGCGATCGTGGCCGACTCGCTCCGCGAGTCGGGGCAGAACCCGACTCGCGGAGCGAGTCGGCCACGATCCCCGCAACAGACGTTGCTTTCCCCGAGGGGACGAATGGCGTACCTGAGCGAAGAAGACCGCACCAACCTGGTGGCGTACCTGGACGGAGAACTCGACGAGGCCGCCGCCCAGGCGCTGGAGGCCCGGTTGAGCAACGACCCGCACGCCCGCGCCGAGGCCGAGGGCCTCCGCCGCACCTGGGAATTGCTCGACTACCTGCCGCGCGCCGAGGCGTCCACCAGCTTCACGCACCGCACCCTGGAGAAACTCGCGGTGCAGACGGCGCCGCGGCCCACGCTGCGCATGACCCGGTCGCGCCTCCCCTGGTGGCTGCTCGCGACCGGCTGGGCGGCCGCGGTGCTGCTGGCCGCCGCCGGCGGCCTGACCGCCGCCAACCTCCTGTGGCCGCGGAACCAGGTTGTCCAGGAGGAAACCATCGACCTCGAATCGCAGATCGTGCGCAACTTGCGCGTTATCGAGCGCAAACGGCTGTACGAGCACGTCGATGATCTGGAGTTCCTGCGCGAACTCGATCGGCCCGACCTGTTCGGCGACGACGACCCCGGCTGGTGAGGGAACCCGCTCCCATGTCACGCTCCTGGCGAACCCTGCTCCCGGCCCTGGCCCTCCTGGCGGCGCTGCCGCTGGCGGCGCTCCCGGTCCCGCCCGCCGAGGATTTCGCGGCGCAGCGCGCCCGGCTGGCCGCGTGGCGCAACCACCCCGCGGAGTACGCCCGGCGGAAGGCCGACGCTGTCGCCTTCCTCGCCCTGCCCGCAGCGCGGCAGGAGCGCATGCGCCGGCTCGACCACGACCTGTCCGGGTTGCACTCGTCCGCGCGCAAGCACCTGTTCGATGTCATGGAGCGCTACGCCGCCTGGCTGGAGCGCCTGCCCGAAGGACAGCGGCGGCAGGTCATCGAGGCGCCCGACAAGCACACACGCCTGAAGAAGATCAAGGAGATCCGCGAAGGGCAATGGGAGCGCCGCCAACCGCTCGCGGTGCGGCAGCAGTTGAAGCAACTGCGCGCCCTGCGCCCGGCCCTCGGGGCAGTGGCGGCGGCCGGGCTGGCGTCCCCCCGTTCGGATTTCGGCCCCGCCGTCGGCGCCCTGGCCGCCCCCTTCCTCGCCCCGGCGAGCGACCCCCTGGCCATCGCCCAGCTGCGCGAGGAGGAGCGGCAGCGGCGGTCCGAGTGGCGGATCGCCCTGCGCCACTGGGACGCCCCGGGCAAGGACCACCCGCTGCCGGCGCGCCTGGCGGACGTGCCGGAAGTCGAGGCCTACGTCAAGCAGTACCTCCTGCCGCTGCTCGCGCCCGACGAGAAGGAGCGGTTGCAGAGGGCGGAGGGCCGCTGGCCGCTGTTCCCCCGCACGCTGGTCGAGTTGGCCGACCGCCACCCACCGGCGCTGCCCGGCCCGCGCGGGCCGACGAGCTTCAAGGAATTGCCCCAGGACGTGCAGGCGCGGCTGCTCCGGTCCGCGCACCCCAAGGGACTCAAGGGCGACTCGATCGTGCCGAAGATGCTGCGCGTACTGCAGGGGCGCTGGCCGCAGTACGCCGAGTCGGTCGTGGACTTCATGGCCAAGCGCGGCCGGCCCCTGGCGCTGTCCGAGCGGTACGAGTTCTGGCCGTCTCGCCCCACCCACCTGTCGGCGGACGTGAAGAAATTCCTCAAGGACAGGTTGCAGATCCGACTGACCGAGCGGGAGAAGGAACTGCTGCACAAGAGCGAGGACCGCTGGCCCGAGTACCCGCTGCGGATCCAGGAGCTGGCGGATCGCTATTACCTGACGGTCCCCTGGCAGACGCTGCCCGGCAAGCGCCAGCTCTGGGATGCCTACCGCCTGTCCTCGCCGACGCGAGCCGACGGCCTGCCGGAACTGCCCCGCGCGGAGCTGCGCGACTTCGCCGTGCTGGAGTTGAAGCCACAGGAGTGGGCGGCGCTGGATCTCTCCGCGGACGACCCCTCGAGCTATCGGCGGCTGCTGGTCGAGTATTTCAAGCGCAAGCCAGAGGAAGAGCGCCGGCTGCGCGAGCAGGACGCTCGCCACCCTCTGCGCCCGCAGGCCGCCCCGTTTCTGCACGTCCCCGGCGGGCCGAAAGGTCGGCCGTAGGTTTGAGGGACTCGGGACAAGAGCACAAGCGGGTAAAGGTGGCCCGGCCCGGCTCACGCATGGCCCTCTCCCGTGCGGCGCACCGCTTTCGCCCGATTTTTTACTTCTTCGCCTTGATGGCCTTCTGCACGGTGACGCCGAGGTCGGCGGGGCTGGCGGCGACGGCGATGCCCGCGGCCTGCAGGGCGGCGATCTTGTCCGACGCCTTGCCGCTGCCGCCACTGATGATAGCGCCGGCGTGGCCCATGCGCTTGCCGGGCGGCGCGGTCTGGCCGGCGATGAAGGCGGCGACGGGCTTCGTCATGTTCTTCTTGACGTACTCCGCGGCCTTCTCCTCCGCGGTGCCGCCGATCTCGCCCATCATCAGGATCGCCTCGGTCTGCCCGTCGGCCTGGAACAGGGCCAGGGCATCGATGAACGACGTGCCGACGATCGGGTCGCCGCCGAGACCGACGCAGGTCGATTGGCCGAGGCCGAGATTGGAGAGCTGCCAGACGGCCTCATAGGTCAGGGTGCCGCTGCGGCTGATGACGCCGACCGGACCGGGCTTGTGGATGTAGCCGGGCATGATGCCGATCTTGCACTGGCCGGGCGTGATGACGCCGGGGCAGTTCGGACCGACGAGGCGGCAGGGCTTGTCGCGGAGGAAGCGCATGGCGCGGGCCATGTCGAGGACGGGGATGCCCTCGGTGATGGCGACGATGACGGCGATGCCGGCGTCGGCGGCCTCCATGATGGCGTCGGCGGCGCCGGGCGGCGGCACGAAGATCATGGTAGCGTTGGCGCCGGTCTTGCGCACCGCCTCGGCGACGGTGTTGAAGAGAGGGAAGCCTTCCTTGGTGGTGCCGCCCTTGCCGGGGGCGACGCCGCCGACGACCTGGGTGCCGTAGTCGCGGCACTGGATGGCGTGGAAGGTGCCGGCCTTGCCGAGGCCCTGGCAGAGGACGCGCGTGTTCTTGTCAACGAGGATGCTCATTCGGGTGAACCTTTATCCTTCGAGCGCTGGATGAGGGCCGCGAGGTAGGCGGTCAATTCATTGCCGGACTGATACAGGTGACTACGGTGGCCCGCCAGGGCGAGGTAGCCGCCGAGGACGAGCAGGGCCAGGGCGGCCGCCGCGCTGCCCCAGCTGATTTCCGCCGTCGGCCGCGACAGGGACCAGGTGCCGAGCAAGAACCCCAACCCGGCGGCGCCGAGGCCCAGAAGAACCTCGATCTTGGCCCAGGTCCGGCTGAGTCGCTTGTAGTCGAGGTACTCGCGCAGCAGTGCAAGGCGTTGTTCCCTCTCGCTCATGGCTCGGCTCCCAGCAGGGTGAGGGACTCGGCGACCTGGATCACCGCCCCGGCAGGGCGAAGAACTCGGCGACACGGCAGCGGAAGTCCGGCAGGATGTCATTGCCGGTCAACTCCTGGTTCTCCTCGGCCACGCGATCCCGGTTGCCGGGGTAATGGACGATGACGTTCCGGGCGTCCGGATCGAGTACCCAGACAAGCCGCGTCCCGAACTGGAATTGTTCCAGCACCCGTCGCATTACCTTGCCGTGCGTGTCGTTCGGGGAGAGTACTTCGACGGCCAGTACGGGCGGCTTCTCGCCATACTTCTCGTCCACCTCCTCCACCCGCTCGGCATCCTCGAAGAGCATGACGTCGGGTCCGCGGACGGTGTCCGGGTCGCGCTCGACGATCACCCCCGTGTCGTTGGAGCAGACATAGCCGCGCTTTCGCTGGGCTGTGAAATTCCCGAGGATACGGACGACGTTGGCACAGATCAGACCGTGCCGTTTGCCGGGACGAGACATCTCCACGATCTCCCCGCGCTCGAGCTCAAAGACCTTGCCGCAGTTCTCCGGGCGGTGAGCCCACTCGTAGAACTCCTCCGCCGTGATTAGTTTGGTTCCGACCGTCGCCATTGCACACACTCCGTAGGCACCTACCTACCTGGCGGCCGCCACGACCTTCTTTGCCGCGTCGGTCAGGTTGTCCGCGGTCTGCAGCGTCGGCAGCTCGGAGCGAGCCGCGGCGAGGACCTGGCGGGCCTTGTCCACATTGGTTCCCTCCAGGCGCACCACCACCGGCACCTTGAACCCGACCTCGCGGCCCGCCTTCACCAGCGCCTCGGCGACCAGGTCACACTTGGCGATGCCGCCGAAGATATTCACCAGCACGCCGTGGACGCGCGGGTCGGCGAGGATGATGCGGAATGCCTCGATGGCCCCCTGCGGCGTCACGCCGCCGCCGACGTCGAGGAAGTTCGCCGGCTCGCCGCCGTGATACTTGATAATGTCCATCGTGCTCATCGCCAGTCCGGCCCCGTTCACCAGGCAGCCGATGTTGCCGTTCAGGCTGATGTACGTCAGGCCGGCCTTCGCCGCGCGCAGATCCGCCGGGTTCTCCTCGCTCTCGTCGCGCAGCGCCTCGATGTCGGGGTGGCGGAACAGGGCGTTGTCGTCGAAGGTGATCTTGGCGTCGAGCACCTGCACCTCGCCTTTGTCCGTCACCACTAGCGGGTTGATCTCGGCGAGGCTGCCGTCCTTGTCGAGGAAGACGCGCACCAGGGCGGTCAGCACCTTCTCGGCCTGCGGCACCTGCTCGCCGGTGAAGCCCAGCTCGAAGGCCATGCGCCGCGCCTGGAACGGGTGCAGCCCGGCGTCGGGGTTGACGGGGACCTTGAGGATCTTCTCGGGGTGGGCCGCCGCCACCTCCTCGATCTCGACTCCCCCCTCAGCGCACCCCATCAGGATCGGCAGGCCGATGCCGCGGTCCAGCACCACGCCGGCGTAGACCTCGCGGGCGATCTTGCTCTTCGCCTCGACGACCAGCACCTTCGAGACGGGCTGGCCCTCGGCGCCGGTTTGCTTCGTGACGAGCGGGTACTTGAACATCACCTCGGCGTACTTGCCGGCGTCCTCGCGGTTCTTGACGAACTTGACGCCACCCAGGCCGCCCTCCGCGCCCGACGGCAGGCCGCTGCCCTTGAAGCCGCCCTTGCCGCGGCCGCCGGCGTGGACCTGCGCCTTGAGCACCACGGGGGCGCCGAGCCTGTCGAACGCCTGCAGTACCTCCGCGGGAGAGGACGCCACGATGCCGCGCGGCACGGGGGCGCCGGCGGCCGCCAGCAGCTCTTTCGCCTGGTATTCGTGAATCTTCATGCGTGCGTTTGCCTCGGTGCGGAACCCGGGAGGGCGATGGACTCTGTCGTTATAGCGGCCTCGGCGGTGAAGGGTACGACGCAGGGTGTCAGGGCGTCGCGCTGGCCGCCTCGATGGTGATGACGCCGCTGTCGCAGCGGACCGACTTCAGGTTGAGCCGTGCCTTGAGGCCCTCGTCGGCGAGGAGCCGGGTCGCGTCCATCAGGATGGTGTCCTTCTCGACCTCGAGCCACGGCTCGGTCCTGGCCTTGCTCGCGATGACGCCCATCACGACGCTCTTGAGGACCGCCATCGGCATGCCGAGCGTCTTGAAGCGCGCCAGCCGCGCCGTGACCTTGCCGTCGCGGACGCCGAGTTCCCAGAGCGTCTCAAAGGAGACGGTGACCAGCAGCGGGTACTCGCCCTTGACCACGACACCCTGCGGCGTGATCTGGATGTGCAGATCCTCGACGCCCACGTCCTTCGGCACCAGCACGGCGGCGAGGTCGTTCAGGTCCTGTTCGGTCACGGTCGCGCGTAGCGCGTGGATTTCCATGGAAGGCGTCCTGGGTTAGGGCGGGGCGCCCTTGCGTCCCGCAAGGGGGCGGGGGCATGTTTCTTATGGGTATGGAAGCGCCGCGCCGGCGGCGACCGCGAGGCTGTTTTCAAGCCCACCCGGTGCAACGGGTGGGCTTGAAGACAGAACTACTCCGCGATGGCATTAAGCAGCCTCCACACGCGGCTCAGGAAGCAGAACACACCCTTGTCGCCTCCACTCGCTCCCGGCGCCCGGGAATTTCAACGACCAGCGAGGTGGCCAAGGCGCCCTTCGAGGAGTTGCTGAATAACTTCATTATACACTAAGGAGATGTGTGTCGAGTCCAGGCCGTTCGGCCCCGCCTGTTTTCGTAGATGATCTAAGTCAACATGATGATGGGAATGCTGATTAGCAATTGACTTAGATCGTCAGCATGGTAGAATGCTGATAGGGGTTTCGGGATGCCTCCGACAGACTTGCTGCGGCAAACAGAACAAGGAGCGGCCTGTGGACCTTCCCGAGGATCAGGAGGGAAGACTGCGCTGTTACAGGAGCGTCCTGCGAAACGAGGCCGCCAGAACTGTCGCCCGGGACCCTGACTATGTCGTGTTCAAGAAGCGGCCCCAACAGTGGCTGAGGAGCGAACTGGCGGAGTATACGCTGAGGGAAATCTGTCGGCTTCTGCATAACTACCTCGAAAGCGACGAAGGCAAGATCGACGAACAGAAGGAAACCCGGCCGGAATACGCCCACTACCAGTTTCACTATGACCTGCGCATAGCGATCGGAGGGCGGCGCATTTACCTCGAGACGGTCCTGGAGTTTGAGGATGCGCACGACGAGGATGATCTCACGATTGTGGTGGTGAATGTGCATGATGTCTGACAAGAATCCCCCGGCGGGACGCGACCGTCCCTTCCCCTGGCGCTGCGTCGATTGCAGGGCCAAGGAGGTGTTCCCGCAGATGACCGACTACACGAGCACGGTCAAGCATGACGGGCGGGCGTACACAGTGCATATCCCCGACCTGGAGATCCCCACCTGCCGCCAATGCGGTGAACAGATCTTCACCGTGGGCACCGACGATCGAATCGTCGCTGCCCTGCGAACTCAGCTCGGCTTGCTTGCGCCGGAGGAGATGCAGCGGCGGCGCGGCCAGCTCGAATTGACCCAGCAGGAAATGGCCGAGCAACTCGGGGTGGCCAAGGAGACGATCTCGCGATGGGAAACGGGGGCGCTGATTCAGTCGCGGGCGATGGACAACCTGCTCCGCCTGTACTTCGAGTCCAAGGAGGTTCGCGACCTCCTCGCGCGGCGGTTTGAGAAACCGCCGCCCCCCTCCGGGAATCGCGTTTGGAAACGGATCGAGGAGAAAAGTTACGCCGCGTTGGCATTCAGTCTCCGCTGGAACTGAGCGAGGTCGGCCTTGTACGTCATCACGTTCTATTCGTTCAAGGGCGGTGTCGGCCGCACGATGGCGCTGGTCAATGTCGCGGCCGAGCTGGTACGCCGAGGCCGGAAGGTGCTCGTGGTCGATTTCGACCTCGAAGCGCCGGGGCTGGAGACTTACAAGCATCTGCGTCCGCCGCAACCGCATCCCGGCGTCGTGGAATACGTCACGGCGTTTGGGCGGACGCGGCAGGTGCCGAACCTGCTCGACTACATCTACGAGGCAAAACGGCTCGGAAAAAAGGGCGGCCGGCTGTGGGTGATGCCGGCTGGGCGGCGGGACCGGGCCTATCGTGCCGCGCTGGCGAGCCTCGATTGGACGAGGCTCTACCGGGATGAGGGCGGCTTCTTTCTCTTTGAAGACATCAAAAAGGGGTGGGAAGAGGAGCTGAAGCCGGATTACGTCCTGATCGACTCGCGCACCGGCGACACCGACGTGTTGGGCATCTGCACGCGACAGTTGCCGGATTCGGTCGTCCTGATGTTCACTCCCAATGAACAGAACCTGGTCGGCCTGGAGAACGTCTGCCGCGACATTCGCCGCGAGGAGGCCGAGGGGCTGAAGAAGGCGATCCGGCTGCATTTCGTGGCGTCGAATGTTCCCGACCTCGATGACGAGAATCGCATCCTGCGCTCGCATCTGCGCAAGTTTGATTCGGAACTGAACATTGGTAGGTTCCTCGTCATTCACCGCCACGAAACGCTCCAGATGCTCGATCAGCCGGTCTTTACCCTGCACCGGCCCCGATCGCGGTTGGCGCGTGAGTATCGGCGCTTGGTTGATTTGCTCATCATGCACAACTCGGTTGATCGTGAAGGGACTGTTCGCTACCTACGAAGGCTGGAGCGTGAGCGTGCGCTTCGGCAGCACTGGCGATATACCCGTGCCGTGAAGGATCGATTGGAAGAGATCGAGTCCCGGTTCTCGAGTGATCCTGGGATCCTCTTGCAACTCGCCAGATGGTTCCAGGGTCAAGGTGATCTCGGCGCGGCCTTGCAGCTGTTTGACCGCGTACTCACACTCAAGCCGGAACGGCAGGACCTTCTTCTTGACCGAGGCCGGTGTCGGAGGCAAACTGGGGACAAAGCAGGTGCGGCGGATGACCTTTTGCTCTATTTGCACTCCCTCCCAGAGGTTAACGACGAGCAGGAGCGGTTGTTCGATTTGGAGGAGAATATCGTAACGGCGCTCGAAGAGTTGTTCAACGCATCATTTAAGGAGTTCTTCAAGGCGTTCAATGCGCCCGTTCTGGGAGGAGGTTGGATTCACCAAAACTCGGCCCTCAGCGCCTGGTGCGAAACCCCGGCAGCGAGTCTCATCCGAGAACGGCGCTGGAAAGACGCAATTCGCTATTTGGATATTGGGAATGAGGCTCCCAAAGACGTCAAGCTGGCGTTCCTTAATTGTCTAGGGCAACGGCGGTTCTACCTCGCGATGGCACGCTGGGGGGAAACAGGAACCTTGTCTCCGGACCTCTGCTGGGAAGCTGCGGATCACGTGCCCTCAACAGGCGCTGCGAACTTTCAGCGGCTATCCCTCCTATACTGGGGAGCCGGAAAAAAAGCAGCGGCTTTGGCTAATCTTGACGAAGCCCTTGCGGCTCTTGATACTGCCCGCGGGTTCCCAGTTATTTCCTGCTGGACTTTCCGGGAAGCCTCCGTCCACGAGTTCCGCCAACACTGCGAGGAGATGCGTCGCATGATCCAAGGCGAACCGCTACAGCCTGCATTCCTCCGCCCTGCTTCCTCTTGAGCGGGCTTGCACTTCAATCGCTGGCGAGCGAGGGGAGCCCTTCATGGATCCCCTCGCTCGCGCGTCGGCCTTGTCTGCGGGGGTGAAACGCTGTCCTACCCCGCGATGACGATGTTAACGAGCTTGCCCGGCACGACGATCACCTTACGGATTTCCTTGCCCTCGATCAGCGCGCGGATCTTCTCGTCGGCCAGGGCGGTACTCTTCAGCGTCGCCTCGTCCGTGTCGGCCGGGACGGTGACCTTGCTGCGCAGCTTGCCGTTGACCTGCACCGGCACCTCGATGGTGTCGGCCTTCGTCAGCGCCGGGTTGTACTTCGGCCACGGCTCATACGCCAGGGTGTCCTTGTGGCCCAGCGCCTGCCACAATTCCTCGGCTAGGTGCGGCGCGAAGGGGCTGAGCAGCAGCACGAACGTCTCCTGCACCGATTTCGAGCGTGTCGTCTGCCCGGTCAGGTGGTTGGTCAGCTCCATCATCGCGGCGATGGCGGTGTTGAAGCGCATCGCGTCGAGATCTTCCGTGACCTTCTGGATGGTCTGGTGCAGCTTGCGCAGCGTGTCTTTCTCCGGCGGCACGTCCTTGACGGCGTCGGCCAGCTTCATCTGCTCGGCGCGGTCATCGATCAGCAGTCGCCAGACGCGGTTCAGGAAGCGGAACACGCCCTCGACCCCGCGCATGCTCCACGGCTTCGTCGCCTCCAGCGGGCCCATGAACATTTCGTAAAGGCGCAGACTGTCGGCGCCGAACTCCGCGACGACTTCGTCAGGGTTGATGACGTTGCCGCGACTTTTCGACATTTTCTCTGTGAATACTTCTAACTGGATGTTCGTGCCCGTGAGGTAGAAGCAGGCGTCTCGCTCCTCAATCCGACTTGGCTCAATGTCTTCCAGAGTAGTCGCCTCCACCTCGTCAATATCCGTATATGACACATACGATCCCGAGATCGGATCTTTATGGGCACAATACACCCACCCGAGGATCATCCCCTGGTTGACCAGCCGCTGGAACGGCTCCGGCGTGTGGACGTGACCGCGGTCGAACAGCACCTTGTGCCAAAAACGGGAGTACAGCAGGTGCAGCACGGCGTGCTCGGCCCCGCCGACGTACAGGTCCACCGGCATCCAGTATTTCTCTTTCGCCGCGTCACAGAACGCCCTGTCGTTGTGCGCGTCGAGGTAGCGCAGATAGTACCAGCACGAGCCGGCCCACTGCGGCATCGTGTTCGTCTCGCGCTTGTAACGCTTGCCGTTGCGCGTCACCCACACCCAGTCCGTCGCCTTGCCCAGCGGCGGCTCCGGCCGGCCCGATGGTTTGTAGTCCTCCATCTGAGGCAGGCGCAACGGCAACTCGTCCACGCTCAGCGGCTCGATCACGCCCGTTGGGTTGTCCTGGGCATCGACCTCGTGCAGGATCGGGAACGGCTCGCCCCAGTAGCGTTGGCGGCTGAACAGCCAGTCGCGCAGCTTGTAGTTCACCTTGCGCTTGCCCTGGCCGCGCTTCTCCAGCCAGGCGCTGATCCGCTGCTTGAATTCCGGAGTCGGCAGACCGTCGAACTCGCCGGAGTTGATCGCAACGCCGTCGCCGGTGTACGCCTGTGTCAGGCCGCTCCAGCTGCACGTCTCGTCCAGCCATGCCTGCGGCGGCTGGACGACGGTGCGGATCGGCAGGTCGAACTGGACCGCGAACTCATAGTCTCGCTCGTCGTGTGCCGGCACCGCCATAATCGCGCCGGTGCCGTACGTCGCCAGGACGTAATCGGCGATCCAGATGGGGACCTTCGCGCCGTTGACCGGGTTGACCGCGTGGGCGCCGGTGAAGACGCCCGTCTTCTTCTTGGTCAACTCGGTCCGCTCGAACTCGCTCTTGCGCGCCGCCTCGTTCTGGTAGGCCTTCACGGCGGCGCGCTGCCCGGGCGTGGTGATGGCGGCGAGCAGTGCGTGCTCGGGGGACAGCACCATGTAGGTGGCGCCGAAGAGGGTATCAGGGCGCGTGGTGAACACGCGGATGGTCCCCGACCCACCCGCCGCGGCGGGTGGGCTTGCCAGCGCGAAATCGACCTCGGCGCCCTCGCTCTTGCCGATCCAGTTGCGCTGCATCTCCTTGATCGCCTCGGACCAGTCCACCAGCTTCAGGTCGTCCAGCAACCGCTCGGCGTACGCGGTGATGCGCAGCATCCACTGGCGCAGCGGCAGCCGCACCACCGGGTGGCCGCCGCGCTCCGACTTGCCTTCCTTGACCTCCTCGTTCGCCAGCACCGTGCCGAGGGCCGGACACCAGTTCACCGGCGCCTCGCTCTGGTACGTTAGGCGGTGACTGTCGCGATAAGCGCGCACCGCCGCCTCCCCCCTGGCCTGCACGTCGGCCGGGATGGGCAGTTCGGCGATGGGCCGGCCGCGCTTCGCCTCGACGTCGTACCAGGTGTCGAACAGTTGCAGGAAGATCCACTGCGTCCACTTGAAATAGTGCGGATCGGTGGTATCGACCTCGCGGTCCCAGTCGTAGCTGAAGCCGAGCATCTTGATCTGGCGGCGGAAGGTGTTGATGTTCCGCTGCGTCGTCTCGCGCGGGTGCGTGCCGGTCTCGATGGCGTACTGCTCGGCCGGCAGGCCGAAGGCATCCCAGCCCATCGGGTGCAGCACGTTGAAGCCGCACATACGGCGGTAGCGGGCGAGAATGTCGGTCGCGGTGTAGCCCTCGGGATGGCCGACGTGCAGGCCAGCGCCGCTCGGGTAGGGGAACATGTCGAGGATGTAGAACTTGGGCCGGTCCGACACGTCGGGGGTGCGGAACGTGTGGTGTACTTCCCAGAACTGCTGCCAGCGCGGCTCGATCACCTTGGGGTTATAACTCGGCATGCGTACACCTCCTTGGGGTTCGCTCGCGGAGTGCGGCGGGCGCTCACGAAGAAAAAGGTTGATGTATCCCCTCGCGCAAACGACGTCAATCGCGGCGGTGATGGAACGCCGTTTGCTCTGTTAGACATCCAGAAGCTCCGGTTGTTCACGGTCTTACGCCCGAAGACTGCGCAAGCCGCCCGCACCGAGGCGTTCCTTTTGTGGGCAAGCGAGTTCTCAGAGACACGGCAACACGAGGGGGTTCGATCATGAAGCGTTTTCTGACGATAGCGGCCGCGACACTCCTGACGCTCGGCGGGGCTTCGGGGGTCCGGGCTCAGCAGTACGACCCGGCGCCGGTCGTCTCCAACTGGTACCAGCGTTTCCTCGGCCACCCCGCCGACCAGCAGGCGATGAATTACTGGGTCCCCCAACTCCAGAGCCAGGGGCCGCAGACGGCCCTGGCGCAGATGCTGGCCAGTGACGAGTACCTGAACCGCCTCGGCGGCACGCCCGACGGCCTGGTCCTGGGGCTGTACCGCGACGTCCTCAACCGCACCCAGCTGATGCCGCAGGACGTGGAGTACTGGACCAACAAGATGGCCCAGTACGGCAGCCGCGAGGCCATGATCTCGGAGTTCCTGCGGGACGCGAATGTGAACGTGCTGACCCTGGGGGCGGCGAACGCGGCCGCCGCGCCGGCCGTTGTCCAGCAACCGGCTCCGATCGTGGTTCAGCCGCAGGCCCCGATCTACGCCCCTGCCCCCGCCCCGGTCTATACACACCGCTGGTGGGGTTACCCGCAGGCGTACCACCGTGAGGGGCACCGGGAAGGCTGGTTCCGCTTCGACCGTCGCTAAAGCCCGACCCTTGACGTAACTTGCCCGCGGCCGGGTTCGCCCGGCCGCGGGCTTTTTTCTCAACGCTCTGTTACGAAGTACGCTTCCCTCGGCGGAATCAGAAGGAAGACGGGGCTTGGGCCGGGGCGTTGCTCTGGCGAGCGGTGGGGCCGAAGAAAAGGCTCCCCCGCACCCCCAGTTGGAAGTCGAACGACCGATCATCGCCCGTGCGCAGCGGCGTCGAGGCACCGATGCTCAACAGGAAGTTGCCCCCCAGGCGCGCCACCACCCCTGCCGACAGGTTCAGCTCATCCCGCCGGCCCGACAGGTCGCCGATGCTGAACGCCCCCACGGTGATCACGTCGGGGTTCTGGAGCGTCGTGTTGTAGTGCAGCTCCAGGAAGGGCGCCAGCCCGCGCAGCCACCGGGAGGCGTCCTGTGTCTGGACCACCCAGAAGCCGACCTGGGCGTCCACCTGCATGAACGTCTGGTCCGTGAGGCGGCCGACGCCGCTCAGGCCGGTCAGGTCGGTGTTGACGAGGACGGGGTTGCCGCTGGGGTCGAAGTCCCACGACATCCAGGCCTGGGCGAAGAGGCGGCTGTTCGGCGTGTACAGGACGGCGATGAACGGGGTCAGAATCACCGCCTCGTTCTCGATGCGGACGATTTCGACTCCCGTGGGCAGCGCGACGCGGGTGTCGTTCGCCGTCGGCAGGTGGATTCCCAAACCCGAGGCGACGTTCAGCACCTCGCTGCGCCAGAGCAGTCCTTTCACGCTCAGGCGGATGTTGCCGAGCTCGGTGCTCCTGCTCTCAAACCCCTGAGTACTGCTGCTGTCGAGGGTGCTGGCGAACGGCACGCGGACCTCGAAGGACATCCTCCGATCGAAGAAGGTTTTTTCGACACCCAGAGCGAAACGGTGAACGTCAAAGCCGCCGGCCACCAGGGGGGTGTTGCTGAAATAATCGTAGTCGAAGATAAAGCGGTCGCGCGGCAGCGGGTTACTGTCCTCGGCGATCTTCACCCGCCCCACCACGCCGCCGCCCGCCGGGTTCGCCACATCGATGAAAATCGCCCCCCGCGGGATGACCTGCCCGGGAATGCCCGGAGTCCCGGAGATGAGGTAATCGTAAAAGGTTTGAATGCTGTAGAGGTTGTTG
Source organism: Gemmatales bacterium (assembly GCA_038227745.1). GTDB lineage: Bacteria > Planctomycetota > Planctomycetia > Gemmatales > Gemmataceae > DASPXY01. Next base: position 6,239 of record JBBRPS010000005.1, on the reverse strand, counting down.
CCCCCGATCAGCTGGGCAAGACTCGCCGACGGCAAGTAGACCAACGTCCCCCCGGGCCCGGCCTGTCGGACCGCCTGCGCCAGGGTCGCCTGCTGGTCCGCGGCGTTCGGGGCCAGGCCGACGGTCGCCGTCCCGAGAGTCGCCGGGTTCTGGCTGGAGAACACCACCGGCGGGTTGACGGTGGTCCCGAAGATCGTCACCGGGCTGTTGGTCGTGAAGGTTAAGAAGTTGTTCGCCGGCGCGGCCGTGAAGGGCAGGGGGCCCGTCGAACCTTTCCCCCCGCCTGTGAATTGGCCGCCGAGCCGCAGCTGAACCCCGGGTGTCCCCGGCACCGCGGGGATAATGAGCGGCGGGGGCTGGAGGGTGAACCGGAGTCGGCCGGAACCGAACTGATCGCCGAACATGTTGGGGGCAAAGCTAGCCGCCTCGGCGCCGCCCGCCGGCGGCGGCTGGGCGAAGGCCTCGCTGGGCGGCGGCTGACTGGCCTGCGCCGTCAGGTCGGGTGTCGGCGCGGGCTCCTTGGGTGCAGGTTCCTTGGGGGCGGGGATGGGTTCTTCCTTGGGGGCGAGCTTCAGGTCAGCCGGTGGGGGAGCGACTGCCGGCGGCGCGTCGCACCGGGGTGGGACCGCCGGCTGGCATTGAGGCACCGGCTGAGGGCAGTCTGGCACCTGGACGACCTGGGCGCCGGAGTACGGTCGGGCGGGGTAGGCCGCGGCCTGGTAGTATTGCGCCGTGGGGTAGGCTGGGGCACCGTAGTACGCCGTCGCGGGGTAGGCGGGGGCCCTGTAGTATTGCGCGGTGGGGTAGGCGGGAGCGCCGTAGTACGGCGCCGCGGGGTAGGCCGGGGCACCGTAGTACGGCGTGATCGGGTAGGCCGGGGCACCATAGTACGGCGTGGCCTGATAGGACGGGACGTACTGGGCAGAGGCCTGGCTGACGGCCAGAGCCAGACCGGCCCCGAGGCTGAACAGCCAGCGGGCAAAACGCATGAGACACTCCTTGTCTGGGGCAGAACGCACGGCAACCGTCCCAGCGGTGCCGGGCCGCCGGACGGACTGGAGGCTTTCGCTTCCGTTGCGGCGCCAGGGGCGCAGGCCTCCTTACGCATCAGGCATCGACAAAGGGGTTATTCCTTTTTCACAATGCTCTGGCGGAAAGGCGGCCTTGGGGTCGCTGTCATGCGGGTTCTACGGAAGATGCGCCGGGCGCGTGTTGTGTGTTATTCTCCCGCCGCACTCAGCAGTCCAGCTATTTCGTGCAGACCGGCGAGGATCCGGTCGGGCCGGGCCGCCTCCAGGTGCTCGCGCTCGTCGGACCCCGTCGGCACCACCCAAACGCGGACGCCGGCGCCCCGTGCCGTGTCGATGTCCACTACCATGTCGCCGACGTACAGAACTTCCTCCGCCGGGAGCCGCAGCCGGGCCAGGGCCACCCGCAGCATATCGGGGGCGGGCTTGGGCCGAGCCACGTCCTCCGGTCCGAGGATGAGATCGACTTCCAGGTTCAGATGGGCGAGCAGCCTGACCGTGAAGGCGCGTGGCTTGTTGCTGCACACGCCGACACGGCGGCCTGTACTTTTCAGATCGTCGATCACTTGCGCAGCGCCGGGAAGCAGCCTCGTGTGACTCTCCATCACGGTCGGGTGGTGCGCACGGTAGCGCGGCCAATCGGTAGCAAGGTTCCCACCGGGGATGGTGTGTTCGAGCAAGTAGGCCGGGCCGCGGCCGACGTGGCGCCGCACCTCCGCCTCGTCCAGCGGCGGCAGGCCGTGTACGGCGCGGACGTGGTTCACGCTGGCGGTGATGGCGGGGTAGCTGTCGGCGAGGGTGCCGTCGAAGTCGAACAGCACCGCGCGGATATTCTCTGACATACGCCTGTCACTCCCGGGACCGCGAGCGGCCACCCCTTGCTTTCCCCCCGCCCGGGCGCTCACAATGAAGAGCATTCGCCGGACCTGCCAACCACCCTGGACAACGGGTTGCCATGATCAACCTCTCCCTGGACGGCCGCCCCATCACCGTCGCGCCGGGCACGACGATCTGGGAGGCCGCCACCCAGCATGGTATCAACATCCCCGTGCTCTGTCACAGCCCGAGACTACGGCCCGTCGGCGTCTGCCGCCTGTGCGTCGTGGACGTCGGCGGCCGCACCCTGGCCGCCGCCTGCGTCCGCCCCTGTGAGGAAGCGATGCAGGTCCGCACCGGCGGCGAACTGGTCGAGAAGCAGCGGCGCATGCTTCTCGCCCTGCTGCTCGCCGAGCATCCCACGCCCTGCCGCCGCGAGCAGACGACCGGCGACTGCGACCTGGAGGCGCTGGGGCGGAGCTACGGCCTGCTCCCGGTGAACGGCGCAAACGGAGAGATTTCAGATTGCAGATCTCAGATTGCAGATTTGCAGGCAGGCAGCCGTTCTGCAAATCTGCAATCTGAGATCTGCAATCTGAAATCTCTGCCTGTGGACCTGTCCTCCCCCGTGATCGCCGTCGATCACCGCGCCTGCATCCTCTGCGACCGCTGCATCCGCGCCTGCGACGACGTGCAGTCCAACGAGGTCATCGGCCGCGCCGGCCGCGCCGGCCGCACGCACATCGCCTTCGACCTCGACCAGCCGATGGGCGCCAGCACCTGCGTCTCCTGCGGCGAGTGCGCCGCCGCCTGCCCCACCGGCGCGCTCACGAATAAAGCCCTCACGCTGCCCCTGGTGCCGCCGGCGCAGACGAAGGCCGTCGAGAGCCTTTGTCCGTACTGCGGTGTCGGCTGCGCGCTCACGTACCACGTCAAGGACAACCACATCCTCTGGGCCGACGGCCGCGACAGCCCCGGCAACCACGGCCGCCTGTGCGTCAAGGGCCGCTACGGCTGGGACTACACTCAGCACGAACAGCGCCTCACGCGCCCGCTCATCCGCCGCCCCGAGTTCTACCCCAAAGGGCCGCTCTCGCGCGCCGTCCGCGGCGAGGGCCGCGGGGGTGGCATCGTCGATTACGCGGAGGTCATGCCCGCCTTTCGTGAAGCGTCGTGGGACGAGGCCCTCGACCTGATCGCGACCCGGCTCCGCTCGATCCGCGACGCCCACGGCCCCGGCGCCCTTGCCGGCTTCGGCTCGGCCAAGTGCTCCAACGAGGAGGCGTACCTCTTCCAGAAGCTGATGCGCGCCGCGCTGGGGACGAACAACGTCGATCACTGCACGCGGCTCTGCCACGCCTCGTCCGTGGCGGCGCTGCTGGAGGGCATCGGCTCGGGGGCGGTGACGGACGTCTTCGGCCACGCCCTCGACGCCGAGCTGCTGCTGCTCACCGGCACGAACACGACCGCCAACCATCCCGTCGCCGCGACCTTCTTTAAGGAGGCCGTCAAGCGCGGCACACGCCTGATCGTCGTGGATCCGCGCCGCCCGCAGATCGCCGACTTCGCCGACTGGTACTGTCGCCTCAACCCCAGCACCGACGTCGCCTTCTACAACGCGCTGATGCACGTCCTGATCCGCGACCGGCTGTACGACGAGCACTTCGTCAGCGCCAGGACCGAGAACTTCGAGGCGCTGTGCAAGGTTGTCGCCGACTATCCGCCGGCGCGGGTTGCCCCGGTCTGCGGCATCGAGGCGCGGGTCATCGAGGAAGTGGCCCACGCCATCGGCGCGGCGCGGCGGATGATGATCTTCTGGGGCATGGGCATCAGTCAGCACAGCCACGGCACCGACAACGCTCGCTGCCTGATCGCGCTGTGTCTGCTGACGGGTAACGTCGGCCGGCGCGGCACCGGCCTGCACCCGCTGCGCGGCCAGAACAACGTGCAGGGAGCCTCCGACGCCGGCCTGGTCCCGATGGTCTACCCCGACTATCAGCCCGTCGCCAGCGCGGCGGTGCGGCGCAAGTTCGAGACGGCGTGGGGCGTGTCCCTTGACCCGCAGCCGGGCCTGACCGTGGTGGAGATCATGGCGGCGGCGCTGGCGGGGCGGGTCAAGGGCATGTTCATGATGGGCGAGAACCCGTTCCTGTCCGACCCGAACATCAACAAGGTCCGCAAGGCGCTCGCGGGCCTGGAGTTCCTCGCCGTGCAGGACATCTTCCTGACCGAGACCGCCGAGTTCGCCGACGTGGTGCTGCCGGCCGCGTCGTTCCTGGAGAAGACGGGCACTTACACCAACACCGACCGGCGCGTGCAGGTCGGGCGCAAGGCGCTGGAGCCGCCCGGAGAGGCGCGGCCCGACTGGGAGGTGCTGTGCGACCTGGCGGCGCGGCTCGGCTACCCGATGGACTACCGTTCGCCGCAAGAAGTCTTCGCGGAGTTCGCGGACCTCACCGAGAGCTATCGCGGCCTGACGTACGAGCGGCTCGGCGCGACGGGGAAGGTCTGGCCGTGCCCGGACCCGGAGGGGACGGACGGCACCGCGGTGCTGTTCGGCGAGCGCTTCCCGACGCCGTCGGGGCGCGGCAAGTTCGTGCCGTGTACGTTCGCGCCGGCGAAGGAACTGCCCGACGCCGAGTATCCCCTGGTGCTGAATACGGGGCGGCTGCTGGAGCACTGGCACACGGGGACGATGACGCGGCGGGCGTCGGCGCTGGCGGCGCTACAGCCCGGGCCGTTCGTGGAGATCCACCCCGCGGACCTGGCGCGGCTGGGCGTCGCGGACGGCGAAACGGTGACGGTGCGCTCGCGGCGCGGGGCGATCGAGCTGCCGGCCCGCTCCAGTGAGGCGGTGCCGGTGGGGAGCGTGTTCATCCCGTTCCACTTCCGCGAGGCGGCGGCGAACATGCTCACCATAGACGAACTCGACCCGGACGGTAAAATCCCGGAGTTCAAGTTCTGTGCGGTGCGCATCGAACCCGCCGGCGCGCGACTCGTTTAAAGCCCACGGGTTGCAACCCGTGGGCTTGACTAAACGAAGTGCCCGGCCCCACGTGAGACCTAGTCCATGACAGTGACCGCGTACATCGGCCTGGGCAGCAACCTCGGCGACCGTCAGGCGAACCTCGACGGCGCCCTGCAGGCGCTGCAGGACCACGAGAACCTCGAAGTCACCCAGGTTTCGTCCTACTACGAGACGGAGCCGGTCGGCGGTCCCCCCGGCCAGGGGCCGTATCTCAACGCCGTCGTCGAGGTGCAGACCGACCTGAGCGCCGACGACCTCCTCGCCGCCCTCCTGGAGATCGAGCAGGACCTGGGCCGCGTGCGGCGTGAACGGCACGGCCCGCGCAGCATCGACCTCGACCTCCTCATCTACGGCGACCGTCGGCTGGACACCTCCCTGCTGACCGTCCCCCATCCGCGCATGCACGAGCGCGGCTTCGTCCTGGAGCCGTTCGCCGAGATCGCGCCGAACTTCGTCCACCCCGTGCTGGGCAAGACCATCGCCGAACTCTGGGACGAGTTCGACCCGTCGGAGGAGGACGAGGAAGACGACGAGGATGATGACGAGGACGACGAGGACGACCGCATTTCCACCGGAGCGCGGGGTGAGCGGGCGCCGCGCGCGAAGACCGCCGGCGGGCGCGAGCTGGCGGGTATGACGGCGCTGGTGACCGGCGCGACGAGCGGCATCGGCCGGGCGATCGCGCTGGAACTGGCCGCCGCGGGTGCCCGTGTCATCGTCCACGGGCGCGACTCTGAGGCGGCCACTGCCGTGGCCGACGAGATCGCCGCGGACGGCGGCCAGGCGCAGATGCTGCTCGGCAACCTGATTCAGCTGGAAGAGTGCCGTCGGCTGGTCGATACCGCGTGGGAGGAGTGGGGGCCGCTCGACATCTGGATCAACAACGCCGGCGCCGACGTCCTGACCGGCGAGGCGGCGGACTGGCCGTTCGCCCACAAGCTGCGCGAGCTGATGGAAGTGGACGTGATGGCCAGCCTGCTGATGGCGCGCGACGTCGGCCGGCGCATGCAGGAGCGCGGCTCGGGCGCGATCGTCAACATGGGCTGGGACAAGGCCGATGTCGGCATGGCGGGCGACAGCGGCCAGTTGTTCGCGGCGACGAAGGCGGCGGTGATGGCGTTCACCAAGAGCCTGGCGCTGTCGCTGGCGCCGGAGGTGCGCGTCAACTGTCTGGCGCCGGGCTGGATCCGCACGGCGTGGGGCCAGGGCGCCTCGCAGAGCTGGCAGCAGCGTGTCATCGGAGAGACGCCGCTGGAGCGCTGGGGCACGCCGGAGGACGTGGCGGCGGCGGCGCGCTGGCTGGTCTCACCGGCGGCGGCGTTCATCACGGGGCAGGTGATCCGCGTCAACGGCGGCGTCGTGCGCTG
>JBBRPS010000004.1:0-43039 GCA_038227745.1 Gemmatales bacterium | reverse complement strand
CATGTGGAGGCGGCGTGGCCGGAATACAACGAACGCTACGCCCACCCGTTTCAGTGGACATGGACTAATCCCCAGATGCGCCAGTGGTTCGCTCGACACGCTCCCTAATTCCTTGCAGAACTTCCGCAGCGGGACACTAGGCCCGAGCCCCGCCCTGGCATGCGCCGACTACTACCGGGGCAGGCGGTCGCGCAACTTTCCCATCTCCTCGTCGTCTGGTTCCCGCCGGAGCACCCGGTCGATGTACTCGCGGGCCTGTGTCCAGTTGCGCTGCCGGAACTCGAACTGGGCACGCAGGCGCAGCGGCGGAAGCGCCTTCGGTTCGTCCGCTTCCCAGTCCGACAACAGGAGGCGGCCATCGTCCACCGGCAGGTGCTCCAGGAGCTTCGGCAGGAGCATGGACCGTGCGCGATCGGGGCCGTGGCTGTCGGCGGCGACGCGGAACACGTGCGACCGATCGTAGTGCGCGGGGACCTTTCGCAGCGCGGCCAGGTGCAGCTGCAGGGCGGCGAGTGGCGCGAAGAACGATGCGCTCGCGAGGTCCGGGCGCGGGACGGACGCTCCCGTGAGCAACGCCGCCAGCCGCCGTCGCTCACCGACCCGGCCCGCCTGGATGGCCACGCACACCCAGGCCGCGTCGTGGTGGATCTCGGCGGTCGGCACGACGGTTGGTGCTCGGAGCGCCTCCTCGGCCAGTTTGTAAGCCAGCGTGCTTTCGTCCATCATTGCTTCCCAGTTCGACGCGCGCTGGTACTGCATACCGAGGGACAGGTGGGCCACAGAGTGCGCCAGGCGAAGCCAGGCCTCCGGATACTTCGGGTTCTGGGTCTCACACTGCGCGATGGCTCCTCGGTAATCTCCCTCTCCAAGGCGGCGGTACACGTCCTCGAGCGCTCGGTACAACCTTTCCAGCCGCCCCACAGTGGGCGAGGCCACTCCGATGAGCGGCGCCATGGGCTGCACATTGAGCTGGTTGCGGTCGAAGACGAGGATGGCGAAGCCCAGGGGCGCTCCCATCTCTCGATTGTCCCGAAACGCCCTGTCCATGTGGGCGATGAGCTTCGCAAATCGCTCCGCCTGGTCCCTGGGAAGCATCCGTCGTAAGCGGGCCAGGTACGGCGCGCCGTCCCTGGCCCGCCCCTGGAGGACGCTCAGGAGGACGCCCGCTGCGGGAACCTGTGGCTCCGCGGGGACAACCGCCTCCGCCAGGGCCAGTTGCCTTTCCGTGGCCTGGAACTGTCCACTGAAGAGCAGTTCAAAGAGCAAGGCCACCCGGGCGCGCGGGTGGAACGGGTCGTGCCGGACGGCTTGCTCCAGGTGGCGCAGGGCAGGGGTGGTGCCATCCGCGAGCAGGCCGCGGGCGTACTCGGCATCCGCGTGTACCAACCCGTCCGGGATGGCCAGTGCCTCCGTCAGGAGGGTGCGCGCCTCGGCCTGCGGCTTCAGGCCCGGCGTCCACAGGGCCACGTCGCCGCGGTGCAGCAGCACCTGGGCGCGTAACGTCGGCGGCAGCGCGCCCGCGGCCAACTCCTTGAGCTCGGTCTCGAGGCGCGGCCACTGCGTGCGCAGGAACAGGCACGGCAACCGTTCCACCCTGCATTCCAGTCGCTCTGGCGGCGGCAGCTGGGGGAGCAACTGGTCGTAGACAACCAGCGCTTCCGCGCGCTGCCCGCGTGCCAGGGCGAACCGCGCCGCCTGGCGCAGGTTGTCGTGCAACTGCCGCCGCGCCTCTGCCTCCCCCTTTTCCGCACGCCCCCGCTCCTGTTTCTCCCTGGCCTCGCTCGTCTCGGCCCGCCGGCGCTGCTCTTCCGAGCTGACATACAGGGCAACCACCGCGGCCAGAAGCAGCGTCAGAACGGCGATCACGGCCGCGGGCACCGGTGAGTTGCGCGCCCAATCGAGGCTGCGCTGCCACCAGGGATAGCGGACCGCGCGCGGCGTTTTGCCGGCGAGGTAGCGTTCGAGATCTTCGGCGAGCTCGGCCGCGGATTGATAGCGGCGGCGCGGCTCTTTCTCCAGTGCCTTGAGACAAATGGCCTCCAGTTCATGCGGGACACCGATCTCCACCTCGTGCGGCGGAGTCGGCATCTTGGTGCGGACGCACTCCTGCCAGTCGCAGCCGGAGGTCAGCTGCAGGGGGTGTTGCGCGGTCAGCATGTAGTACAGCACGCCGCCCAGACCGTACACGTCCGTGGCGGGACTCAGCTCCCGGCGGTTGTCGAGTTGCTCGGGGGCCAGGTACTGCGGCGTGCCGACGGCGCCGTCTTCGACGGCCGTGGCGCGCAGGTTGAGGTGGTGGAGGATGCCGAAATCGGTGATGAGCAACCGCTCCGGCTGGCGCGTCCGGCCCTCGCGCACCAGGATGTTCCCCGGCTTCAGATCGCGATGTAAGATACCGCTCTTGTTGACTTCCTGAAGCGTGCGGGCCAGGGAAACGACCCACCGGGCCAGAGCGTGCATCGCCCCGGCGTGCCGCGGCGGGGCGGTCGGGGCGGCGGGACGGGGCGCAGACCTGGGAGGCGTTGGGGCCGCGCCGTCCGCCTTCGCCGGCGTCGGGGCCTCGGAAATCGTGTAGGGTTCCGTCGGCGGGTCCGCGGGAGCGTCGCCCTCCGCGCGCTCCAGTCGCGCCCAGAGCGGCACGCCGCCCTGGCACTGGCTCAGGCTCGGCCCGATGTACTCCATCACGTAGAAGAACCGCCCGCGGACGCTCTGGAAGTCGAGCACCGGCACGATGCCGGGGTGCCGCAGTTGCTGCGTGGCAGCGGCCTCCTGGATGAAGCGGAGACGTGCCTCCGACACCCCCTGCGGGGCGTCGCTGCTCGCCGACGCGATGCGCAGGAACTTCACCACCACCGGGAACGAGTCGCGCGTGCGCCGCGCCAGGTAAACTTCGTGCCGTGCTGGGACGCCGGGAGGAGTGCGGACAGCCCCGCTCAATTCCACCTCGTAGGTGTAGCCGCACTCCCGCAGATCCGGGGGCACCGGCGTCACCCCGGCCGCGGACACACCGTGGGCCTGCAGGCTGTTCCGGTCCAACTCGTCCAGGCGGTCGCGACAGACGTGGTCCCGGCATACGTCCAGGTGAGCCTCGACCTGTCCCCTGGCGGTGGCCGACAGGGCCTCGTCCCGGTAGCGCAGCAGCTGCGTGTCGCTGAGGTGGTCGTCTTCGAGGGGCATGGCGGTCCTCGCAGGCGCAGGTTGCGGGCGGACAAAACTCGCGCGGGGCGCCGGGATACAAGCCCGAAGCGCGAGCGAGGGATAGCCTTCCCACCTTCCCTCGCTCGCGCTTCGGGCTTGTATCCCGAGTTATGTCCAGTAACTCTCAGGCCGGCCCCGTCCGCGAGGTCAGGCCGAGCACTTCGCGCAGCAGCGGGATCAAGCTGCGTGGGTTCTCATTCTCCGGGATGACTCCCAGGCGGCACACCTCGTTGTAGAACCGCTTCTGCACCCGGTAGGCACAGGGGTAGATCTGCGGTTCCTTGAGAGGGGGGTCCGGGCGGAACTGTTCGTTCAGCTGGGCGACGGCCTCCGCGGCGGGTACGTTCTTCAGCCGCAGGTAATACGCCTGCCACTCCAGGGGCGGCGTTTGCCGGCGCACGCGCTCCAGGGCCTGCTCCACCAGCCGTCGCCGCTTCTGGGACCAGTCCCGGTCTGGGCAGGGCGGCGGTGCGCCGGCCTGGGGGAGTTGCTCCAGCAGGTCGCCGGCGTCGCCGCCGGCGCCGTACCGCCCCCGCGCGGCGCGCCGCGCCCGCAGTTCACTGATCACGGCGTTTTTCACGCAGGCCACCAGCAGCAACTCCACCCGTTCCTGCCGCGGCAGGTCCGGCTTCGTGTGGAACAGGTTCATCTGCACCGTCTGCACGATGTCCTCGGCCGCCTCCTCGGCATCCCTCTGGCCGGCTTCGAGGAGCTTGCGCATCGCCAGCAGGAGCATCATCGGCCGGTGCGTTTGCCAGAGCGCGTTCCACTCCTCCGCGGTGCCACGGGAGAGCGGCGGTTGGGGGACCACAGGATCGGCGTTCCTGGACATGAGCGACCCTCGACGAAAGCTGGAAGCGGCGGGCGATCGTATCTCCTACGTATTATCACGCGGCCCCCCGGCCCGTTCACCGGAGAAGGGAGCTTTTTTTCTTTTTTCCTCGTCGCCGTAAGAAAAGGCCGCCTTGCTGCGTTTATATCTGCAGCGGGGAGATAGGGAATTGCGACCCCCTCCGGCCCGCTGAAGGACCCAGCGCGGCGGAGGAAGGCCGTCGCGGAAACCCGATTCCTCGCGCGGACAGGTCGGCACCGGCAACGCCGACCTGTCCGCGCGAGGAAGCGGCGCTACCGGCCGGGCCGCAGGAATAACGACAGGGAGGATTTTTTCACCCAAGAGTAGCGATCCCTGAATAGCGACTGTATACTCGACCCGAAGTTCGAGTCACCGCCCCACTTCCAGCGGGGACTACTGCCGAGTGCGAGCCCTTCCCGCGGGCCTGATGGACCGCGGCCACCCCGAGTCGCAGGAGATGCCCGTGTTCGAGTACCTCTGCCCGAAGTGTAACGGTTCGACGCAAGTGGACACTGTCGCGGACGGGACGACCGCCCCGTGCCGTCACTGCGGCCAGCGGCTGCGCGTGCTCGTCGAGGGAGAAGGCGACCTGTCCCTCATGCTGCGCCCGGGCGAGCGGCCGACGGAGTTGCCCACGGCCCCCGCCGGGATGAGCGCCCCCTGGGTCGTCGGCATCTGCGGCGGGGTCGGGGTGACGGTGGCCGCCCTCATCATCGTCGTCTGGGCGATGCTGGACAGCGGCTCGGACGGAGTACAGGGACCGCGGGAGCAGTCCGTCGCGCAGGCCGGGCAGAAGAAGCCCGGTGAGAACGCCGTTCCGCCGCCGAAGGCGGATCCGCCCAGGGGCGGTGAGGAGAAAGGCTTCGCGCCGAAGCAGGCGGAGCCGAAGGGCGACAAGGATTTCCCGCCGCGGCCGGCCATCGCCGCGAAGGCGGGCGGCGGCAAGGACGAGGGGTGGCTCGCCCAACCTCCCTCGGCCCTGACGCCCGAGGAGATCCCTGCCCGAACCTTGAAGTCCACCGTTTGGATCGTGTCGCCTGCAGGGTGGGGGACCGGCAAGTTGCCGATCGGCTGGGGGAGCGGCAGCTTGATCAGCCGGGACAGGAAGTTGGTCCTGACCAATGAGCACGTGGTAGGGGATCTGAAAGAAGTCCGAGTCTTCTTCCCCGAGTATCACCCCGACGGGACACTGATCAGCGACAGGAAGCAGTACCACACGTGGTTTGCAAGGGGAGAACGTGGCCTGCGCGGCACGGTGCTCGCGGCCAAGGACCCCCTGCGCGACCTGGCTCTCATTCGCCTGGAAGCGGACCTTCCCGAGAAGGCCCAAGCGCTGCCGTTTAGCAACCGCAAGATCGGCACCAATCAGACCGTCCTTTCCATCGGCAACCCGGGCAGCAGCGGGGGGCAGTGGATCAACACCCCTGGGGTGATCCGAGGGATCTACCCGGCGGCGCTGCTCAACTCGATCGGCGGCCGCGACGTGAGGCGTGAGTTCCTTGCGATTGAGACCCAGTCGCCGACCGACCCCGGTGACAGCGGTGGGCCGCTCGTCAACGAGCACGCGGAACTGGTCGGCGTCCTGCACGGGTCCAGTCCGGGCGCTCGGCTCAGGACGTACTTCATCCATCTCAAGGAAGTCAAGAAGTTCCTGGAAGACACGAGTTACAAGGACGTGTGGACGAACGGGCGAACGCCGCCCGGGGAGGCCGTCGGCCTCGCGAAACTGCGCGATGCCCTGCAGAGCAAGGACGTGAACGTGGCCCGGTCCGCCGCCGCTTACCTCGCCCAAATGGGTCCCGAGGCTGGCCCGGCCCTTGATGACCTCATCCAGGTGTTGCGGCACAAGGATCCGACGGTGCGCCGGCTCGCCTGCCAGGCCCTCGGCGAGATCGGCGAAGCGGCGGGGCCGGCGGCGCCCCACCTGGCCAAGGTCCTCGATGACCTTCTGGAGATCCGGGTCGCCGCGCTCAAAGCCCTGGCACGCCTGGGGCGTGCCGCCGCCGTGGCCGTTCCCCGGGTGAGAGAGCTGCTTGAGGCACCGGAGAAGGATACCCAGGAGAGCGCCTTGCGCGTCTTGATCGGCCTGGGCCCGGAGGCCCGCGCCGCCGTGCCGGACCTGGCGCGCCTGCTGCCGGCCGCGGCGCCGAATCTGAAACTCCTCATCACGGAGGCCCTGGGGGCGGTTGGCCCGGACGCCGCCGCGGCCAGCCCGCAGCTGGGCGGAATCCTCACCGAGCAGCTGGGGGACAAGAAGCTCCAGGAAGCGGCCCTGGTGGCCCTGTTCCGGATCGGGGCGGGCGGCCGTCAGGCCCTGCCCGCGGTCACCGCCGCCCTGCGGGGCCCCAATCTGGGCGTCCGGCGGTTGGCCATCATCGTCCTGGAGAAGATCGGCGCGGACGCCGACGGGGACCAGGCCACCATCGCCATCCTCGAAGCGCTCGAAGCCAACCCGCCCTTCCTCATGCTGGAAGACGCCTGCTACACCTGGGCGGCCTTCGGCCCGAAAGCCCGCTTCGCGATCCCGTATTTGAAGGAAAGACGCACCGCCAAGACCGCCAAGACCGACCGCGTGCTCTGGAACCTCGCCGACCGCACCCTGCAAAAAATCGGTTCGGACCTCGTCCCGTCCGAGTACCTGCCCGTGTTCCTGTCCGTCTTCGCGGACGCCACGCGGAAAGTCCACGTCCGGGCGTACGCGGGCCGTGCCCTCGTCGAGTACGCCGGCGCGAAAGCCGACCTGCCGGTGGCGAAAGTCGAACAGCTGCTCGGGGACGGCGATTTCGAGCTGCGCGGCCTGGCGGCGCTGGCCCTGGGCAAGCTCGGTCCGCGGGCACGCGGGGCGGTCCCCGGGCTGGCGCGGCTCCTGTCGGAGGACAAGGAGGCGGCGGTCCGCCTCAAGGCCGTGACTGCCCTGCAGTCGCTCGGGGCGGAGAACCCCCCGGCGGCCGTCCCCGCCCTGAGCCAGGCCCTGCGCGATGGGAGTAGCCAGGTGCGGCTCGAGGCGGCCGTGGCGTTGGCGGCGATCGGCCCGCAGGCGGCCGAGGCGGTCCCCAACCTGACCCTGGGTTTGCGGGACACGGACCGCGGCGTCCGCCTCCAGGCCGCCTGGACGCTGGGCCGGATCGGGCCGAAGGCGTCCCCGGCCGTGCAGGCCCTGACCGCCGCCGCCTACGACAGCGACACGGGCCTGCGGCAGAACGCCGTGCTGGCGCTCGGCGCCATTGGCTCGCCAGCCGCCCGCGCCGTGCCGGCCCTGCTGATGTGCCTGCGCGACAAGCAACTCCGTGACCGGGACGCCAAGGCGTTCGGCACCCTCTGGGGCGCCGCCGTGAACGCCCTGGCGGGCATCGGCGAGCCCGCCCGCAAGCAGATCGGCAGCCTGGAGCTCCTCAAGAACTGGCGGGACTGGTACGAGGTCACCGGCGCGGTGCGCGCCATCGAGAAGATCGCGGAGAAGTCGCGCCTCTCCAAGGACGTCCTCAGCGGCTACGTCGCGCACATTCAAAGGTACGTGCTGCGCCCGATGGACCAGAAGATCCAGCAGGCGCAGGCCTTGAGGATTAACACCGTGGAGTTCGAGGAGCTGCGCCAGATGGTTCGGGAAGCCGTGGCGCGGCTGAAGGAGTTGTAACGGCTCTCGCCACGGCCACGCGGAAGGGAAAGCGAGCGGGGGCTTCGCGCCCGCCGTCCGGCTGGTACAAGACGGCGAGCGTGAAGCCCTGCTCGCCAACAGGTGCTCGCGCTCAACCCGGGGAACGCTCGATGACCCAGCCGCAATACCCCGCCCTGCTCGATGTCGCCACACAATCGCTCTACCCGCTCCGCGCCGACTCCTTCCTCGTCGGCCGCAACGAGACGGCCGACGTCTGCGTCACCGACCTGACGTGCTCGCGACACCAGTTCCGCATCGTCCGCGACGCCGGCGCCTACTTCATCGAACCGCTGTCGGCGCGCACTCCCACCTACTGCAACGGCCAGCCGGTCGCAGGCCGCCAGCCCCTCAACCACGAGGCCCTGCTGCAAGCCGGCCTGATGCGCTTCCAGTTCCTCCTCAAGCCGCGCGCCGCCCGCGCCGCGCCCCCGGCCGCGCCCCCGAGCGCCTGCCCAACCATGCTCCCGGCTACGCCTCCGGCCGCGCCTGCCGAGGTGATGCGCACCGTCATGGCCGAGGAAGGCGCCCTCGCGGAGGCCGCCCTCAGCCTCGCCGAGATTCCCCTGTCCGGCGCGATGCTCATCGGGCGTGAGGCCGAGCGCGTCCAGATCTACTTGCCGCATCCCCAGGTCTCCCGCGTCCACGCCCACATCGTCCTGACGGGCAAGACCGCGACCCTCTCCGACCTGAACAGCGCCAACGGCACGTTCGTCAACGGCCGTCGCGTCCAGGGCGCCGTCAGCGTGCGCCCCGGCGACCAGATCGACGTCGGCCCGTACGCCCTGCAGTTCACCGGCACGTCCCTCATCCCCCGAGCGCGCTCGGACAACGTCGAGCTGGTCGCCCGCGATGTCCGCCGTGTCGTCACCGACCGCGAGACCGGCCAGCCCCTGACCCTGCTGGACGGCATCACGCTGGTCATCCGACCGCGCGAGTTCGTTTGCCTGCTAGGCCCCAGCGGCTCGGGGAAATCGACGCTGCTGTCCGCCCTCAGCGGCCGTGCCGCCGCGGACGGCGGCGCCGTCCTGCTCAACAGCCGCGACCTGTACGCCAACTTCGAGGCCCTCAAGCAGGACATGGCCGTCGTCCCGCAGAAAGACGTCCTGCACGAACCGCTCAGCGTCGGCCAGGCCCTGACGTACACGGCCCGGCTGCGGCTGCCGCCGGACACCAGCCCCGCGGAGGTCGAGACCTGCCTGGCGGAGATGCTCGAGACCGTCGGCCTGGGTCCGCGCCGCCACACCCTGATCCGCCACCTCAGCGGCGGCCAGGTCAAGCGCGCCAGCCTCGCCAACGAGATCCTGTGCAAGCCGAGCCTGCTGTTCCTCGACGAGGTCACCTCCGGTCTCGACGAGCAGACCGACCGCGAGATGATGAACCTGTTTCGCTCCCTGGCCGACGCCGGCAAGACGGTCGTGTGCATCACGCACAGCCTGGCCAACGTGGAGCGGACCTGCCACCTGGTGGTCGTCCTGACGGCCGGCGGCAAACTGGCTTTCGTTGGCAAGCCCGCCGAGGCGCTGCAGTACTTCCGCATCGACCGCCTCGGCGACGTCTACGAGCGCATGGCCGAGCGGTCCGCCGAGGAGTGGCGGACCGCCTTCCTGAGCAGCCCGTTGTACCGGCACTACGTCACCGAGCGCCTGCCGGTCGAGGCGGCCGCCCCCGCGGTCGCAGGCGGGGCGCCCTCCCCGACCCGAGACCGCCTCCGCCTCTTCTTCCGCCAGACGGCCCTGGTGACGCGCCGCTATTTCTCCATCTGGTGCGGCGACCGTGCCGCCCTGCTCGCCATGGCCGCCCAGAGCCTGCTGGTGGCGGCCCTGCTGGGCATCCTGTTCGGGAACCTCGACGGCGTGGCGCACCCGGTCGAGCGCGCCGCCCGGACCGCCAACCTGCTCTTCCTCCTCGCCGTCTCCGCTTTCTGGTTCGGGTGCAACAACGCCGCCAAGGAGATCGTCAAGGAGCAGGTGATCTACGGCCGCGAGCGCGACTTCAACCTCCTGCCGGCCAGTTACTACGCCTCGAAGCTACTCCTGCTGGTCGTTTTCAGCAGCCTGCAGATCGTAGGGCTATTCGCCGTGGTGCGGGCCTGGTGTCGCGTGCCCGGGCCGTTCCTCACCGAGTTGACGGTGCTGCTGGCGCTGGCCGTCGCGGGCGTGACGCTGGGGCTGGCCATCTCCGCCTTCGCGCGCACCGAGGAGATGGCCATCACGCTGGTGCCGATGGCGGTCATCCCGCAGATCATCCTGTCGGGGGTGATCGCCCCGCTCGGCGGGCTGAGCAAGGTGCTGGCCGTGGCCGGCATCACGACGTACTGGGGCAAGCGCGGGCTGGACGCCTGCCTGCCCGAGGACGTGGCCCGTCTGGCCGGGCTGGAGCAGCATTCCGCGGCGGGGGCCGTGGCCGTCTTGCTGGCCCACGCCATCGTCGCGGCGGCCGCCGCTCTGGTCCTGCTGTACTGGCGGAACCGCCGCCCGGCCCGGCGCTGAGTCGCCTGTATCCTCACCCCGTTTCCGGAGAACGCCATGGCAAAAGTGAAATGTCCGAACCCCGAGTGCCAGACCGTTTCGCCGATCCCCGACGCCATCCTCGGGCGGCCGGTCCGCTGCAAGAAGTGCAACACGCGCTTCACTGCGGAAGCCCTCCCCGCCGAGGCCGCGGCCCCGGGCGATAGCGGCGTCATGACCGTGGTGGCCCGGCGGGTGGGGGCGTTGCGGTCGGGCGTGTTCCTGAAGGAGACGATGGTCGCGGGCGAGACGGCGGCGGTCCCCGCTGCCCCGCCGCGGCGGACCGCGCCGCGCCTCCTCGCGGCGCTGGCAGTGGCCCTGCCCATCCTGCTCGCGGGCGGCTTCGTCGCCATCAAGGCCCTGGGCGGACGAGACGCGGGCGGCGGTGCGTCCGCTGGTCCGGCCGCATCCGGGGAGATTTATGGCGGGATTGAGATCGGTTCCAGCGGCGTCAACGCGACCGTGGTGGAGCTTTTCCCGGACCCGGAGCTGGGGTATGACTACCGCACTCTGTGGCAGAAATCGCTCGACACGGGACTCGTCCAGGGCGTGGACAAGAACGGCGTCTTCAACCCGGCGGCGCTGAAGGATACGATCCAGGCCGTGCAGACCTTCAGCCACAAGATGACCGAGGATTTCGGACTGCCCCCCGACAAGCTCTTCATCGTCGCCGGCAGCGGTCCCTTCAAGGGGGTGCGCGACCGCAAGGACCTCAAGGACGCCGAAAAGGACGTCCTCCTCGCCGCCAGTCAGTCCTCGGTCAGGGACGGGGTGAAGCAGGCCACGGGGCAGAAGGTGGATTTTATGCGCCCCGAGAAGGAGGGCGAATTGCAGTTCAACGGCTTGGTGCCGCAGAAAAACGCCATGACCGGGGTCCTGATCGATGTCGGCAGCGGCGCCAGCCGGGGAGGCTATCGCGACGCCGATGCCGGTTTGTTCATCCCCTTCGAGGGGCCTGGTCTGAAACGGTTTGCCGCCAAGGTCCGCGCCCAGGCCGGTAAGGATCCGTTTGCCGACGTCGCGGCACGCCTGGCGGAGAAGGAGCTGCGCGAGCCGCTCCGCGAGGCCGTCGCGCGCAAGGCCGGCCTGGTCAACCTCAAACACGTTTACCTGGCCGGCGGCATCGTCTGGGTGCTGGCGACCTTCCAGCGTCCGGCCGAGCGGGACAAGACCAACGTCCCGCTCTCCGTCGAGGACGTCGAGAAGTTCGCGGAGCGAGTCCGAGCCCACCCCGGAGGTTTGCCGCCCTTCCCACCCCTGGACGGCGTGGCCCCGAAATTGCGCGCGAAGCTCGAAAAGGATCAGGCCAGGATCCAGAGTCGTTTCAATCACGAACAGCTCGTCGCGGGCGTCGAACTCCTCCGCGCGCTGGTCGCCGAAATGCAATTGCAGAACCCGGGGCGGGAGCTTTACTTCACGACCTACGGCCAGATTAGCTGGTTGCTCGCCTACATCGCGGAGCGCCGTGTTGCCCGGAAATAGCGCCGGTGCGCCAGCCCCAAAGGAGATCCTCGTGAACACCCATTTCGCCTGCCCGAAGTGCAGCCAGTCCTTCTCCGTGGCTGCCTCCCACGTTGGCCGGCAGGGCCGCTGCCCGCGCTGCGGCACCCAGGTCGTCGTCCCGCCCGCCGCCGGAGAGCCCCAGGGCGAGGCGGTCCGCGCCACTGCCATGACATCGGCCCCGGCCGCGGTCGCGCCGCCGCCGACGACGATGATCGGCCCCTACCAGGTGCGGGGGAAGCTCGGCCAGGGGGCGTTCGGCGTAGTTTATCGCGCCCACGACCCGGCCATGCAGCGCGACGTCGCCATCAAGATGCTGAACGCCAACGCCCTCAAGTCGCAGAAGTACCTCGACCGCTTCCTGCGCGAGGCCCGCGTCGTCGGCCAGATGCTGCACGGCAACATCGTGCCCGTCTACCAGCTCGGCCAGCTCGGCGCGGACCACTACATCGTCTCGGCGTTCATCCCCGGGCGCCCCCTCGCCGACGCCATCCCCGAGAAGGGCATGGACCCGGCCGCAGCCGTGCGCCTGGTCGTCCAGCTCCTGGAGGCGCTTGCGTACGCCCACGAGCGCGGGGTACTGCACCGCGACGTCAAGCCCGCCAACGCCATGCTCGACGACAAGGGCACGCTCTACCTCATGGATTTCGGCCTCGCCGGTCTGCTCGACCAGGAGGGCACGCGTATGACCCAGGACGGCACCGTCATGGGAACGCCGGCCTACATGCCGCCCGAGCAGGCGAAGGGCGACATCCATCTGATGGGGCCGGCCTCCGATCAGTACAGCGCCGGCATCGTCCTGTACGAGCTGCTCACCGGACGGTTGCCGTTCGAGGCGCCGTCCATGCCGGCCTTGCTGTACCAGGTGCTGGAGGCGACGCCGGCACGGCCGTCCGACCACCGGCCCGGTCTCGATCCGACGCTGGAGGCATTCTGCCTGCAGGCACTGGCGAAGGCGCCGGCGAACCGTTTCCCCAATTGCCGTGCCTTCGCCGATGCCCTCAAGGGCTGGCTGAACGGCGATCCCCAGGGGGCGGCCCCCACGGGGTCCGCCGCACCGGCGACCGTGCGTGCGCGACCCGTCAGCCACGACACCGCGAACGTCGGCCGGCACAGCACCGTGAACACCCCAACGGTCGGACACGCAACGCGGTCGGCCGCCACCTCCCCCCCGCCGACGGTGCCCATCGCGCCGCACGCCGCACGTCCCTCCTGGTGGATCTGGGTGATCCTCGGTGCGGTGGCGGTCCCCCTGGTCATCGCCGCTACCTACTTCCTCCTGAAGCGCGGTTCCACGAAGCCGGAGGACGAGCAGGATCGGATTCGCCGCAAGATCAATCAATCCACGCAGCGCGGAACGGAAGCGCCGGGATTCGCCGCCGCTCTTCCCACCCTCCCCCAAGGAGATGATTCATGCTGCACGTCCTCTTCCAGACAGCCGCATACCGCCCCTGGCTCGGCGCCCTCCTCGCGTGCTCCTTCCTGGCCGCACCGGCCCGCGCCGCCATCCACGGCGGCATCGAGATCGGCTCCAAGGGCGTCCGGGCCGTCGTCGTCGATGTGGGTGGCCGCGGTGCCCCTGAAGCCAAGGTGCTGATGACCGCCACGCAGAACACCACGCTCGTCGGCGGCCTGGCGGCCTCCGGCCGGTTCAACCCGGAGGCCTTGAAGCAGACGGTCGCCGCCGTGTCGAAATTCGCCGACCGGATGCGCAAGGAGCACAAGGTCCCCGACAGTCGGCTGTACGTCGTCGGCAGCAGCGGCCTGTTCAGCGCCCTGACCGGCAAGGCGGATCTGATCCGGATGAACCGGGAGGCCCTGGTCGGCGCCGTCCGCTCCGCCTGCGGCCTGCCGATGGACTTCCTCGACATCGGCCGGGAAGCGGCGCTGACCGTCGTCAGCGTCATCCCCTCCACGGAGGCCGCCGGGGCCGTCCTCCTGGACATCGGCAGCGGCGACACCAAGGGCGGCGCCCTCGACGGCGACAAGGGGATCATCACCTTCGGCATCCCGTTCGGGACCGTGACGTTCACCGACCTCGTCAAGGCGCGCGCCGGCAAAGGCGATTTCGCGGCGACCGCCGCCGCCCTCCGCGCGGAGGTCCTCCGGCCCGCCCTCGAGAAGCAGCTGCAGCGCAAGAAAAGCCTGGCCGCCCGAGGCCGGGTCTATCTCAGCGGCGGCACGGTGTGGGCGCTGGCCACGCTGCTGCGGCCGGAGGAGCGCGGCGCCCACGTGCCCCTCTCCGCGGCGGACATCGATGCCTTCCACAAGCTGCTGCTGGCGAGCCCGGGCGCCGTCCCGGTGCCGGATCTGAGCAAGATTGCCGACCCGGAGGTCCGCAAGCAAGCGCGGCGCGAAGTGGAGCAGGTCCGGCGGACGTTCACACGAGAGCATCTCCTCGGGGGCACCGAGATCCTCAAGGCGCTGGCGGCGGCCTTCCACTTTGGGGACGAAGGCAGGCAGGTGGCCTTCGCCCGCAACGGCTACCTCGGTTGGATCCTCGGCTACGTCAAGGAGAAGGGGCAGCGGGGTCCGTAGCGGGAAACTTTTTCTGACGGCTTGACCCGCGGGGGGCCGCCCGGCAAACTACGCCTGTCGCCGCTGAACCGCACCCGCAGTGCAAAGGAGATCCGTGATGGCCTCGACCCCGGAAGCCCGCCTGAAAGAGTTGAACCTGACGCTGCCGCCGCCCCCGAAGCCAGTCGCCAAGTACAAGCCCGCCGTGCAGGTCGGCAACGTCCTCTATGTCTCCGGCCACGGTCCCGCCAAGAGCGACGGCAACTCGCCGGTCGTCGGCCGTCTTGGGGACGACCTCACGCTGGAGCAGGGCAAGGAGGCGGCGCGGCTGGTCGGCCTGGCGGTCTTGAGCACGGTGCGCAACACGCTCGGCTCGCTGGCCCGCGTCAAACGGTTGGTGAAGACGCTCGGCATGGTCAACGCCGTCCCGGACTTCAAGGACCACCCGCAGGTCATCAACGGCTTCTCGGAACTGATGGCGGAGGTGTTCGGCGACGACGCCGGCGTCGGCGCGCGCAGCGCCGTCGGCATGGGCTCACTGCCGGGCAACATCCCCGTCGAGGTGGAGTGCATCTTTGAAGTGATCTGACCCGGTCGCCGTTGCATAACCGCCTGTTTAGCCGCGAGCGGCTAAACAGGCGGAACTCGGGCCTCCAGGTAAGTCCGGAGTTGCAGGGCGCCCGCGTGCAGAGGATCCGCCTCCAGGGCGCGGCGGACACTGGCGAGACTCGCCGTGCGGTCCTGCCGCGCCACTGCTCGTGGTTGGCGACAGGATGTTGAGTCCGCTGGCCCCGCCTGTGATGACGGCCGCCTGGTGGACGACGCCGGTATTCCCGGCTGCGAGGAGAAGGGGCGACGCGGCATGAGGGAGGAGAGCGGGCAGGAGCGTCAGGGTGGAAAGGACGCAGCACTCCTCGAAGGACTCCACCGGGAGGGGGCAGCGGGCCGAACGCCGGCCGCCCCGAGAGGGACGTGGGATCATGGACCGGGCCTCGTGTGTCGCGTGGAAACGGTCGAACGCTTGAGCCGTTGCGGAAGCCGAATACCGACGTTGGTACGCGAGGACGTCACCGATCCGGGTGAGATGCACCACCTTCAATAGTGGGGGGGGGTTGGTGCGAGGATGGTCAGGGAGTCCGGGGAGGGGGGGACCGCAAGGGTCGTCTCCTCGGAATCGCCACACCCCGGGATAGGGGTGTCCCTCCTGACCAGCCATCCAATTCCCACGACAACACTAGCTGGCAAATTAACGAATGGCAAATTCGTTGGCATTTTTCCTCCCAGCCCGCACGGGCGGACTCTGGCTTGCGCGCGGGGCGGTGGTTATGGACTCCGCTCCTTACTGGTCGTTGTCTGGGGGGGATTCCTGACCCACGGCACGGCTCAATCGAACGGGTTGCGCGGGAAGTTCTGGTACGGCAGACGCACGCCGTTGACGAACGCCTGGTCGGCGCGAAGGTTCGCCGACGGCGCGAAGCCGTTGATGCCGCCCGCGGTCACCACATCGTCCTGATCGACGCCGTCGCCGCTCACGCCGAAGCCGCCCACGATCGTCTGCCCGTTGCGGTACACGCCCGAACTGCCCGGGAAGAACACGACGCCGTTCTGGTTGCGCGGGTCCGTCGGGGCGTGGAAGTTCGTGTTCGGGTTGAACGCGGCATAGCCGAGCACGCTCTGGAACGCCGCCGCCGGCACCGCTCCCCCGGGATCATTGAGGATCGAGAATGGCCCCGGCGGCTTGCCGTCGATGCCCTCCGGGAAGCGCGGCTGCGCCACGTAGCGGAACGTCCGGTTGGTGAACGCGACGCCCGGCGCCACCCCGGGCACCCGATCGACCGAGACGAGCTGCGCCGGGTCGTCGTAGTAGGCGACGTTGCGCGCCTTGGCCACCGCGACGTCGATGGAGAACACCGTCGCGTCCGACATTCGGTACAGGCCGAGCACCTGCCCGGTCGAGTCGGCGACGGCGAACACCATGCGCGTGCGGTTGCCGAGCGGCAGGCGGATCTGGGCGCGAGCCTGGTTCGCCGTGTTGATGCCCTGCTGGACCAGCTGCTGCACGTCGGCGGCGCTGATGCCAACCCCGTCGTGCGGCGTCACCAGCCAGCCGTCGGCGACGGGCTGGCCGTTGCGGAAGAGGATGTCGTCCCCAGTCCCCGGCCTGCCGTCGGCGCCGGCGTTGACCTCGAAGTTGTCGCCGCTGTTGGGGTTGCCCTGGCCGATGCCGAACGCCTGCGCGGCGTTGTTCAGATTCTCCGGCCCCTGGGTGCCGCCCGGGCCGATGATGTCGAGCGTGATGCCGCTCAGGTCGATGCGGCCGAACGGGATGTCGAGGCCGGCCGGCACGTCCACGCCGCCCAGTAGCCCGTACCGATACCCGGCCTGGATGCTGCCGCCGACCGCCGCGAAGGCGACGAACTCCGCCTCGACCGAGCGGTCGGGACGGTTCGGGTCATGAGTGGCACTGAGGCTGGAGTTCTCCTCCGTGGCGGTGCCGGTCGTGCCGGGGAAGAAGACGCCGATACCGCCGACGAGGACGCCGTTCTTGTAGATCGGGATGCCGCCGGGGAGCGTGCCGATGCCGCGCGCCTGCGCCAGCGGCAGGATCCCCGAGACGAGTCCGTACGACTCCGGCGGCGTGAGTGCGGCGCCGGCGGGGAGGAACTGCGCCGGGACGTTGAAGCGGCTCGGCAGCAGGACGTCGTCGGCGGTGCCCTTGATGTGGTCGGGGCCGGGGTTGACGATACTGTCGCGGTTGGTCAGCTCGATCTCGAACAGGTCCGCCGACGGGGTGAACGCGATGTTCGGCGGGAAGTGTCCGCCCAGTCCAACCGGGGCCACGAGGCCCGGCCCGCGCAGCGGCGAGCTCGGGTCGGTGACACTCGGGAGGGAATCCACCTCGCGCTGCGTGACGGTGCTCTGGCTGATGAACTGCACGGTGCGCGAGGTGAGCGGGGCGGTGTCGTTGGCGAAGAACGCGGCGGTACGCGCCTCGGCGAGGGCGCCGTCCACGGCGAAAGTGAGGGTGGCGAAGTCGCCGGTGATCTGCGGCGCGACGTTGCCCTCGACGCGGACGCCGAGGACGCGGCCGCCGCGGTCCACGACGGCGACGATGGCGTCGTCGCCGCGCGTGGCGGCGGCCGCTCGCTGCAGGATCGCCACCACGTCACCGGCCTGGAGTTGGGACGGATTGTCGGCGCCGGGGCCGTGGTCGCCGGTGAAGAGCTGATCCGGAGAGATGCCGCCGGCGCCGTAGGCGAAGGGCGCGGCCGCGTCCGGCGCCCCGGCGGAGGTTTCGTTGCGCAGATACCACGTCGCGGTCGCGGGATCGACCGTGGCGATGCCGGTGTGCGGGTCGCCGCTGAAGCTCCCCGCGAGGTAGAACCAGCCGAAGCCCCCGTAGCCGAACGGGGCCGCCTGGTCCGGCGGCCCGACCGAGTTGGCGTTGCGCAGGTACCACGTCGCGGTCGCGGGATCGACGGCCCCGACGGTGGTCTTGCCGTCGCCGTTCCAGTCGCCGGCGACGGGCCGCCAGCCGGGGGCGCCGTACTGGAAGGGGGCGATATCCGGGGCGCCGGGGCCGGGGGTGTTCTTGAGATACCAGGTGGCGGTATTGGGGTCGAAGACGCCGATGCCGTCCTTGCCGCTGCCTGTCCAGTCGCCGACGACCGGGATCCAGCCCGGCGCTCCGTACGGAAAGGGGGCAACGACATCGGCCGCCCCCGGCGTGTTCTCGTTGCGCAGGTACCAGGTGGCGGTGCGCGGGTCGAACGTGCCGACGGTGTCCTTGTGGTCGCCGTTCCAGTCGCCCAGCAGCGGCATCCAGGCGGACGCCGCGAAGGGGGCGGCGGCCGGGGCCAGCCGGTCTTCGAGTTGTTCAAAGGAAAGAGGTCGCCTCTTCATCGCCGTGCCTCTCCGGCGCCGCGGCCGCGCAGGTTCCTCCCGGGGCCTGGGCGCATCCAGGCGGCCCGGAGGGAGGCAGTCCGCAGCGGGCCGCCCCTCCGGGCCTGTTCCGTGCTCCGTGAGGTTAGATTATCCCGGGCTGAGGCGATGGGAAAGTTGATCCCGCCTGTCCGAATGGGCCGTCACGTTTACTGAGTCCAGCGCGGAGAAAGGCACCTCGTTTAGCCGCGGTTGTGAGAACCGCGCTCGCCGAACGCGGTTCTCACAACCGCGGCTAAACGAAGGGAGACCTTGTCCGGGCTGGACTCAGTAAACAGGCGGTTCTGCAACGGCGACGGGATATACTGGCCGCAGCTTGGTCTGACACAAGCCCGAAGCGCGAGCGAGGGATCTCCCTCGCTCGCGCTTCGGGCTTGTCTGCACCCTCGCCGAGGGTAAAAGGACGTCACGGCTTGCTCATGCCGACGAAGCTGCCGTCGTGCTCGCGCGCCAGCGCCCACAGGAAGGCGCCCACGTCGGGGCTGTCGAAGTAAAACCCGATCGTGTTGATGCGCACGCGCGGCCGGCCCGGCAGGTCGCGGTTCCACCAGCTCTTCAGCGTCTGCCGCACGTACCGCCCCAGGTGGTCCGCCTTCTGCGTCTCGGTCAGTCCCGTGGCGCGCGGCGGCAATCCCTCGCCGGCGTTCGGCAGGCCGTCGGAGAACAGGTACACCGTGTCCAGCCCGAGTGGCCGGAAGCGGAACACCTCCATGAACGCGGCGTACATGTTCGTCTCACCCTGCGGCGTTTCGCGCCTCAACCGCTCCACGATCTCCTTGACGCTCGCCCCGGGCCGGTAGTCGATCCAGTGGCCGTCGCCGCCCAGCGGGTAACGCAGCCGGTCGGAGAAGAGGATCACCTGGTACTGCCGCAGGTTCGGCAGACTCTCGACGATGCGGCCCAGCACCTCGCACACCCGCGGCCACTTCCCCGCGTCCTCGGTGCTGGGGTCGCGCATGCGCATGCTACCGGACATGTCCACGAGGAACACCACGCGCTCGCCGGTCAGGCTGATGCCGGCGAAGCGCCGGTCCCCCTCGGCGCGGGCCGCCTGCACCTGCGCCGTCAGGAGCCTGGCCCGCGCCTCCAGTTGCGCGACGGTCCGCTGCGCCTCGGCGACATCTTTGCCGCCCGCCTCCAGCTTCCGCTCCAGGGCGGCACGGGCCGCCTGCAGGTCGCGCATCTGGCTGCCCGTCTCCTGCAGGTCGCGCGTGCGCCGGTCCAGGTCCTTCTCCAGCACGCGCGAGCGCGACTCGACCGTGGCCAGCTCGGCGCGCAGCCCCTGGGCCACTGAGCGCTCCGCCTCCGCCTGTCGCTCCAGCTCGCGCGCCCGCGCCTCGGCCTCTCTGAGGCGGCCCGTCAGGTTGGCGACGCCGGCGTTGACCGTCCGCAGTTGCCGGCCCTTGTCCTGCACGTCCTTCCGCAGCGCGGCCAGCGTCTTCTCGTTCGCGCTCACGCGGCCGGACAGCTGGCGCAGCTCCTGCTCCTTCTTCACCAGGTCGGCCGACAGCTCCGCGTCGCGGGCCTGGAGCTGCTTCAGGTCGGCGCGCATCTGGACGGCCAGCGCCTGCGACTTCTCCAGCTCGCGCCGCGTGTCCTCGTACTGCTTCTGGGCGCCGGCGGCGCGCTGGGCGAGGTTGTCGCGCTCCCTGCGCGTCGCGAGGAGCCTCTTGCCGAGCCGGTCGCGGTCCTGCTCCACGCCCTGTTTCGCGGTCCGCAGGGCGGTCAGCTCGCCCTCCGCGGACGACAGGCGCAGCCGCGCCTCGGCGAGGTGCCGCGCGGTCTTGTCGTACGCCGCCGTTTGCCGCCGGGCCGCGCGCGCGTTCACCAGCCATAGCAGGATGACGCACCCCAGCGCGCAGACGAAGACGTCCACCATGTAGAGGGTGAAGACCGTGGGCACGCGATGGCGGGTCAGCATGGCAATTCCCTTGCGTAGACGGACGCCCTTGCGGGCCGGTCCTCACCCCCGGCTCACGCCGTCCCCGTGAGCGCCCCGCGCTCGGCGGGTTGGCCCAGGAACCGCAGGACGGGGCCGCCGGCGCCGAGGCGCAGCGCGTCGCCGGGTTGGAGGGCCATCGGCCCTTGCAGCGGCGAGTCGTTGACGAACGTACACCCGCCGCTGCGGTCGCGCACGAGGTGGCCCACCTCGGTGTCGTGGATCTCGCAGTGGCGCGGCGCGACCATCGGGTAAGCATCGCCGTCGAACGCCAGGTCGCACGCGGGCTGCCGGCCGAGCGCGAAGGCCGGGCGGTCCAGCAGGTATTCCTCGCCCTGGTAGGACAGGCGCGGCGGTCCGGCCTCGGCGGGCTGCGGCAAGGGGAGCGGCGCCGCCGTGTCGAGGTGGCCGGGCGGGAGGTCGTCGCTGTGGAAGTGGGCGGCCAGCCCGTGCGCCGCCCGGCCGACGGCGTCGGGCGGCAGCACCAGGAGGGGAGTCCCCTCATCGGCCGCCTCTTCCAGCAGGCCCTCGCCGAAGTCCTCGAGATCCGGGGCGGATCGAAGCCGCCCGGGCGTCGCGCTCCAGTCCGCGCACTGGGCGTGCAGTGCCACGGTCAGGCCGGGCAGGCGCGCGGCGGCCGCCGACAGCACGACCGCCCCGGGCAATTCGCCCCGGCAGGCCCCGATGATGAATGCCAGCGCCTCACGCGCCAGCGGGGCGCACAGCGCGACCGTGTCCTCCGGCCGCAGCGCCACGTTCTGATACCACTGGACGGTCTGTAGTCCGACCTGCGCGGGCCGCCCTTGCCGACAGGCTTCCAACAGCACGTCGAGCTGATCGAACAGGGACTGTTCCGCCTGGGGCGAGTCGCGCGGGTCGCGGCGACTCTGCCGGATGCAGCGCTCGGCCACGCCGTTGAGCAACCGCTCCCTCCAGGCACGCAATCCGAGGCGGGCGAGGCTCTGGCTCTCCAGGAGCTGCGCCTGCCCCCCCGCGGTGCCGACCTTGCTGACGGTCAGGGCGTAGTCGTCGGCGTCGATGACCAGGGCGTTGCCGGTCCACTCGCGCTCCGCGTGGGCCGCCAGTCCCAGGGCCAGCGGCGCGGCGACGCAGCCCAGCAGCGGCAGGCCCGCCTCGTCCGCCAGCGCGAACAGCAGCCCGATCTGGGGCGTGGTCAGGTACGCCGGGACCGCGAGTACCAGCCCCTCGGACCCTTTGCAGATCGGGTAAAGGTGCTTGAGGACCAGGGCCAGCGCGTCGGCGGCGTCGGGGTGGCCGTGTCGGGGACCGATGGCGGGCTTGCCGATCTCGGGGAGGAAGCCCACACGCGCGAGGTGGGGGGAGCGGCGGCAGACGCGGAGGCCGGCGGCGCCGACCGCAGGCCGGCCCTCCAGGCTGACCGCGACCGGCAGCTCGGCGTGCGGCGGCTCCAGCGGCACCGTGTACGGGAAATCGCCGGGCGGCCCGGCCACGGCGCGGGCGCGTCCGGCGTTCAGGTCGAGACCGAGGAACGTCATTGTGCCACTCTCTCCGTACGGCGGCCGGTCACGGGGACGCGGGCGGTGTCCGGCGCGGCCGGCGGGTTTGCGACCTCCTCAACCGCCTCGGGCTCGTAGGTGCGGTTGACGAGGTGTTCCAGGCAATACTGCTGGCAGTCGAGCACCAGGCCCTCCTCGTCGCGCTGCACGGAATGCAGCAGGAACATCAGCACCAGGCTCAGCGCCAGCGCGACGAGGGTGCAGTCGAAGGCGAAGGTGAGGTGGCGCGTCGCCTGGGCGAGGAACGAGTCCTCATCGAGGCGGCTGGTCATGGACAGGCTGCCGGCCAGGCCGACGACCGTCCCCAGGAAGCCCACCGCGGGGATGGCCCAGGCGAGGTAATGGACGGTCCCCATGCTGCTGACCAGGCGGCCCTGCTCGACCTCGGCCTGGCTGCGGACGGCCTGACTGACGGCCTCGCCGGAGCGGCTGGCGGCGAACTTGGCGAGGGCGAGGCGGATCATGTTGGCGAGGATGAACGGGCCGCGGCGGGCGGTGTGCTGGTCGAGCTGGCGCAGCAGCGGCCGGGCGTCCTCGTGGAGGATGCGCGCCCCCTCCTCGGTCGGCAGCAGCGGCAGGGCGAAGGCGCGGCGCTGGCGGCGCACCTCGAGGTAGCGGCTGAGGAGGATGAGCGCGGCCCAGGTGAAGCAGCAGTAGCACGCGAACTGCGCCGGCCCGAGGAAGAGCTGCGCCCAGCGGTCGGCGTCCCAGTTGGCCCAGGCGCCGAGGGTGGACTGGCCGCCGGCGAGGGCCTGGCTGAGCGGCAGGAAGACCACGGCCACGACGGCGACGGTCAGGACGAGGAGGGGCCATTCACGGGTGGGTCGCTGCGAAGGCGTCAATGCCACGGCGGTTTCCCTCGGGGTGTACGTGGGGCACCGCCACGGGTCCTCCGTGACACCGTGCCCTGTCCTCATGTGGGGCAGTCAATTCTGACAGCGGTCCTCAGAGAGTCAAGGCGAACCGCCGGCCGCCGCGGCGATCGCGCCTGCCGCGGCCGGCATAACCACCCTGGGCGCCACTCCCGAACCTGCCCGCCCGCCGAACGGCTTCGTATCATATTCTCAACGCGGGGCAGGTTGACACAAGCCCGACGCGCCAGCGAGGGGCCGTCCCTCGCTGGCGCGTCGGGCTTGTGTCAGCTCACCCCGCGTCCCGTATAGCTTTCAAGGGATCCGCCTCCGCCACTCCTCCCGGAGACCGTGCCGTGCCGCTGCTGTTTGCCGTCACCCTCTTCGTCAGCGCCTTCCTCCTCTTCCTCGTCCAGCCCATGCTCGGCAAGATGATCCTGCCGCGTCTGGGCGGCACGCCGGCCGTCTGGAACACCTGCATGGTCTTCTTCCAGGCCGTCCTGCTCGCGGGCTACGCCTACACGCACACCGTCAGCACCTGGCTGCCCGTCCGCCGCCAGCTCCTCCTGCAGTGCCTGCTGCTCGGCCTGCCGCTGCTGTTCCTGCCCTTCGTCGTCGGCCAGTGGGCGCCGCCGACCGAGTCCAACCCCGTGCTTGCCCTGCTCCTGCTGCTGCTGCTCGTCGTCGGCATCCCGTTCTTCGTCGTCGCCACCAGCGCCCCTCTCTTGCAGAAGTGGTTCGCGAGCACCGGCCATCCCTCGGCCCGCGACCCCTACTTCCTCTACGGCGCCAGCAACCTCGGCTCCATGCTCGCCCTCATCGCCTACCCCCTCCTGGTCGAGCCGAATCTTCCCGTGCTCGCGCAGAGCTGGCTCTGGGCCGGCGCGTACGCGCTGTTCATCGCGCTGACGCTCGCCTGCGGCGCGGTCGTGTGGCTCGCCCCGCCTGCCGTGGTTGTGGCCGGCGCCCCAGTCGCGGGGACCGCCGACCCGGCCTGGCCAGCCCCGCAGGCCGACGCCGACGAGGCCATCCGGCCGGCGAAGAAGAACCGGCAGGCGCTCCGGACCGTCGAGACGCCGGTGGCCCCGGCGCCGAAGGCCGTGCCCTCCACCGAGGTGACGCCGCTGCGCCGCCTGCGCTGGATCGGCCTCGCCGCCGCCCCCTCCAGCCTGATGCTCGGCGTGACGACGTACCTCACCACCGACATCGCCGCCATCCCGCTCTTCTGGATCGTGCCGCTGGCGCTGTACCTGCTCAGCTTCATCCTCGTCTTCACGCGCTGGCCCGTGGAGTGGACCGGCCGGCCGCACGCCGTCGTCGTCGCCCTCCAGCCCCTGGCGCTGCTCGTGCTCGTCCTCATCGACGTCGGCGACGTATCGGTCTCCCAGCGTGTCGCGTTCGCGATCAACCTGATCGTCTTCTTCCTCACGGCCCTGCTGTGCCACGGCGAACTCGCCCGCGACCGCCCCTCGACGCGCTACCTCACCGAATTCTTCCTGTGGATGTCGGTCGGCGGCGTCCTCGGCGGCCTGTTCAACGCCCTCGTGGGCCCGCTCGTCTTCGACCGCCACGTCGAGTACGTACTCGTTCTGGCCCTGGGCTGCCTGCTCCGCCCGCCGACCAACTACCTCGCCCTCCTGCGCGGGCGCCTCACCCGGCCCGCGCCATCGACCGCGGAGGACTATTTCCTCGACGTGGGCTACGCAGTGTGCCTGGGCCTCCTGACCTTCGCGCTGCTGCGGATTGGGTCGGCGAAGAACTTCTGGGGGGAGGCGGAGAGCTTCCGCTACTGGCTCGCCGTGCGCTTCGAGAAGTCGGAGCTGTTCGGGGGCGGTAACGCGCGGGTGGCGTGGCGGAACGCCGTGAACGTGGCCACCGGCGTCAGCGTGGCGGTCATCTCGGGGATCCCGCTGCTGACCTGCCTGGTCTTCTCCGGCCGGCCGCTGCGCTTCGGCCTATGCGCCGTCGCCTTCTTCCTGGCCAACGGCTTCTACACCGTCGCCAACGAACGGCCGGCGCTGGACGAGGAGGGCAACCCGACCAAGAGCGGCACGCTGTACACGCACCGCAGCTTCTTCGGCACCCAGCGCGTCCGCTACGACATCGACCGCAAACTGCGCTACTATACGCTGATCCACGGCGGCATCGACCACGGCCGGCAATTCGCCGACCCCGAAAAGCGCGACCAGTCGATCACCTACTTCCACCCGACCGGCCCGGTCGGCCAGGTCTTCACCGCCTTCGGCGAGATGAAGGAGCACCCGCCTTACGCCGTCGTCGGCCTGGGGATCGGCACGCTGGCGTCCTACGGCAAGAAGGGCCAGCAGGTCCGGTTCTATGAGATCGACCCGGCGGTCAAGCACCTGTCGCTGCCGCCCGAGGGCGAGAAGCGCTATTTCCACTACCTGCACGACGCCATCCACAAGCGCGGCGTGGACCTGAAGGTCCTCCTCGGCGACGGGCGCCTCAAGCTCCAGGAGGCGGAGGACGGGGCCTACCAGATCATCGTCCTGGACGCCTTCAGTTCCGACGCCATCCCCATGCACCTGCTGACGCTGGAGGCGATGGACCTGTATCTGAAGAAGCTCAAGGACGGCGGGCTGATGATCTTCAACGTGACCAACCGCTACGTCAACCTGACGCCGATGCTGGCCGACCTGGCGCACGAGCGCGACCTGCTGTGCCTGTACCACGGCGACGATGCGGAGGGCATCGAGGCGAAATTCCCGTCGGACTGGGTGGTGGTGGCGAAGAAGCGGACGGACCGGACGGCCATCGCGACCGAGGCGATGCACGCCTTCGGCGCTGCGGTGCCGCTGGGCGGGCCGGCGGCCGTGCCCTGGGCGACCGTGGGCCGCGCCGCCCGGATGGACCTGCACCCCTTGCTGCTCAAGCTCGACTGGAGCCTGTGGAAGTCGCCCAAACGGGGTCACAAGCGCATCTGGACCGACGACTACTCCAACCTCCTCAGCGTGTTGAATTGGTGAGATCGGGCCATGTCAAGCCGGGTGAGCCGGAGGCTGACGCCCCCGGTTCACTAAAAAGCGGGAATTGCTGTCCGCTCGCGCCGAAGAATCTGCATAATCCGTCAGACAGATCGCTGTAACGCTCCCATCCTCTCACCCGGCCGTTCGTCCCCGGCGGCCGGTGTGGCAATGCCACTCTCTTGCCTGGAAAGGTATGGCGATGATCTGCACTCGACGCGAAGTCCACGCCACGAACTCCCCTCTGCCCCGCTGGCGCCATGAACTCATCTGTCAGAGGCGTCTCCACACCGCCGCCGACATGGACGCGGTGGTCCTCACCGTGCAGACCCAGATGATCGGGGCCGGCTACGGCGAGCGCGATCTCTTCGCGGTCCGGCTGTCCCTGGAGGAGGCCATCACCAACGCGCTGGAGTACGGCAACCGGCACGACCCGCGGAAATACGTCACCGTGCGGTGGCAGGTCGAGGACCAGCAGGTCGTCACCACGGTCGAGGACCAGGGTCCCGGCTTCGACCCCGAACAGATCGACGACCCGGTCGCGCCGGAGAACCTGCGCAGGCCGTCGGGGCGCGGCATCGCCCTGATGCGCTACTACCTGTCGTCGCTGCGCTACAACGAGCGCGGCAACGGCGTCACCCTCTGCAAACAACGGGTGGGCTGAAGGGAGTCGCTGGGCCGGACCGTGGAAGAGGCACAGGAGGCGCGGTCACGCAGGCCGCGCCTCTTGCTTTTTTCTACCCAGAGAGATGTGCCGAGGGAGTGAGGGCGCAACTGGTCCGGTCAGTGCAAGCGCGCCTCTTGCTTTTTTCTACCCAGAGAGATGTGCCTCACGCCCATTGCCGGACCGCGTCGGCGCTTTCCCCTTGCTCGCTCCGCCAGTCCGGCTCCAGGAAGTCCTGGATCAGCCTGCGGATCATCTGCGCCGCGGTCACACCGTGCTCGTGGGCCGCTTGCTCCAGACTCGCGACCTGCCGGCACGGCAGCAGAACGGCCAGTTCCGCCACCTCGTCGTCGCAAGTCAGGAAGTCGTCAGCGCCTCGCATCATGAGCAATTCTCCCGTGGGCGGTGCCGCCGCGGACGCTCTCCGCTGGGAAGTGAGAATGTGATGGCGTCCGGAGGACATGCACTTCGTGGAGCTATCTTAGGCAAACTCAATGCCAACGCCAACGCCGACGAAGGCCTGCTCCTATCTCGGAGAGCAGTCGGCACTTGGGACACATCCTGTCGTTGCGCGCCCGCAGCAACGGGCGGCCGTGCCGCCGAGTGCGGCACACGCTGCCTGGAGGCGCGGCGGAGGGCTTTCCCTCAACGCGGAGAACACCGCGGCCCGCCCAACCGGGCGGGCCGCGGTGTGAAGGCCGATGGAGTGGTTCAGGCCTGGAGGTTCTGCAGCATCTCGCGCCGCGAGACGAGGCGCTGGCCGCGGCACTCCTCGATGTGCAGCGCCTTGAGCAGACGGCGGCGCAATTCAGACTGGGCCTGCTCGACGGCGCTGGCGGAGGTGCTCGGCAGGCTGACGAAGCCGCCGGCGCGGCGGTCGTGGCCGCCGGCGCGGCCCATCTTGCCGACGACGTGACGCAGGATCTCGCCGGCCCGCCCGCGCGGCTGCGACGTCCGCGCCGACAGGATCAGCTTGTCCTCGTAGAGGCCGGCGCAGACCGCCCATTCGACCTCCTCGAAGCGGATCATGAAGTCCACGACCTGCGCCGCCATCTCCGGCTGCGGCATCTCGTTCACCCAGCTGATGATGAGCTTGCCGTAGGTGAACGAGCTTTGCAGCGCCTGCAGGATGCACTCGTAATAGCACTGCGGCAGCGGAGCGTTGCGGATCTTCGCCAGCAGCTCCTTGTCGGCCAGGGGGTACAGGAAGTACAGCGCACTGTCGTCCAGCGGACTGGCCTCGCGCGGGTAGCCGTTCAGCTCGGTTTCGACGCCGTAGGACAGCCCGGTGGCCAGGCGCGCGGGGATGGACAGTTCCTGCTCCATGAGGTAGCCGGTGACCATCGAGCACGTCGCCCCCAGCCCCAGCCGCACGTCCACGTAGGGGATGCCCTCCAGGTCGCCGGGCGTCTGGTGGTGGTCGATGACGGCGGTTAGGGGGATGTTCGGGTCGAAGGTGTGCCGGCCGGTGTTCGGCTGACTGTCCACCATTACCAGGGCTTCGCCCTCGTGCCAGGCGATCCCCTCGATCGGCATCAGGTCAATGTCGAGCAGCTCGACCATGGCCCGGTTCTCGGCGCGGGCGATCAGGCCATCCTGGGTGAGGCGTGTCGGCTTGCCGAGGCAGGCCTCGACCAGGTGGGCCAGGCCGAGCATGCTGCCCAGGCTGTCGGGGTCCGGGTTGACGTGCGAGACGAAGGTCACCAGGCTGGCGTCTTGCAGCGCGGCGAGGAAGCAGTCGGCGTGACGGAGTTGGGTGGATCTACCATTCACCCCGGGTTCGGCGCTTTGCCGTGGCATAGAAAGCCTCGTCGAGAGTGAGGGTCAGGAGACGTCCTGTTTGAGCGATCCGGGCCGACTCGCCGCGCCACCCGGCAGCCAGGGCTGCCTGCGTACTCCACACGGCGTCATCCTTGCGTGGCGCGTTCCGGCCTCGGTCAGGAAGTATTCCTCCCCCTCCACTTGGAACTGCCGTCCCTGGCACTGAACAAATCATTATAGGAGCTCCCGGGACGGCGCCCAGGTCGGCCGTTCAGTCGGACGGCTGACGGCTCAGTTCCTCGATCCGCGCCCACTGGGCTTCGCTCACCTTCATGACCGACAGGCGCGGCAAGCGGACCAGGTCCCAGTCTTTCAATTGCGGGTCCGCCTTGATGCGGGCGAGGGCGACGGGGGCCGACAGCCTCCGCAAGGGCTGCACCTCCACGACCACCCTCTTCTCGTCGCCGGTCTCGGGATCGGGCTTCGGGTCGCCCACGACCCGCATGACCCCCACGACCGCTTTCTCTTTACCCGTGTGGTAATATAGCACCCGATCGCCCTTGCGCACCTGGCGGAGGTTTTGCAGGGCCAGGGCGTTCGTCACGCCGTCCCACACGGCGGCGCCGTCCTGCTCCAGGTCAGCAAAGCTGTAGTGGTCGGGCTCTTCCTTGAAGAGCCAGCGTCCCGGGCCTGTTGCCGCCGCCTTCGCCACGTTCCGCTCCCCCCGCTGCGCCAACGGTTAGAGTTTGCCACGCACCCTCGGACGCCGTGGCCGACGCCGCCTTTTTCTTCTTCTGCGGTTCCCCCTTCGCAGACGTCCAAGATCGTATCAGCCCCCCGTACGCCAGGCAAGAGGGCCATCGGGCAGCTGACCCCTCGTCCGGGGAGGGATGTTCACGTCGTGCCAGCCGGGTAGTCCGCAGCGGCCCGGCAAGGCCTGCCCCCTGATCCCTTACTTTGCAACTCGTGCGCCCCCCGCTGTCGCTATACTCGCCGCGGGTAGGTCTGATACAAGCCCGAAGCGCAAGCGAGGGATCGTCCCTCGCTTGCGCTTCGGGCTTGTATCAGACCTACCCGCCTTGGGTATAGCCGTCTCGCGTCACGCTGTGGACCTCGGCCAGTCTCAGCCGGTACAGGTCGCGCAGCTCATCCAGAAAGGCGCGGACGCCGGACTCGCGGTAGTCGGCGTAGGTCCACGGCCACGGCTCGTAATGGCCCGCCTCGAAGCGCAGGGTGACCTCGGCGAAGACCCCATCGCGCAGGTAGATGCGGTGCGCCTGGTCCTTGGTCGTCGCCAGCTGGAACTTGCCGAGCGACAGCAGGCCGGGGTCGAGGTTGAGCGGCCGCGGTTCGGCGTGGGGGCCGGTGCGAGCCAGTTCGCGCTCCAGCTCGTTGGTCCGGAGCTTGACGGCCGGCAGGCAGTCGGGACTGACGAGGTCGCGGAAGCCGAGGAGCTGTTTCCGCAGCCCCGGCCCCATGGTCGGCTCGTAGTAGCGCGTCTGGTGGAAGTCGAACGGCGGGCTGGCGGCGAGGACGGGGCCGAAGTCCGCTTCGAGTCGGCCGCGGCCCCAGGCGAGGGCCTCGGGGTGGCGGCTGAACGCGGCGACGACCAGCAGGACCGGCTCCGGGGGGCGGGGTTCGGCCATGTTCGTACTCGAACCCACGGGGCGCGGCCCGTGGGCTTACATCACGCGGTCCTCGGCCCACACGCGGCGGCGGCCGGTCAGGAACTCCTTGTACTCCAGATCGGTCGGCTCGTGAATGGTCCGGGGGTTGAAGGCGGTGTTGAGGTTGTCGAGGATCGGCACGATGTCGGCGTCGCCGTAGCCCAGACCGCGGATCTCGAAGCGGTCGTGGTTGACGTCGAAGACCTCGAGCCGGTCCTTCCAGACGCGGACCTTGCGCAGCTCGCGCAGCTCGACGCGCGTGCGCTTGAGGAACTCCAGGGCGGCGTCCACGCCGCCGGAGGTGAAGTCGTGGGTGGCCTTGGGTTCGCTTTTCATCGTTCGGGGAGCGGGCAAAGCCCACCCGTTGCAACGGGTGGGCTTTACAACGGGTGGGGCTGGGGCCGTGTTCAACGCAGTCCCGCCAGCTCCTGCAGCAGGTGCCAGTTCTCCAGCCGGTCCTCGGTCGCCACCTGCAGCAGCGCCGAGGGGTTGCCGTCCCGGTCGAAGTGCTTCGAGAAGCGCCCCTCGCTGCGGGCGAAGTCGATGAACGTCACCGGCTCCTTCGTCTTCGGGTTGACGTACCAGTCGTCCTTGACGCCGGGGTTGCCCTGCAGCGACAGCCGCGTCTTGATCGTCGAACCCTTGCGGGGATCGTACACCAGCAGCGGGAACGCGCGGCTATCGACCGCCAGGCGCGCCTGGTCGCCGGCCATGTTGTCCGCGACGCCGTGCTCCGGCTGGCAGGTCGTGTAACAGCTGATGATCGCCGGGCCGTCGAACTCCAGCGCCCCCAGCACCGCCTTGTAGAAGTGGTTGATGTGGGCGCAGGTCGTCTGGGCCACGTAGGTGCGCGGGTGCATCATCGCGATCTGCGCGATCTCCTTGCGCCGCTCCTGCTTGCCGCCCAGCACCTTGCCGTGAACGCTCATCTTCGTGTTCTGGCCGGTGAAGCTGCTCGTCGAGGCCTGGCCGCCGGTGTTGGAGTACACCTGCGTGTCGAGCACGAACACCTTGATGTTCATGCCGCTGGCGAACAGGCGCGACAGCGCCTGGAAGCCGATGTCGTACATGGCGCCGTCGCCGCCGATGCACCAGATCGGCCGCTCCTGCCAGCCCAGCTGGTCCCAGCGCAGCCGCACGCCGATCGCGTCGGCGGGGGCGTTCTCGAACAGCGAGTTGGTCCACGGCACCAGATACGGGTTATACGGATAGGTGGAGGTGTAAACGGTATTGCAGCCGGTGGCGGCGACGATGCCTCACTGGTCGCCGTACTTCGACCCCGTCACGGAGCACATCATGCGCAGGGCCGTCCCCTCGCCGCAGCCCGCGCACGAGCCGGCGCCGCCGACGTAAATGTGCGTGTTCTCCTTGAGCATCATGTCGATGAGCAGGCTGTCGTTGATGTAGCGCTCGTCGCTCGGCCCGAAGTTCTTGAAATAGCGGTGGCTCTTGCGCGCCTGCAGCATCACCGCGTCGGTCTTCGTCACCATCTTCAGCGCCTCGTCCTCGGCGCAGACGGTGACGCACTCGGCGCAGCCCTTGCACTTGCTCGGGTCGATGATGATGCTGAACATGCCGGCCGGCAGCCCCTTCTTCTGCGGGGTCTCGTAGTACTTCTTGGTCTTCGACCAGTACTTGCGGAACATCTCGCGGTCGGCGTCGGTGGGCAGGCCCTTGAGCTTCTCCTCGTACTCCGGTTCGGACAGGACCTTGCCGAGGATGGCGGTGTCGGGGCACTCGGTCACGCACTCCATGCAGCCGGTGCAGTTCTCAGGAATGTATTCGGGGATCTCCGGGGAGATGTTGCTGAAGTCGCGCAGCGTCGCGGTGCCGGCGGGGACCAGCGAGCGCGCCAGGGTCAGGTCGGCGGGCAGGTCCTTATCGCCGGAGCCCTCCTCGTAGCTGCGGATGATGCGTTCGTTGAAGTCGAGGACGTCGAGGACGGGCAGACTGACGAGCTTGTAGCCGTCGTCCACCAGCGTGCCGAAGGAGTTGTTGTTGTAGGGGTCCTTCTCGCTCGCCTCGTTCATCGACGGCTTGGTGTGGCCGTTGGTAGTCGTCATAGGGGGTCCTTGAACTGGGTAATCGGG
Organism: Gemmatales bacterium; assembly: GCA_038227745.1. Classification (GTDB taxonomy): domain Bacteria; phylum Planctomycetota; class Planctomycetia; order Gemmatales; family Gemmataceae; genus DASPXY01. The sequence goes on along the minus strand of JBBRPS010000004.1, from coordinate 11,373 downwards.
CTCTCAAAAAGGCTCAGCTTCCTGGCTCCGGACTTCCGCCCGCTCTTGCGGCGTCAGAAACTGCTCCTGGCAGCGTGTGAGTTCGGCCTCGTCGGCGAGGATCTCGCCCAGGCGCCGCACCCACGCCCCCAGGGCGGGGTCGCGGTAGCGGTAGCGGTGCAAGGCAAAGCAACCCCACTGGTGGGCGTGGTGTGCGGCATACTCCTCGGGAGACGCCCGCAGGTCTTCCACGGAGAAGAACTGCCGCGCCGTCCAGTCACCTTCTTCGTCGAAGCGCCCGGGCCGCGGGGAAGCCGGTTGCTCCCCGCGGTTCATGCGTGAATGACCTCGCGCGGGATCTCCTTCATCTCGCCGTAGCCGCGGCGCACGCAGGTGAGGTTGTCCTGCACCACGCTCTCGCCCTGCTTGCCGAAATACTTCCGCAGCGCCTTCTCGACGCCGGCGAAAACCTGGTCGTCCGTCATGTCGCTCTCGCGGGCGTACGGCGTCAGCCGCAGGAACGCCCCGAGCAGCACGATGCCCTGCATGCGCATCTGCAGGTCGGCGCGGCGCGCCACCTCGCGGGCGATCAGCACCATGTCCGTGTAGTAGACGCGCGCCTTCTTCGCACGGATCATGGCCTGGACGTGGGCGGGAATGTGCTTCCACACCGCGGCAGGCTCGGGGTACGGCGACTGCATGAAGATGGCGCCACCGGCCACCAGGCCCTCCATCGTGCCCGCGCTCAGCATCGCGGTCGGGTCGTTGACGCACAGCAGATCGACGTGCTCCAGCTCGCTGTGCATCATGATGTGCGCGTCGGCGATCGTCAAGTAATACGTCGTCGGCAGGCCCTTCTTCTCCGAGCCGTACTTCGGGTACGCCTGCACGTCCTTGCCGAAGACGTTGCCGCCGATGGTGGCGATGATCTTGTTCGTCGTCACCGAGCCGAAGCCGCCGACCGAGTGGCCGCGCATCGAGAAGCCGCCGCGCGGCCGCAGGTCCGGGTCCTCGCCGCGCTTCAGCGCCAGCGCGTGGTCGATGCCGACGCAGAAGAAGTCCTGGCCATCGCCAGCCATGTTCTGGAAGGCGGCGATGATGTCGCCGGGGCGCACGTCACGGCTGCCCAGGCCCGCGGCGCCGCTGTAGATGCGCGGCACGCGGGCGATCTTCTGCTGGCCGTTCTGGCCCGTGACCGCGTCGCAGAACGCCGCCTTGATCTCGCGCGTCAGGTGGTTGCCGGTCGTGGACATCGGATCGTCCATGCGCTCGAACACGGTGAACGCCTTGCAGTTCTTCATCGCCTCGACCACCTGCCGGGCCGGGAACGGGCGGAAGACGAACTGCGAGACGCAGCCCGCCGCGATGCCCTTGACGTCGCGCAGGTAATCGATGGTCGCCTTGGCCGTCTCCATGTAGCAGCCCATGCCGATGAGGATGTACTCGGCGTCCTCGCAGCGGTACGGCTCGAGGAAGTCGTAGCGGCGGCCGGTCTTGCGATAAAACTCCTCGAAACAGTCCTTGAGGATGTCCTCGACGCGGTCGTAGTACCAGCGCTGGGCGATCTTGCCCTTCATGTAGGAGTCCTGATTCTGGACCACGCCGGACATGAGCGGGTTGGCGGGGTCCATCAGGTTGATCAGCTTCGCGGGGCTGCCGATGTACTCCTTCATGAACTCCGTCTCGGGCAGGCGGACCGTCTCGACGGTGTGCGTCGTGAGGAAGCCGTCCTGGACGTTGAAGAAGGGGGTGAAGCTGGCCTCGGCGGCGCGGCGGCAGATGAGGCAGAAGTCGCCGGCCTCCTGGGCGTTGCGGGCGACGAGCATGCCCCAGCCGCAGTCGGCGACGGACATGATGTCGTCGTGGCCGGCGTGGACGTTGAGGCCCTGGCTGGTCAAGGCGCGGGCGCCGATGTTCATCAGCACGGGCAGGCGCTTGCCGGAGATGGTGTAGAGGACCTCCTTCATCAGGACGAGGCCCTGACCGGAGGTGAAGTTGGTGACGCGGCCACCGGCGACGGCGAAGCCCTCGCAGACGGTGGCGGCGGAGTGCTCGCTTTCCGGCTCGAAGAAGACCAGCGGGTCGCCCCAGAGGTTCTTGCCGCCGTTCATGACCGCCGCGTTGTAGCCGCCGCCCATGGTCGTCGAACTGGTGATCGGGTATGCCCCCGCCGCCTGGCTAACGTTGATTTCGACGTGGACGACAGCCTCGGCGCCGTCGCAGGTTGTAGGGATCCCCGAGTACTCGAACTTCGTCCCGACCGACTGGTCGTGGACCTCGGGTGTGCGGATGACGTCTTGGACCGCCGCGGTACTCATGCGGACTCCTCTTTTCCACCTGATGGCAGGAAGGGCAAACGGGCCTTCGCTGGAAGTTAACCGGAACCGGCAATGGAAGTATGCACGGTTGTTTACCCTTACGATGATGATCGCAAGGGCAACGGGTGTCAAGGAGAATTGCGAAATGTGGAAGGCGCGGCGCACGGCGGCAGGTGGGGTACCGGTCGGCGGTCGGGGTTTTTCGTTGCGTCGCTCCTCCTGGGGGGGATACACTCCTTCTGCACCTCGCGCGGCCAGGGGCCGCTTTCGACGACAAGGAGACTGCACCGATGTCCATCCGCTTTCTCTGCCCGGAGTGTCAGGAAGCCGTCAGCGTTAGCGTGGCCCTCGCCGGCCTGCACAGCCGCTGTCCACACTGCGCCACGAACATTCCCATCCCGGAAACTTCCTCGGCCGCCGCCACGTCGCACGGGACGGCCCACCGGGGATTGGCGCAGGAGGCGGTTTCCGAACGGCCGGGCCGGGAGGATTCCGATAGGTCCGTCCGGAAGGAACCCGACAGGCCCATCCGGGCGGAGCGCCCGCCACCGCGATCCGGTGCGGAACGGGGCTGGGACCTGGTCCGTTACGGGCTGGCGGTGGAGGCCATCGGGGCCATCGTCGCGCTGTGCGCCTCCGTGGGCTACGCGATCCTGCAGTGTGTCCTGTTCGGCGCCGCCACGTCGAGGGGCGGGCAGGGGGCGGCGATGCTGCTGGCCGGCCTGGGCATCCTGGTCGGCGGGGCGTCCCTGCTGACGGTGGTGCTCGCGGTGGTCGGCCGCTGCCTGTGCTGCACGGTGCCGGCCGGCGGGTCGCGCGGACTGGCGATCGGCTCGGCGGTCTGCCTGGGCGTCGCCGTGCTCCTCGGCGCACTGATGGTGTTCCTCTTTCTCCTCGGCTGGGGCAACTGGGCGGGCGCCGTGCTGGGCGTTGGCGCGTTCCTCCTGGCCGGACTGGTCTGTCTGGCGGCCCACATTCTTTACGTGCTCTTCCTGCGCGGGCTGGCGGCGTACCTGGGCAACGCCCCCCTGGCGATTCGTCTGGTCGTCTTTCTCGTCCTTTCCGCGTGCGCGCCCGTGGTGCTGCTCCTGCTCATCGGGCTGGTGGGCCTGGCGGTGCGGGACGCCGACAGTTCGCGCGCCGCGGCCGTCGTGATGCTGCTGCTCTTCCAGGTCACCGCGGTGGGACTCCTGGGGTGGTACGCGAACCTGGTGGGCCAGGTCCGCGAGACGGTGGCGCAGATGCGCGGCGGCCGCCGCGATTAGACGGCCGTCGGCCGCCAAACGCGCGAGTTCAACTTTCACGAGACCTTTCTCAAACTGACCGGCACGGCGTTCGTGTGAGCGCCCGTCGCCACAGCACGCCCTCGTTTAGCCGCGGTTCGCAGAACCGCGTTGGGGCGCCGGGCGCACGCGGTTCTGCGAACCGCGGTTAAACGAGGGAGGGATCCGCCGCCAGCGGGCCAACCGCGGCGGCATTGCCCTGGCCGCACTCCTCGTCGTGGCCGCGTTCCTGTTCCGACCCCACACGGGGTCCGATTGTACCGCCCCCCTCTTCGCTGCCATCGGGCTTCCTCACCCAAATTCGGTTTGACTCACTTCTGTTACAGCTTTACTATTTACCCCATACTGACCAGATTAAAGTATTCTCGGAACATTGACGTGGAATGTTTCGGGGGTTGTTGGGTTCTATCAAGAGGCTTGTGGAGGTTCACCAGATGTACAGCATGGTCTTGATGGCCGCCCTGACGAGCGGCACGGCCGCCCCGGACTGGGGTCACCATCGGTGCGGGGGTTGCCACGGCTGCTACAGCAGTTCTTGCTACGGCTGCTACGGCAGTTACGGGTGTCACGGCTGCTACGGCGGTTGCTCGGGCGGCTGGGGTTGCTCCGGCTGCTATGCCGGCTACGGCTGCTCCGGCTGCTCCGGCTCGGGCTGCTGGGGCGGCTACGCCTACGGCTGCCACGGCTGCTACGCTTCGACGGGATGGGGCTGCGCCGGCTGCTACGGCGGCTGGAGCTGCTACGGCATGCCCTACGGCAGCCCGTACCATCAGATGACGCCGTTCTCCTCGGGCGCCCCCGGCATGCCCGGTGTCCCCGGCACGGGCGGAACCGGCGACAAGAACATCGAGAAGGTGCCGCCGCCGAAGAAGGACAAGGAGGGCGACGACACGGTCCGTGCCCGGCTGGTGGTCGAGTTGCCCGCTGATGCCAGGCTGTTCATCGATGACCTGGCGATGAAGACCCAGAGCGGCCGCCGCGTCTTCAACACGCCGCCGCTCGCGCGGGGCCAGAGCTACTACTACGTCCTGCGTGCCGAGGTCGTGCGCGACGGTCAGACCCGCACCGAGACGCAGCGCGTGATCCTCCGGCCCGGCGAGGAGGCCCGCGCCTCTTTCGCCAACTTGACGGTCCCGGTGACGACGGCCGCGCAGACCGCGGGCCGGTAATTCCATCACCGTTACCACAACCCCCCACCTTCGCGCCGCGGGCCGCCCCGGGAAACTCCCGGGGCGGCCCGCGACCGTTCCTCCTGCCCCCGTTGCGCACATTTCAGACGTTTTTTCGACTGGCGTTGCGCCGGCCCGGATGGCATGTACGATAATGAGAACGTGGCCCGAGGCGCCGTCGCCCGGGACGCCGTCCGAAGGAGAGGAGGCGGAGCGATGCGTCGGCTTTTCATCCTGGGCCTGCTGCTGCTGACCGGGTGCGAGAGTATCCGGGGACCGCTGGCGCCGCGGGCGCCGCAGCGGGTGGACGACCCGCGCTACTCCATCCCCGAACAGGAGCGCCGCGGTCGTGACCGCCTGGCCGTGCCGGACGAGTCGAAGGGCATCGGGCCGCAGGTCCCCGCGGCGAACGTGCCGATGAACATGGTGCGCTGATCGTGGGTCAGGACTCCGATCCTGACAGGCAGCTGTCAGGATCGGAGTCCTGACCCACGGGCGGGCGCCGGGGGTGGCGGTCGAGGGAGTCCGCGGATATTCTATCGATCGAAGCCCCCTCGCCTGGCGGAGGTCGCACCGATGACGCTGATTCTCCCTTCGTGGTTCAAGCAGAGGCAGGCCAGGGCGGAGCCCGCCGGCACGGACACCTATCGCCTGAGCGGCCCGAACCTCCGCGAAGGCTACATCTCCATTCGCAAGGGCGAGAACGGCCTGTGGGCCGCCGCCCTGCGCTTCGGCCCGGACGGCCCCGACGCCGCCAGCACGCCACCCATCCTCGAATCGCCGCAGGACGCCTGGGACCAGGCCTTCGAGCTGTACCGCACCGAAGTCGTCGTCTGACCCGCCATGGGCCGCGAGGACGCCATCATCGGCTGTCTGCTGGGCACGGCGGTCGGGGACGCGCTGGGCCTGTGGTGCGAGGGCATGACCCCCGCCCGCCGGCGGCGCTTTCACCCCGAGATCGACCGACCACACTTCCTCTTCGGCCGCGGCATGATCTCCGACGACACGGAGCACGCCTGCATGACGGCGCAGGCGCTGATCGTGTCGGCGGGGGACGAGCGGCGTTTCCTGCGCAGCCTGGCGTGGCGCCTGCGCTGGTGGCTCCTGGGGCTACCGGCGGGGGTCGGCCGGGCGACGGCGCGGTCGCTGGTCAAGCTGTGGCTGGGCTTCCCGCCGCGCTCCAGCGGCGTGTGGTCGGCGGGCAACGGCCCCGCGATGCGCAGTCCGGTCCTGGGCGTCTGTTTCGGCGACCGTCCGCAAGTCCTCCGGTCGCTGGTGCGCGCCTGCACGCGCATCACCCACCGCGACCCGAAAGCCGAGTACGGCGCCCTGGCGGTCGCCCTGGCCGCTCACCTCGCAGCCGCACACACCGAGAAAGCCGACCTGTCGGAGAGATTTTTGGGAGCGGTCAAGGAGGCGATCGGCGGGGAGGGGGCGGCCTTCGTGGACCTTGTGGAGCGGGCGGCCCGCAGCGCCGCCGCCGACGAGGCGACGGAGGCGTTCGCCCTGGCGCTGGGCCTGAAGAAAGGCGTGAGTGGCTACGTGTACCACACCGTCCCCGTGGTGGTCCAGGCGTGGCTGCGCTGGCCGGAGGACTACCGCACCGCGCTAAAGAGTATCATCGCGTGCGGCGGCGATACCGACACGACAGCAGCGATCCTCGGCGGCATTGTCGGGGCGCGGGTCGGCAGGGCGGGCATTCCGGCGGACTGGCTGGGCGCCGTGTGGGACTGGCCGCGCTCGCCGCGCTGGATCGAGCGCGTCGGGCGGAGGCTCGCTGAGGTCTGCACCGATGGGACACCACGGCGGCCAGTGCCGCTGTTCGTGCCCGGCGTAATCCCGCGCAATCTCTTCTTCCTGGCGGTCGTGCTGCTGCACGGCTTCCGCCGGCTGCTACCGCCCTACGGGTGAACGAACCCCATTACCCGTCACGACGCCTTCTCGTGGATGCGCACCTCGGGGTACTTGATCCGCGCATGAAACAGCGCGATCAGGCTCTTGCACAGGCTCTCCTCGATCAGGTGCAGCTCCGTCAGCGTCAGCCCGCTCTCCTCGAACTGCCCGTCCAGCAGGCGCTTCATGAGCAGGTCGTGGACCAGCTTGCGCATGCTGCCCGGCGTCGGATCGCTCAGGGCGCGGCTGGCGCTCTCGACGGCGTCCGCGAGCATCAGGATGCCGTTCTCGCGGTTCTGCGGCTTCGGCCCCGGGTAGCGGAACGACGGCTCCAGCACGAAGTTGCCGTGGCCGTTCGTCTCCTGCAGACGGATCGCCTCGCGATAGAAATACTCCACGAGGGTCGTCCCGTGGTGCTGGGAAATGAACTCCACGATGGGCTGCGGCAGCCGGTACTGCCGCGCCAGCGCCAGGCCGTCCTTGACGTGGCCGATGATGATGAGCGTGCTCAGGGCCGGCTCCAGCGCGTCGTGGCGGTTCTCGCCGCTCTGGTTTTCGACGAAGTAGTGCGGCTTGAGCATCTTGCCGACGTCGTGGAAATAACTCCCCACGCGCGTCAGCAGCGGGTTGGCGCCGATGCCCTCGGCGGCGGCCTCGGCCAGCGTCGCGACCGTGATGCTGTGCGTGTACGTGCCGGGCGCCCGGCGCACCAGCTCCTGCAACAGCGGGTGCGCGCCATCGGCCAGCTCCAGCAGACTGATGTCGGTGACGATGCCGAACAACTTCTCCACCAGCGGCAGGCAGCCGGTGAGCAGGAAGCCGGCGAGGGTGCCCCAGACGAAGTTGCGCAGGGCGTCGGCCGCGATCAGCACCGCCGTCTGTCGCGACAGCAGGCCCGTGGCGACGGTCATCACCAGGTAGGTCAGGCCGGCCCCGACCGCCACCTGTACCAGGCGCGTGCGCGTGCGCACGTTGCGGAGCAGCAGCACCGCGGCCGCCTGCCCGCCGATCTGCTCCAGCAGGTAGCGGATGTCGGTCCCGAGCATGACCGTCATGCCCAGCGTCAGGCTGAACGACATGAGCAGCGCGAACTGGGGGTTGTACGCCAGCGTGAGGATCATGGCCGTGACGGTCAGCGGGATGAGCATGGCGTGCCACGGCGCCCGGCTGAGCAAGGCCCCGAGGGCGAGGGTGAAGACGACGAGGGCGCAGACCTTGGCGATGGTGGGCAGGCTCTGGGCGAGGCCGGTCTGGAAGCGGACGACGTAGAGGACGACGAGGCCGGAGAGCAGGGCGAAGATGAGGAACAGACCGACGCCGCGGCAGATGCGCTCGGTGCGGCTCTGCCAGCGCAGGTACGCGCCGTGCTCTTCGTGGAGCAGGGCGAGCTGCCGCTCGGTGATCGGTTCGCCGCGCTGGATCAGGAGCATGCCGCGCGGGTAGCGCTCGACGACGGCGCGGCCGGCCTCGCCGCGATCGCCCGCGTCCCTGTCCTCGGCGCCGGCCGGCAGCTGGCCGCGCGCCTGGAGGCTGCGCAGCGCCTCCTTCTGGTTGACCAGCTCGACCTGGTTGACCACCTCGAAATCGACGCGGACGCGCAGGTCATAAGGGTAGCGCTCGCCGACGCGGAACGGCAGCGGCGGGCCCCAGGTGTAAGCCAGTGCGGTGGCGGTGAGCGTGGTCAGCCAGACCACGGCCAGCCGCAGCAGGACCGGGCGGCGCCACAGCTTGTGCAGCATGGGCTCATCGCTGCGTGAAGAGCGCGTCCGGCCATTCCATTGGCCGAGGCGCGGGTGCTTTTTGAGGGGACCGAACATAGTCCTTCGGGAAAGGATGAAGGATGAAGGATGAAGGATGAAGGAAAGACAGGAAAGGCGCCGATCTTTCCTTCATCCTTCATCCTTCATCCTTCATCATTTCCCTGTCACTCCTTTTTCTTCCGGGGCTTATCTTCCTCATAAGCCCTGACGATCCTCTGGACCAACGGGTGCCGGACGATGTCGTGCTCGCTCAGGTGGACGATGGCCAGGCCCTCGACGTCGCGCAGGCGCTGGACCGCGTCGATCAGGCCGCTGTGCGTCTGCTTGGGCAGGTCGATCTGGGTGATGTCGCCCGTAACGATGATCTTCGAGCCGTTCCCCATGCGCGTCAGGAACATCTTCATCTGCGGGACGGTCGTGTTCTGCCCCTCGTCGAGGATGATGACCGCATTGTTAAGAGTTCTACCTCTCATGTATGCAAGAGGGACAATCTCGATAATGTCGCTGTCCATGTAGCGGCGGACCTGTTCCGGCTCCATCATGTCGTTAAGGGAGTCGAACAGCGGCCGCAGGTACGGGTTGACCTTGGCGACGATGTCGCCCGGCAGGAAGCCGAGGCGCTCGCCCGCCTCGACCGCGGGCCGCACCAGGACGATGCGCTTGACGATGGCCTGGCGGAGCATCGTCACCGCCATGCCGACGGCGAGATAGGTTTTCCCAGAGCCGGCCGGGCCGACGCACATGACGAGGTCGTGCTCGCGCATGGCCTGGACGTAGCGGGCCTGGCCGTCAGTGCGCGGGCGCACGTGCCGGCCACCCTCGACGATCGTCAGGTTCGCCGGCCCGGCGCGTTCGTCGCCGCGCTGCACGACCGCCAGGACGGTGCGCACGTCTTCCGTGGAGAGGCTGCTCTGCTGCTGCAGCATGTGCCGCAGTTCCTGGAAGGCGCGCTCGGCCTGACCGACCGCTTCCTGGGGGCCTTCGATCTGGAGGGTGTCGCCGCGCGCGATCAGGCGCACCGCCAGGGCGTCGCGAATCAGCTTGAGGAACGTGTCGCGCGGGCCGTACAGCCGCACCGCCTCGTCGCGGTCGGCAAGGGTCAATGTCAGCGTGTTCGTGTGGGTCATGTATCAAGGGCTCTTCAAGCCCACGGGTTGCCACCCGTGGGCTTTAGGTCTTTTGCTACTGCAACCACCAGTACACCACCGGGGCCGCGAAGATCACCGAATCCACCACGTCCAGCACGCCGCCGAAGCCGGGCACGGCGTGCGAGGCGTCCTTCTGCCTGCAGTCGCGCTTGATCAGCGATTCGGCCAGGTCGCCGAGCATCCCCGCGACGCCGACGCTCAGGCCGAACCCGACCTCGCGCAACCAATCCGTCTGCAAAACGGCTACCGGCCCCAGTCGGTCGATGCCGACCGCCACCGCCACCGCGACCGCCAACCCGCCGGCCGCGCCCTCCCACGTCTTCTTCGGACTGAGCACCGGGGTCATCCGGTGCCGACCGAACAGTCGCCCCGTCGTGTAGGCGCCGACGTCGCAGAACTTCGGCACGAAGACGGCCAGGGCGAGCGCCACCGTGCCGCGGTCTTCTCCGCCAGGCAGCCAGCGGAGCTGGGCGAAGAAGCTCGGCAGCACCGCCAGGTACGCCAACACCCAGATGGTCAGGGCCATCCGCGCCACCGAACTGCCCGGCTCGCGGAACGTCGCCATCTCCTCCAGGAACACCAGCAGCACCGCCAGGCCGAAGCCGTGCCACAGCCAGCGCCACGGGTCCATCTCCAGGCGCCCGGACAGACCGGGCAGGTGGACGGCCCAGTTGGCGACGATCAGCCCGGTTACCAGGGCGAAACAGAGCCACGGGTGTGGGCGCTGGGCCGGCGGCAGGAGGTGCAGCAGCTCGAAGGTGGCGGCCAGGGCGAGGCCCACGACGAACACGAACAGGAACGGGTGCCACGGCCCGAGGCTGCGGTCGAACAGCAGCATGCCGACGACGAGGACGATCAGCACCGCCCCCATCCACAACCGCTCGCGGAGCATGGGGCGTCAGCCCTTCAGGCCGCCGAAGCGCCGCGTCCGGCCGGCGTAGTCACGCAGGGCGTCACGGAGCGTGGCGGTGTCGAAATCGGGCCAGCATTTCGGAGTCACCCACAATTCGGCGTAAGAGATCTGCCAGAGGAGAAAGTTACTCACGCGCATCTCGCCCGCCGTGCGGATCAGCAGGTCCGGGTCCGGCATGCCCGCCGTCGTCAGCGCGTCGCCGACCACCGTCTCGTCAATGTCGTCCGGGTCGAGCGTGCCCGCGCGGACGCGCTGGGCGAGGGCGCGGACGGCGTCCACGATCTCGGTGCGGCCGCCGTAGTTGATCGCCAGGCACAGCATCATGCCGGTGTTGTCGCGGCTGACGCGGACGTTCTCGTCGATCTCGCGCAGAACCTGCGGCGGCAGTTCGGCGCGGCGGCCGATGGTCGTGAAGCGGATGTTCTCCTGCATGATCTCGGCGCGCTCGGCGAGGAGATACTCGTGGAGCAGGGCCATGAGGAAGTCGAGCTCGGCCTGGGGCCGCTTCCAGTTCTCGACGCTGAGGCAGTAGAGCGTGAGCTGGCCGACGCCGAGGCGGCAGCATTCCTCAATGGTGTTGCGGACGCTCTGAACGCCGCGGCGATGGCCCTCGATGCGCGGCAGGCCGCGCTGCTGCGCCCAGCGGCCGTTGCCGTCCATGATGACGGCGACGTGCCGCGGCAGGCGCTCCGGGTCAAGGCCGGCCGCCGCCAGGCGCTCCAGGGTTTCCGGGTTGTAGGTTGAAGTCGAGGACAAGTCCTTCGTGCCTCCCCGTCCCCGCCGTGTTCGCCCCGTTTAGCCGCAATACCGTTTGCTATGTTATAACTACTGCTTCTGCAAAGGTTTTCAGCAACGGGGGCAGGTGGCGATGCTCGGGGCGCTTCTTCTTGTACTTCGACATCTTCACCTT
>JBBRPS010000003.1:0-43132 GCA_038227745.1 Gemmatales bacterium | reverse complement strand
GGTGACGGCGCCGGCGCCGCCCACCGTCTGGGCGATGCCGCCGCCGGACTTCAGGCGTACGGTGGCCGAGCCGGCGTTGATGGCGTTAGTCAGGGTGATCGGCCCGGACGTGCTGACCAGGTCAATGTCGTTGGTGAACGGCGCCGCCGCGTTGTTCGTCGTCGTCACGCCCGTCGCTCCCGGGGCGCAGAAGTCGGCGGCCACGGTGCCGACGGTGAAGCCGACGCTGTCCAGGAAGGCGACGAAGGCGCCGGGGGCCGTGTCCTGGGCGGCGAAGGTGCCGACGCTGTTGGTCACTCGGCACAGGTCCACGTTGCCGACGGCCACCACGGCCAGGTTCGCGGCGGTGACGGCGCCAGCGCCGCCCATCGTCTGGGTGACGGCGCCGCCGGACTTCAGGCGTACGGTGGCCGAGCCGGCGTTGACGGCATTAGTCAGGGTGATCGGGCCGGCCGTGCTCACCAGGTCGATGTCGTTGGTGAACGGCGCCGCCGCGTTGTTCGTCGTCGTCACGCCCACCGCCCCTGGGGCGCAGGAGTCGCCGGGGACGGTGCCGACAGTGAAGCCGGGGGTGTCCAGGACGGCGACGAAGGCGCCAGCACCCGTGTCCTGGGCGGCGAAGGTGCCGACGTTGTTGGCGACCTGGCACAGGTCCACGTTACCGATGGCGACCACGGCGAGGTTCGCGGCGGTGATGGCGCCCGCGCCGCCCATCGTCTGGGCGATGCCGCTGCCGGACTTGAGACGCACGGTGGCGGAGCCGGCGTTGACGGCGTTAGTCAGGGTGATCGGCCCGGCCGTGCTCACCAGGTCGATGTCGCCGTTGTTGCTCTTTACGCCGGTGGCCCCCACCGCGCAGGCGTCGGCGGCGACGACCCCGACGGTGAAGCCGAGGGCGTCGAGGAACATGACGTGGCTGCTGGCCGGGCCGGCGCTGGCGTCCGCGGCGAACTGGCCACTCACCTGGTTGGGCGAACCGGGCACGCACAGGTCGATGCTGCCCTTGGCCACCACCGCCAGATTGGCCGCGGTGATGACCCCGGCCACGACCTGCGACACACCCGCGCCGGAGTTGAGGCGCACGATACCGGTGCCGGCGTTGACCAGCGCGTTAAGGGTGAGCGGCCCGACGGTGCTGACGAGGTCGATGTCGGCGGCGTTGCTCTTGACCCCCGTGGCGCCGGCGGCGCACGCATCGCCGGGGACGGCGTCAACGGCGAAGCCGAGGGCGTCGAGGAAGAAGACGTGGCTCCCGGCCGCACCGGCGCTGGCGTCGGCGGCGAACTTGCCGCTCACCTGGTTGGGCGAACCGGTCACGCACAGGTCGATGCTACCCTTGGCCACCACCGCCAGGTTGGCCGCCGTGATGACCCCGGCCGCCGTCTGGCTGACCGTGGTGCCCGAGTTGAGGCGGACAGTGGTGGTGCCGGCGTTGACCGCGGCGTTGAGTGCCAGCGGCCCTGCCTGGCTCACCAGGTCGATGTCCCCGTTGTTGCTCAACACGCCGGCCGCCCCTGTGAAGCAGGTGGAGGCCGCGACCGTGCCCACCGTGAAGCCGGAGGCGTCGAGGAAGAAGACGTGGCTGCCGGCCGCCCCGGCGCTGGCGTCGGCGGCGAACTGGCCGGTGATGTTGTTCGGCGAGCCGATCACACACAGGTCGATGTTGCCGCCGGCGCGAACGCCCAGGTTGGCCGCGGCCAGGGTGCCGGCGGCAGTCTGGGTCACGGCCCCGACGGACTGCAAGCGAATAGTCCCGTTGGGGCCGGCGTTGAGCGGCATGTTGACCGTGAGGGTGCCCGCAGCCTGGCAAATGGTGATGTCGCTGCCGGCGCCACCCCCGCTGGTCCCGTTGGCCCCGCGGAAGCAGCTCGACGCCCCCAGGGTAGTGAAGGTGAACGGTCCGGCCGAGTTGTAGACGATGGTGCCGCCGGCCTGCAAGGCCACGTTGGCCGCCGCGTTGGGATTGACCAGGCTGATATTGCCGTCGGCCCGCACCCCGAGCGTGTTGGCCGTGACGATGGCCGCGTTCGTCTCGCTGACGTTGCCCGCCGCGTCGAGGCGCACCGTGGCCGTGCCGGCGTTGATCGAATTGGCCAGGGTCAGATCGCCCACCTTCGTGCAGAGCGTCACGTCGCTGTTGGCGGAGGTGATGCCCAACGTACCGTTCACCATCCCCACCGTGAGGGCTTGACCGTCCAGGAAGGTAATGGAGCCGGTGGCGCTGGCGGCGAGCGTGCCGATGGCGTTGGGACTGGTCAAGGTGAAGGTGCCGGTGCCCTGCAGTCGCAGGCTCCCGGCACTGATGATGGAGGCGGTGGGGGCGATGGCCTCCGTGACGCCGGCGGCGTTGATATCGACGGTGGCGGTGCCGGCGGTGATGTTCTGCGCCGCCGTGCCGTCGCCGATGGTCAGCAGCCCAGTGGTGGTCAGAGTGACGTTGTTGTTGCCGCCGCTGTTGATGCCGTTGGTGCCGAAGACGGTGCCCACGGTCAAGCTGCCGCTGTCGGTGAACGTGAGTGTGCCCGACAGGGTCGCGGCCAGGCGAGCGACGCTATTGGCGGCATTGGTCACGGAGAAAGCGCCGGCGGCGGTGCCCTGGAGCAGCAGGCCGCCGGGGGTGGTGACCGTGCCGGCCACGCTGGCGGCGTTGTTGGAAGTCAGAGTGAGGTTGTCCGCGGCGGTGGCGGCGCTGATCGTGCTGGCGTTGTCCACAGAGAGGGCGGGGCCGGCGCCGGTGGAGCTGGCCGTGATCGAAACCGTGCCGGTGCCGGTGGCGCGGATCTGCCCGCCCGACGCCACGTTCACGCCCTGGTTGTTGCCGCCGCTGCCGGTGCCGCCGGTGCCGTTGATGGTGAGGGCACCGGCGCCGGTGGCCGTCACCTGAGCGCTGTTCGTGATGAGCACGCCGAACTCGGCGCTGGCCGTGGCGCTGCCGCCGCCGGTCCCGGTGATCTGCAGCGTCCCGGCCGACGTCACGTTCGTGCCATCGACAATGACGCCGAAATCGGCGCTGGTGCCGTTGCCGCCGTTGCCGGTGATGGTGACGCCGCCGGTGGCGCTGACCAGCGCGCCGTTGGCAACGTCCACCCCGAACTCGGTGTTGCCCACGCCGGTGCTGCCGCCGTTGCCGGTGATCTGCACGGTCCCGGCCGACGTCACCTGGGTACCGGCGCCGGCGATATCGACCCCGAAGTCACTGCCGGCGCCCGCGCCGCCGGTGCCGTTGACGGTGACGGTGGCGATGCCGCTGGCGGCCACCTTCGCGCCGCTCCGGATGATGGTCCCGACGTTGAAGATGCCCGAGCCGGGGCCGCCGATACCGGTGAGCATGATGGCCCCGGTCGTGGACGTCACCTTGGTGACGGCGTCCTGGACGTCGATGCCGAAGTTGTTGATCGTGCCCTGGCCGCCGGTGCCGCTGAGCGTGACGCTGCCGGTGCCGGTCGCTTGCACCAGGGCCGCGTTGTGGAGGAAGAGGCCGTCGTGGCCGCCCGTGGCTACGTCGTTGCTGCCGTGGCCCGTGAGCGAGATGGTGCCGGTGCCGGTCGTGGTGATGGCGGCGCCGTTCACGTCGATGCCGCTGAAGTTGCCGGCCGCCGTCCCCGCCGTGTTGGCCTGCAGGTTGATGGCGCCGGCGTTGGTCTTGATGCCCCCCGTGGCACTCACGAGGATGTTCCGCCCGGCGGTCAGGGTCACGTTGCCGGGGGTGCCGGCCGTGGTGTCGATGAGGGCGGTGACGTTGATCGTCTGGGCGGTCAGGGCCACGTTGCCGGTCGAGGTGCCCGAGCCCAGCGTCAGGGCCGTGTTGACGTTGATCGTGTCGGCGGCGGTCGCGCCGTTGACCGTCAGGGCGGCCTTGAAGCCGGCGTCCAGCGACGTGAAGGTGAAGGTGTCGCCGGCGTTGTTGCCGTTGACCACGAGGGCGACCGTCGGGTCGGTGAACGTCATCGACTCGAGGCCGCCGTCGATCGTGACCGTGTTGTTGCCGGCGCCGGGGCCGGCCGTGAAAGTGGCCGTGTGCGGGTTGGCGTCGCTGATGGTGACCGTCACAGTACCGAGCGCCGAGGTGACGATCACCGGCGCCAGGTTGAGGAAGCCGATGGTGTCGGTAATGTCGCTGTTGACGATCAGGGTGCCGGCGTGCGGGCCGGTCGCCTGGTAGGTGAGCGAGGTGAGCGTGCCGGCGGTGAGGTCGAGCGTGCCGTTGGTGCCGCCGTTGTAGGTGATCGGCTTGAGGAAGACGCCGTTGATGTAGTCGAGCGTCAGCGTGTCGGGGGCGGTGCCGTTGACCGTGATCGTGGTGATGCTCGCCAGTGGCCGCGAATCCTGGATGACGCCGCCGACGAAGAACTCGAGGTTGGTGCCCGCGGCGTCGAGTTCGAGTTCGAGTTGGCCGGTGCCGGTGTAGGTGACCGGGCCGTTGACGATGATGGCGGCGCCGTCGGCGCCCGGGCCGCCCTTGTAGGTGATGGTGGCAGTCAGGCCGCTGCCCAGGAAGTTGCTGATGGTCTGGCCTTCCGACAGGCCGGCGAAGTTGCCGGTGACGCCGGCCGTGGTCTGGATGAGGACAAACTCCTGACCCGCCGCGGGGGTGAAGCCGCCGAAGGAGGACACGTTGAGCATGGCGTTGCCGGCGCCCAGGGTGGCGGTGCCAGTGACGTTGAGTTGGTCGGAGAAGCCCGCGCCGCTGCCGGGCATGGTGCCCCCGATCTCGACGTTGTAGGTCGAGCCGGCGTTGAAGGTGACGGCGCCGGTGTTGAGGACACCGGGGTTGGGGGTGCCGCCGGGCATGTCGCCGGGGTCGATGGTGGCGCTGTTGCTCACGGTGCCGTTGATGGTGCCCGTGCCGCCGAGTGTGCCGCCGTTGACGGTGACGGCGCTGGCGGCGACCGTGGAACCATCCACCAGCAGCGTGCCGGCGTTGACGGTGGTGGCGCCGGTGTAGGTTTTGGGGCCGGAGAGCGTCTCGGTGCCGGCGCCGCTCTTGGTCAGCGCGACGGTGCCGCTGCCGTCCTGGATGACGCCGGAGAAGGTGCCGCTGCCACCGCTGACGCCGACCGTCAGGGTCGAGGTCGCCGCGGCGCTGTCGGTGACCGTGCCGTTGCCGCTGAGGCCGTCCACGGACTCGCTCTGGCCGTTCAGGTCGAGGACGGCCGGCGAGCTCACGGTCAGTTGGCTGCCGTCGGCGATGGCGTTGCCGCTCGCGCTGGCCTGGATCTGGAACGTGCCGCCGGTCAGCGTGATGGCGCCCGTGCCGGCGTTGAGGGCGTTCGTCACGGCGAGCTTTGCGGTGCCCGAGGCGCTGAGGAACTGGTTGCCGTTGTTGCCGGAGGAGTCCGCACTCAGGGAGGTGGCGGACACGATCACAGGGTTCGCGACGGTGCCGATGCCGTTGGGGGCGGTGAGGGTGACGGCGTTCCCGACCACGCCGTTTCCGACGAAGGACTGCGTCAGGGCGCCGGCCGTCGCCGTCAGCGACACATTGCCGGTCCCGGCGTTGAGTTGCTGCGCGAGCGCGAGGTCCCCGGTGGTGGTGCTGAGCGTCACGTCGGTGTTGGTGCTGGTGATGCCCGCCGTGGCGCCCACGGTGCCCACCGCCAAGGCCTGGCCGTTCTTGAAAACGATGGGGGCCGCCGTGCTGGCCGCGATGGTGTTGACGGCGTTGGTGTTGCTGGTGCCCAGCGCGAAGGACCCGGCCGCCCCCGTCCCCAGGAGCAGCAGTTGGTTGCCCGTGATGGTCCCCGTGCCCGCCTGGGTCGCCCCCTGCTGGGCACTCAGGTTCAGCGTCACCACGCCGGTGGCGGCGCTGGCACTGATCGTCCCGTCAAGGGTCTGCGCCCCTTCGCCGTCGTTGTCGCCGAAGCCGGACGTGAAGCTGATGTTGCCCGCGGTCGCCAGGACCTGGGCCGTGGCTTTGATGACGATGTTGTCGCCGGCCTGGAAGACCACGTCGCCCCCGGTGGACTGCACCGTAATCCCCACATTGACGGTGATGTTGTCCACGTTGGGCGTCGGCAGGACGGTTTCTGTGGCCGTGGCCGTGAGGGTGCCGGCGCTGGTGGTGTTGATGGCGAAGGTCATGGGGCTGGCCGCGACCAGGGTGGTCGTGCCCCCCGGGGCGAAGTTGCCGACCTGATGGCCGGCCGTGCCGTCCAGGGTGTCCACCGCGGTGATGGTCAGCGCGCCCGTGTTGCTGATGCGGACGTTGCCCGTTGTCGTGTTGCGGAACGCCAGGTTGCTGACGGCGACGTTGAGGTCGTCGGCCGAGCCGATGCCGGTGACCGCCTCGATGGCCAGGCTCGCCACCTTCAGGTCGGTCTGCTCGGTGGCCGTGCCGTCCACCGCGTCGGCGCCGGTGAGCAGGTGCAGGGTCGAGACGGTGAAGCCGCCCGGTGTCGAGGCGGTCGTCAGGTCCACCAGACTGCTCAGCGTGATGGTGCCCGAGGCGGAAGCGTCGTTGCGGCCGATAATCAGCAAGCCCGCGCTGATGCGGTCCAGTTCCGTCTCGGTCAGGCCGAGGTTCGTATTCGTGCCGAGGTTGATCTGCCGCCCCGCCGTGAAGTTGCGCAGGGTGACGGTGTTGTTGGCGTTGATCGTCGCCGTGGCGGCGATGGTGACGTCGTCGCCCGTCAGGCGGATGTTGCCCGTCCCCGTCGTCTGGAGGGTCGCGTTGCCGTTGAGGGTGTTGCCGGTGGTCGTCGCCGTGACGTCGATCAGGCCGTTGACGGCGGACACGGTCGAGCTGTTGTTGAAGGTGGCCGCCCCGCCGGTGCCGCCGAAGTTGCCGGTGACGTTGCCGGTGCCCACCACCGAGACAGTGGCGGCGTTGACGAACAGGCTGTTGCCGTTGAGCGTGATGTTGCCGTTGCCGCCCGAGGCCGTCACGTTGGCGTTGATGGTCAGCACGTCGGCGGCGCTGTTGCTGTTGCCCGCGCCGGCCGTCAGGGTGATGTCGCCGCCGGTGTTGTCTGTGACCGGCGCGTTGACCGTCAGCGGGCTCGCCGCCACGATCGCGATGCTGCCCAGGGCACCGCCGGAGCGCGTGACGCCGACGAGCCCATCGACCCCGGCCGGGATGGTCAGGGCGCCGGTGTTGGTGACCTGGATGCTGCCCGAGGCGGCGCCGCCGCTGTCCGTGGCCGCCAGGTTGGTGACGGCGACGTTGAGGTCGTCGGCCGAGCCGATGCCGGTGACCGCCTCGATGGCCAGGTTGGTCACCTTCAGGTCGGTCTGCTCCGTGGCCGTGCCATCGACCACGGCGGCGCCCGTGAGCAGGTGCAAGGTCGCGACGGTGTTCGCGCCCGCGGTCAGGTCGATCAGGCTGCTGAGGGTGATAGTGCCGGAGGCGCTGGCATCGTTGCGGCCGATGCTCAGGGTCGCGGCACTGATGCGGTCCAGCTCGGCGTCCGTCAGGCCGAGGGTGCCGGCGGCGTCGGCGCCGCCCAGGTCGATGGCGGTGCCGGCGGTCTTCGTTTGCAGCGTGACGACGTTGGCCCCGGCGTCGATGACGGCGCCGGTCGTGTCGAAGTTCATGCTGTCGCCGGTCAGGGTGATGTTGGCGGTGCCGGTTGAGGCGACCTTGCCGCCGCCGCTGGAGCCCACGTTGATGCCGAAGCCGCCAGCGCCCGCGCCGGCGGTGCCGGTAATCTGAATGTTGCCGGTGACCGACGTCACCAGGGAGTTGGTGTTTACGACTTCGACACCGAAGTTCTGGTCCGTGCCGGAGCCGCCGGTGCCGTTCAAGGTGATGGTGCCGTTGCCGGTCGCTTGCACCACGGCCCCATTGTGGATGAGCACCCCGGTGTGGCCGGCCGTCAACACGTCATTGCCGCCGTGGCCTGTCAGCGAGATCGCGCCGGTGGCGGTCGTGATGGCGGCGTTGTTCACGTCGATGCCCACGAAATTGCCCGACGTCGCGGTCGCCTGCTGGTTGGCCTTCAGCGTGAGGCCGCCGCCAACCGTCGAGAGGCTCGCCCCGCTCACCACGCTGATGTTGCTATCCACGTCGGCACTCAGGGCAGCCGTGCCGCTGAACGACGACGCCCCGGTGAACGTCAGGCCGGGGAGCGCCGGCCCGTTGTGCAGGCCGATGGTGAAGTTCGTGGAGTAGGCGTTGACGCCGCTGTCTTTGAACGCCACCGACGCGCCCGCCGTGGAATCGACGACGGCGATGGTGGTGTACTGGGCGGGGGTATTGAGCGTCAGGGTAGTGGCCGCGAAAGCGCTGAACGCGGTCGCCTGGTTGGCCGGGTTCGTCGGACTCGTGGCGGTGAAGGGGCTGTTCGAGGTAAAGGTGTAGCTGGTGCCGTTGGACACGATGCCCAGCTGCTCGTTGGCCCCGAGCGTCAGGGTCAACGTCGTGGTTGCATCCGAGACGACGGCTGGGGCGAGCCGGTCTTCCAGCCGCTCCAGCACCAGCGAGGCGCTCTGCCAGCGGGACTGCGGCTTGCGGCCGGCCTCGCGAGTGGTGTTCTTCGTGCCACGGAACGCCTTACGGAACCAGTTGCGAAACATGGTGCGACTCCTCTGTCGGGACCGTCACAGCGCCTGAGCGATTCGACCCAGGCACCCCAGGACAAGCCGCGCGGCCGGCCCTCACGCCCCGCGCGGCTTCGGGTGTCTGAGTGACTCCGCCATAACTACACAGCTTTAGAGGCCAAAGAGCAATCGGTATTTCGTAAAATAGGCAAGATGCGCAATCCATGTGCCCCGAAAATCCTTACTATCCTTCCGACCTTGCCATTCGTATTTGTACCCCAATCACCGGCCTCGAGTTCCAGGAGCCTCTCGGATAATGTCGCGCCGCGCACTTCCCCGGGATGGAGGTAGCTTCGCACGCTGCCGTCGAAGCAGGGGATTGCCGCGGGCACCGAGGAAGAGGAAGTCAGGCAGGGAGGCGAGCAGAGGGTTGTACTGGCTGTCCAGGGTGGGCTGCCGGTACAAGCATGGTCGCGCAGCACTGAGCGACTTCCGGGGAAGACTGCCGGGTAAAGGGGAGTTCGGTTGAGGGTCTCCGGACAGGGCGACAAGGTGTACAGGAGGCTATTATCGCAGTCGAAGTGCCGTTGTCAAGCCTTTACTCTTTTCGCCACAACTTGTTACGGATGAGCCTGGTAGCCTGTCCAGGGGGGCGGGTGATTTCCCGTGCCGGAGGTGCTGGGGCGCGGGGCGGCGGCGCCGGGCTGGAAAAAGCGAGCAGGGGCCGGAGCCGTGGGAAGGCTCGCCGTCCTCGCACCGCCCCAGCCCAGCCCAATGAGACCTTTTCCGTCTCTTTATAGTCTATCGCGGGTGGTAGTCCGGCGAGAAGGAGGGTCACACAAGCCCGACGCGCCAGCGAGGGACCCCTCGCTGGCGTGTCGGGCTTGTGTGACCCTCTTGCCTGCCGCGGTGAGGCCTTACGGCACGACCTCTCAGTACTTGAAGTCCATGCCGAAGTAGACATTGACGCCGGGCCGGAACAGCTGGTCGCCGGCACGCGGGTCGAGGTGCTCGCGGTAGAACTTGTCGCCGATGTTCTCCACGCCCGCGGTCAGCAGCACCTTCTCGGTCACCTGCCAGAAACCGCGGACGGTGAAGATCGTGAAGCCGCTGGTGTGCTGCTCGCCGAGGCTGCTGGCCACGAGGTTCTGGCCCATCACCGACCGGGCCAGGAACTCGAGCGACCAGCGCGGCTGCTGACCCGCCTGGTGAACGCGGAAGCCGGTGCGCATCTCCAGCGGCGGGATGCCCGGCAGCGGCTCGGTGGCGCCCGAGCGGCGGCTGCTGGCCAGGTTCGGCGACCGCAGGTCGTCGGCGTGCGTCAGGTCGCGGCCCTGCACGTAGCTGACCGTCATGAACGGCGTCAGCCAGCGCGTCGCGTCCACCTCGGTGTACAGCTCGCCGCCCGCCAAGGTGGCCAGGGGCGTGTTGGTGTAGACCACCTGCGCGAGTTGGTTGCCCACCGCCCGGTTCAGGTCGTAGGTGATGTAATCCTCGATGAAGGAGTAGAACCCGTTGGCCCCGAGGCGGAAGTTCGTGTACTTGCCCTGGAGACCGACGTCCACCTGCCTGGCCTTCTCCGAGTTGAGGTGCGGGTCGCCGACCAGACGGTTGAGGCCCTGTTGGAGGACGGCGATGAACGGGCCGTCGGCGTACAGCTCGGTCAGGGTCGGCGGCCGCTCGGAGTAGCCGAACTTCAGGAAGCTCGTCCAGTGGTCGTCGATCTTGTAGTCCGCCGTGACGAACACCGCCCAGGTGGTGAAGTTCCGGCTCAGGTTGGTGTCGAACGGCCGGCTGGAGAACAGGATCGGGTCGAAGCTGGTCAGGGACAGCAGGCCCGCCGGGGGCGGGACCTGGCCGGCGACGGTCGGCTGGACCTGCATCCCCGGGATGATGATCGTGTTGCCGCTGACGGAGCGGGCGAGGCTGGTGGTGTGCGTGAAGTCAGTACGGGCACCGCCGGTGAGGGTCAGGCGGTTGGTCAGGGGGGCACGGAGGTCGAGGAACAGGCCCGGGTCCACCAGGTGCGAGCGCGGGATGCCGAGGTTCTGCGTCAGGTTCGCCGGGCCGAGGGTGGGGTCGATGAACCCGATCTGCTGGAGGCGGATGTTCTCGAACAGCTCCTGCTGGACGTAATTGAGGTCTGAGCCAACCGTGAACTGCGGGCGGTCCTTTTCGCCCCAGGTGACGGCCAGGCGGTAACCGCGCGACTGTTCGTTGAAGTCGGTGGAGGAGAAGCGGTCGAAGAGCGTGTTCGCGGGCCGGTTGGTGAAGGTCTGGTTGAAGAAGGTCGTCAGAAACGCCTGCTTGGCGCCGCGGGTGGTGTCGCCGTTGGCCCGCGTGTAGTTGTCCCACAGGTCGAGGTTGAGGAGGTCGAAGAACGCCTGTTTCTTGGCGGTGTAGCGGAGGTCGTAGGCCTCGGTGTCGAGGCGGTTGATGTCGAAGTACAGGCCGGCGAACTCGACGTCGTGCTGGTAGAGGCGGATGGCCTTGAACTCGAGGGCCTGGTTCTCGGTGATGTTAAGGCCGAAGGCGAAGTTGACGTTCTGCGAGTTATAGCTCGACGGGACGCCCTGGCCGCCGCCGGCGTAGTAGTCGTTGCCGTCGCGGAAGTCGTAGGTGATGCGGAAGCCCCAGTCCTTGTCGGCGCCGGTGAAGGACTGCAGGGCGTTGAAGCGTTCGCCGTTGGTCTGGTAGTTGAGCACGGTGCGGCCGCCGGCCTTGAAGCCGTCCGGGTTGCGCGGCGAGTCGTAGGTCTCGATGTCGATGAAGGCGAGGCCCGGGCCATAGCGGACGCTGTAGGGGCCCTTGAGGATGAGGATGTCGCGGACCGAGCCGGGGTCGAACTTGCCGAAGGCGGTGTCGATGTCGAGGCGTGCCGGGAAGAAGAAGCCGCCGTTGCCGTAGGTGACGAGCTGCGGTACGCGGTAGCCGCGGACGCGGGCGTCGTTGGTGACGGGGTTACGCTGCTGCGTCTCGACGCCGGTGGCCTCGGTGCTGCGGTTGAGCAGGCTGGCGACGTCAGTGGCGTTGACCGCCTGCGCGGCGGCACCGCCGGGGACGACAGCGGCGCCGGCGGCGCTGATGCCCCCACGGCCGCCCTCTCCCGACCCGGGGGGCAAGCCGGCGGAGGGCGGGGTGAGCGACGACGGCGGCGCGAGGGACGACGGCGGCGCCGCCGCCGAGGGCGGCGTGGCCGCCGGCGGCGGTTGGACGGCGGGCGGCGGCTGGACGGCGGGCGGCGGCTGGACCCCGCCCGGCTGCTGCGCCACCAGTTCGATGCGCGGGTCACCCTCCGCCGCTGGGCCCCCCGGTTCGGAACCGTAGGCGACCGTGGTGACCCAGACCACGCCCAGAAGCCAAGGGACAATTCGCAGGTTTCGGGAACCCAATAAACGGCCCATGGGAATCGGCCCTCCTTGGCCGGCAATGCACTTACCGGTCACCCGTGTCCAGGAGTGCTCCGTCTCTCTCCTGGCGGGGTCTCGCAGAACTCACAGGGCGGGATGCCAGGACCCGGCGTGCCGAGCAAGTTCACCGCAAGGTGCCTGCCCGTGCCGTTGCCCCGGCGTAATTCGCTTTCGCGCCCGGACGCATACTCTCGACAGATCCGGAACGATCTGTACACGATGTGTTTTCGACAGATCCGGAGGGCGTCGTGGAACGATTAAGCCGGGGATGCCGAGGAGTTGAAAGGGATGGGCGCCTCACGGAAGGCACAGCCCTTATTTCTTGCCCAGATTGGCGGACGCCGCGAGGGCCGGGCGAGTGGAAGGGGAAGCTGGGGGTTGGGGCGGGTGGAGCGGCGGTCGTCTCCGGGGGTTAGAGCGATTTGCGGACGGGTGGAGCAGGGAGTGGGGGGTGGCATGGGTGGCATGCTTTCGCGGCCCCTTGCGGCCCGGGATACCATCCCCGACGAGCAGGGGCCGCGAAAGCATGGCACCACCCCGCTACACCCCGCCGCAAACCGCTCGAACGCCCCCGGCTCGCGATTCTGTGAGTGCCTCTTATCAAGTCCGGTTCTGCAACTGCTTGCGCAGGGCCTTTACGCGGTCGCGATCTTCCTTCGAGACTGTAGGAGGAAGGGCCTCGTCCGCCTGACGAATCTGGTTGCGCGCCTCCGCCCGGGTGTCGTCTGACCGGTTGAGAATCTCGGCGAGGCGCCAGTGCCACTTCCAGGCGTCGGGGCCTTTCCTGGCGGCGGCGTCCGCCAGGGCCTTTTCCAGCGCCGGCCTGGCTTCCTTCTCAATATCCTTGCGCCAGTTGCGCACGAAGTCCTTGAAAGCCTTGGAGGTACTCGCGGGGACGGCCTGCTCCGCCTCGGCGATGCGCCGGGCCGCCTCTTCGAGGATCCGCGCCCGCGCCAGGGTTCCCTTGGGCAGACCCTGCTCGAAAAGCTGCTTGTAGAGGGCGGCGCCGAGGAACGTCCGCCACTTCCACGCCTCGGCATTTGTCGGCGACAGGGAGACGGCCTCCCGCAGTTTCTCGATCGCTTCGGGGAAGTAGTCCTTCGGGGACTCGAAGTAGAAGCACGCCTGCCCGACGATCCCCGCCGCGACCGCCCGGGCGTCCGCGGAGGCCCCCGGGGTATCCGCGGCAAACTTGAGGGCCTCCAGAGCATAGCGGCGGGCCTTGACGGGGTCCTGCTGCTTGAAGACGCCGCCGTCGAAGTACAACTTGGCCCGCTCGCAGTGCAGCAGGAGCTGAGTCGGCCGGTCCTGGGACCGCCCGGGCTCCAGTCCCGCGTCCAGGATCTCAAGCAGTTTCTTACCGTCCTCCGCTTGCTCGTCGAGCCAGCTCTTGAGTCGGCGGGTGTTGAAGAAGATCCACGCCGCGTTGGCGTGGCTGAACTTCTTCAGTTCGGGGGCGCGGTCCTCGGCGACCTTGACATAGGTCCTGCTCCCCCGGGAGTTCCCGCGTGCGAGACGGGTCGAGGCCTCGCCCAGGGCGGCATAGCCCCAGTCGGTCAGCAGCGACTCTTCCCACACCTCGGCGGCGGCCTTCCGGTCCGGGGCCGCCTTCCGGGCCAGCGCGAGACCCTGGGCAAAAGCCTGGCCGGCCTGGGTAATGTCTTTCCGCAACAGGTGGATTTTTCCCCGCCAGGAAAACGCCTCGGCGCCCTGCACCGGGTCATTCACCCGTTGCTGAAGGATCTCGCCCAGATCCTCCGTGGCGCCCTCGAGGAGTTCGGTCACCTTGGCGGCGCGTTTCGGGTCGGGGGCAATCAACTCCGCCCACTTGACCCTGATCCGGCCGCGGGCGAGCCAGGGCTTCGTGCCACCCTCCCACACCAGATGTTGCCGGTTCATCGCCTTTTTCAGCGCGTCGCAGGCAGCCCCGTAGTTTGTCTCCGGTTCCTCAACGAAGAAGCCGATGTCTTCGAGAAGCGCGGCGTAGGTGTGCCAGCCCTCCAGGTTCCCGGGGTCGAGCTTGACGAGCCGATCCATGTAGTCCCGGCCCTGCCGCAGGTACTTCGCCTTCTGGACCTTGTCGGCGACGTAATTCCCGAGTTCCAGGCCGGCGGCGCCGAGCCCGCCGTACACCAGCAACGACAGGTCTCTCGCCTTCTCCCCCTCCAGCTTGTCACCGCGCTTCACCGCCTCCTGGAGCTGCGTGTTCGCCTCCAACAACAGCTTTAGCTTCTCCTGGTAGTCCGACTTGTTCCGCGCCTCGGTGATGAGGGTGATGCCGCGCAGCCCGTAGCCGCCGGCGTACTCCGGCGCCAGCTTGGTCGCCTTCTTCGCATACTCGCGCAGCTTCTCCGGCAACGGGTGCGGCAGGGTGTAGTAGGCGTATGCCTTGTTCACCAGGTATTCCGCCTTCACCAGGAGGTTGTCCTTCGGTGCCAGCTCGTAGGCGGCGTCGTACAGGTCCACCGCCTTCTCCACCGGGTTACATTTGAGGGGCGCCAGATCCTCCCACAGTAGCGACTCCGTCTTGATTAGCCCCGCCGTTTCCGCACATAGGCGGGCGACCTGACTTTTGAGTTCCGCATCCGGGCCCTTGGTGAAAAGCTCTTCCCGGCCCTTGTTTGTGAGCAGGGCTGTCAAAGGGTAGGCATAGAAGGCCTTGCAGACCGGCCGGACGACGTTGTTCTCGAAGCCCTTGCCCGCGCCCCCTTTACGGTGCAAGAGGGAGCGGAGTTTCTCCAGGGCGATCAGGTAACTACCCACCGCCGCTTTCCGCCCCGCCAGGGACTCATCCCGGGTTCGGGCGTGGATGAGCGCCAGCCGAAACGTCTCGGGGGTGTCCAGCTTCAGGCTCTTCAGCGCCTCGGGCTGGACCAGGGAAGCGACCAGTTCCCCGGCCCGCTTCGGGTCCGGCGCGCTCTTGTACCAGGCGGCCTCCGCGAGATCCCGCCGCAGCTGATTCTCCACGGACGGACCGGCCAGCCCGTAAGCCACCTCCAGCCAGGCGAAGGCCTTGTCCGCTCCCCCCGCCGGCCCGAAGGGCTCGGTGAACGTGCCGTTGTTATCGCGCAAGTCCTTGGCCGCCGCGACCAGAACCTCCGCGGTCCGTTGCTTGCGGCGCGCGGACTTCAGTTCGGGCGGGAGGGTTGGCCTCCCGAACATTTCCCGCATTTGGTCCGCCGCCTGAGCCGTGACCGCCGAGGTGGCCAACCCGCCGAGGGCGCGGGCATACGCGGCGTAGGCCGCCGCTTCGGGGGCGGGCGGCTCTTTCTGGAGTTCCTCCCAGGCCCGCTGCCACTCTTCCTCGGGCACCTCCCGCTTGGCCTGTTTCAGCTCCGCCAGGCACTCGACCCGACACGCCAGCACCCACGCGCTCGGGCCGTCGGTCACTTTGCGGCAATCCTTGAGGCGCTCCTCCCACGCCTTCTCCTCGGCCAGGGTCGGCACGCTCCTACGGACGCGGAGGTCGAAGAGCCGCCCCAGGATCTGCTTCAGCGCCTTGCGGTCGGCGTCGATGCCCTTGCTCTTGAGGGCGTCCTCGAAGGCATCAAGCGCTTTCCCCTGCGGCGCCTCGGCCCCCTTCGCCGCGAAGGCGAGCAGGGGCAGCAAGGTTTCAATGCGTTGCCGCAGGTCCGGCTGGGCGTTTGTCGATAGCTCTTGCAAGGTCTGCCGGACCGTGGCCAGGGAGTCCGACGTCACTTCCTTGAGCTGGAGGGCCGCCGCGACTTGCGCCGAACTCGTCTTGTTCTTCCGGCGGACATTGAATTTCTCCTCCCAGGTCTTCACGTCCGAGACGGCGTCCGGGTTCTTCAGCAACGCTGCCACCTGCTTGAGCTGCGGCAACACCTCCTCGGTAACCTGTCCCTGGAGGCGTTTGCGGAACGCCTCCGTGAGCCGTTGGTACAAGCCTTTCCGCGCCTCGGCGTTCAGCCGGGCAGCGTCCTTCCCGGCGAGGAGCTGGGCGGCCGCCTCGTAACCGTCCCAGGTCGTGCCTTTGCTCGCCCGCTCGACTTCCGGGCTGATACGGACGAAGGCGATGTCCTCCCTCAGCGCAGCGGTCCTGGTCCGGTGCTCGCCGTCCTGGTAATACTTGTCCAGGTCGTCCAGTTCCTTTTCCGCCTCGTTCAGTTTCTTGGCTTCGCGCTGCTTCTTCGCCCAGGCGTACCACCCCTCGAAGATCTTTTTGTCCCGCAGGTCCTTGTTCAACGGCCACTTCTTCCTCGCCCGCTCCTCGGCCTGGGAGAACTGCTTCTCCTCCACCAGATTGGCGATCTCTTCGGTAATCGTCTTGATCTGCTTGCCGGCGTCATCGCGCACCCTGGCCGCGTCAGGAGTGTCCTTCCTTACGTCCAGGATCGCCTTCGCGACCTGCACGGCCTGGTCAAAATCATTGTCCTTGGTGCGGAGTCGCTCGGCGTGGCCAACCCAGGCCTTCAGGATTTTAGCCTCGAGTGCGCCGGCCCACGGGGTCTTGGTGAAGCCGGAGCCGGCAACCGCGTCCCACGCATCCTTGTGCCGCTGTCTCTCCAGAAGATCGTCTACCTCCCAGCGGATGGCCAGGCGGCCGGCGCCGTCGCGCAGCTCGACCAGCTTTTGTTTCTTCTCGTCGAAGCAGTGAGGCAGGAGCCGGTTCAGCACCTCCTGGGCGCGCCTCACCTCGGCCTCTTTCCCCCGATCAGTGGTGTCTTTCACCAGCGAATCCGCCCAGTCCACGACGGCGCGGCGCACCTCTTCAAGGGCGGCGTCGTTGATCTTCTTGTCGTGCCTCGAATCCTCGACCCGGGTCAGGGCTTTCCGGAACTTACCCTGGTCGATGTACCCGGTAATATGCCGCCGGAAGGTTTCATCGGTTTCGGGAGTCAGGATGAAATAGAGAGGCGTCAGCGCGCCGGCCGCGAGCAGGGCCGCCAGGAGCACCGTCTTGAGGCGCACGCGCGGTTTCCACCCGGGAGGCGGCACCGTGCTCTTCTTCCACCCCGGCGGCGAGAGCGTCGAGGCCTCCAGTTTGACTTCCGGGTTCGAGCGCGGCCGATAGACCGGCGGTGCCGTGCCCGGGGCCGCGGTGTGGAACGCATCCTCCCCCTCCCGCGGCTGGCCGATGCCGGGCACGCTGCTGGGGTGCTGCAGGATGCTGAGGCTCTGGATGAACGGCTCTAGCGCCTGGGCGAACGCGCCGATCAAGGGGAAACGCTCGGCGACGGTGGAGGCCATCGCCTTGAGGCAGACCGCCTCCAGCGCGGGGTCGAGGTCGGGCCGCAGTTCCCGCGGCGGCCGCGGCTTCTCCGTCAGGACGCTGGCCATCACCTGGCCCAAGGTCCCCCGGAACGGCACCTGCCCGGTGAGCATCTCGTAAAGGATGACCGCCAGACTGTACTGGTCGCTGGCCGGCCCGATCGTCTCGACATCGCCCCGGACCTGCTCGGGCGGCATGTAGGCCGGCGTGCCCATCACCGACCCCTGATGGGTCAGGCGCGTGTCCTGGTCCATGCGGCGGGCCAGGCCGAAGTCCATGACGACCGGCTCGCCACGGCGGTTCATCATCACGTTCGCCGGCTTGAGGTCGCGGTGGACGATGCTGCGACTGTGCGCCTCTTCAAGGGCGCGGGCCAGCTTGTAGATGATCTCGACGGCGCGCACCGGGGGCAGCGGCCGCTCGCGTTTGATGAGGTCGGTGAGCGTCTCCCCTTCGATGTAGGCCATCGTCAGCCAGGGGATGCCATCGACGCCCTTGCCCACGTCGTAGACGGCGCAGATGTTGGGATGGCTGAGGGTGGCGGCGGCGCACGCCTCGATGTAGAAGCGCTTCAGCAAGTCGGGGCTGTCGCCGGGGCGGAAGTGGGGGATCTTCATCGCCACCAGGCGCTGCAGGGAGGTGTCCTGCGCCAGGTAGACGCTCCCCATCGCCCCGCGGCCCAGTTCCTTCACCAGACGGTAACGGCCGGGGTCCGACCCGCGCCGGCCCATTTCACCCTGCAAATCGATGTCCGCCTCCGATTCAATAGGGCGCACGGTACCGGTGGGAGAGGCGCCAGGACCGAGCGAGGCTCTCTGGGGAGGGGTCGATCGGACCGACGCCGGCGGGAAGGAGGGGCTGGACCCCGGTGCCGATGGGAAGAGGGACGCCAGCTCCGCACTTAGCACCGGCTCGTTGAAGACCTGGTTGACGCTGCGCTGCGCCTCCCGCATCTGCCGCGGGAAGCGGCGGTTGAGTTCCTCGGAGGAGACGACATCGCCCACCTGCTGGCGGGCCTGCATCTCCGCCTGGATCAGCTCCAGGGGGACCGTGTCCAGGGTGCCCAGCTCGGGCCAGTGGAGGAGGTAGGAGTCCAGCAGGGCGCGGTGGCCGTGCTCCCACTGCCGGCGCAGATCGATCTTGACCAGCTCGCGCAGCATCGCGGGGCGCCAGGGGGCGTCCTTGGGGAGCTGGCCGGCATACTCCGGCAGCCGGTCCTCGTCCCAGCCCGTGCTGAAATCGCGCAGCAGCGACTGCACGTGCGGTTCGAGGATCTGTCTCTGCTGGGCGAAGGCCATCACAAACCTCAACCACGCTGGTGGGGGCGAGCCGCCCTCAGACTCGGAACTGTCGGCCAAACGAGACGATCAATCCTATCCCTGATTCTTATCATATCCTGCCACGACTGCAAAAAAAGCATTTCGTGGCAACTCCTCCCACCCCGGCTCGAGGCTCGGTTGGCCCCGCCAGCCGGCGGGGCGCTTTCGCAAAGGGTTGAGGGGAAGAGGGTTGCACATTCCAGCACGCGGCGGGCGGGGCTAAACGACCGACCTTTGACCGTGCCGCCCCCATTACTCTGATTGTAACGCCGAGGTCCGCCGCGCGCCTACCAGAAATCCGAGGAATTGTTCCCTTTGCAGCCCTTCCGGCCGGAGAAGCGCGGAGACCGCCGGCGACCCTCCCCGCGCCAGGACGCGGCAAATTATACTTGAGGCGGGGTGATCTGACACCAGCCCGACGCGCCAGCGAGGGATCCCCTCGCTGGCGCGTCGGGCTTGTATGGGTGGGGCCGAATTACACCAGCCCGACGCGCCAGCGAGGGATCCCCTCGCTGGCGCGTCGGGCTGGTGTCAGACGTCACCGCGGCGGCAGGGTCACGGCAGGGCCGTCGTCCCCATCAGGTAACGGTCACACTCGCGCGCCGCCCCGCGCCCCTCGTTGATCGCCCACACCACCAGGCTCTGGCCGCGGCGCATGTCGCCGGCCGCGAAGATCCACGGCACACTCGTCTGGAACTTGCCGTGCTCCGCCTTCGCGTTCGAGCGCGGGTCCTTCTCCACGCCGAGCTGGTCGAGCAGCTGGTTCTCCGGCCCGAGGAAGCCCATTGCCAGCAGCACCAGCTGCGCCGGGAAGACACGCTCGCTGCCGGAGACCTCCTTCGGGATGACCCGGCCGTTGTCGCGCGACCACTCGACGCGCATCGTGTGCAGCTCCTTGACGTGGCCATTCTCGTCGCCGACGAACTTCTTCGTCGTGATGCAGTATTCGCGCGGGTCGCGGCCGAAGCGGGCCAGCGCCTCCTCCTGGCCGTAGTCAAGGCGGTATACCTTTGGCCACTGCGGCCAGGGATTATCCGGCGCCCGCTGCTCCGGCGGCATCGGCAAGATCTCGAACTGCAGCAGGCTGCGGCAGCCGTGCCGCATCGACGTGCCGACGCAGTCCGTGCCCGTGTCGCCGCCGCCGATCACGATCACGTCCCGGTGCTGCGCGGACAGGTACTTCCCGTCCTCGTGCCGGCTGTCGAGCAGGCTCTTCGTGTTCTGGTGCAGGAAGTCCATCGCGAGGTGGATGCCCGGGAGGTTGCGGCCCTCGATGGGCAGGTCGCGCGCCCTGGTCGCCCCGCCGCACAGCACCACCGCGTCGAAGTCCCGGCGCAGCCGCTCGGCCGGGTAGTTCTTGCCGACCTCGGTGCCGGTGACAAACGTCACGCCCTCCGCGGCCATGACGTCGATGCGCCGCTGGACGATGCGCTTGTCCAGCTTCATGTTCGGGATGCCGTACATCAGGAGGCCGCCGATGCGGTCGGCGCGCTCGAAGACGGTGACGCGGTGGCCGGCGCGGTTGAGCTGGGCGGCGGCGGCGAGGCCGGCGGGACCGGAGCCGACGACGGCGACGCGCTGGCCGGTGCGCTTCGCCGGCGGCTCGGGCTGGATCCAACCCTCCTCGAAGCCCCGATCGACGATGGCGCACTCGAGGCTCTTGATCGTGACGGGGTCCTCGTTGATGCCGAGGACGCACGAGCCCTCGCACGGCGCGGGGCAGACGCGGCCGGTGAACTCGGGGAAGTTGTTGGTCTTGTGCAGCCGCTCGAGCGCCTCGCGCCACAGCCCGCGGTAGACGAGGTCGTTCCACTCCGGGATGAGGTTGTTGATGGGGCAGCCCGAGGCCATGCCCTCGAGGAGGGTGCCGGTGTGGCAGAACGGCACGCCGCAGTCCATGCAGCGGGCGCCCTGTTTGCGCAGCAGCATCTCGTCGGCGTGCTCGTGGAACTCTTGCCAGTTGTGGACGCGCTGCGCGGGCGGCGCCGCCATCGGCAGCTCCCGCGGATATTCCAGAAAGCCTGTCGGCTTGCCCATAGCCCACCATCAACAAATGTAATTGAAGACTGTGCTCTTCCGGCAGACAACAATGACTGCCGCACGCCGAATTCACGGCCCAAGCTGAACTTCAAAGCGCCAGTGATCTCATCGTTTCCGACTGGACCCTGGACCCTACAACAGCATTGACGATGCGCCGGGCAAAATCCCCGAGGCGCTCTGATTTGCGAATACCAACATCATAATTGCGCGCAAGCTGAGTCAGTAATGAACGCCGTTTATCGATCCCTTCCTCGGCGAGGAGACGGAGTCCTTCATCAACGGAGGTCGCTTTCCCCAATTTTCCCTTGATGCTTTCGAGGTCCGCATTGAGATCCTGGGGACCTGGGACGGCGACGCTTGGCGGGGAAACGGATTCGAGAACGAACTGCCTTTTCCCTCCAAGGAGCTCATGGAGAGCAGCGACATCTGTCCGTTCAACCAGATCTGCGAGGCTACGGAGTAGCCTCGCGAGTTGTTTCGGGTTCATGTAGGCTCTCCTTATAACGCAGCCAACAGGCCTTCGACCTCGGAAGCAAGTTGCTCCAATTCTGTACGGACCTCAAGGAACCCGGCCTCGCTCGTGTGCTGTATCACGAGCGGCGAGGTCCCGTCAGTGCGTCTTGAATAGAACCGATTATTCTCCCGTATCATGGACTCGAGGAGCGGAAACTGGAGGCGCCTCACCGCGGCAATATGCTCACGCTGATCTTGGATTGGCTGCTGACTGTAGAATTTGACCATCGTGAAGACAATACCGAGCATCCGGCAGTCCATCGGTCGAAAATCGTCTCCGCCAAATTCAGTACAAAAGCGATTATAATCGTCTGACAATTGAGTCACGTGACGGTTCAGCTGGTCGATACCCAGGGTCGAAAGATAATCGGGCTTGGCGGGGACGAGGTAAGCATCACTTGCCACCAAAGCGGTCTTCGTCACGATGTTGAAATTGGGTGGGCAGTCGATTATGACTAGGTCGTATTTGCCCTGTACCTCCGGATCGTTCAATCCGTGCGTTAGCCGTGAGTGGACGCGAAGGTAATTCAACGCAATCTGCCGGAAAGAGGCCCCTGCCAGCTTCGTGGCCAGCTCAAGATCGACGTTAATGAGTCCAAGGTGAGAAGCTATTAGATCAACTTCGCCTCCGTTATCGAAGTGGACATTCAGCGGCGAATGGATCAGCTGACCGATTGAACTTTCTCTGCCAACATCAAGGAAGCGATCGTACCAAGTCTTGATCGTCCGGCTCGCCTCCAGCTGCGTGCGCCAGATGTTCACGGGAACGATGGAGAATGTCAGACTCGCCTGAGGATCGAGGTCGATCAAGAGGACTTTCTTTTGTCTCGACCAAGCAATTTCTGCAGCAATATTCGCGGCTAGCACCGTCTTCCCTACGCCGCCCTTGTAATTAATAATGGATAAGGTATGCACTGCGAAACCCTCTCGTTTCAGGAGTATATGGAATGAAGTCACCAAGGCCACCGCATTCCGCTTCGGCTCCCCTCATTTCCCGCCCACGCGCGCCAGGTCGTGCGCGTTCTCCTCGAACGCCGCCATCACCGCCTCGTCCGCCGACAGCCCCGACTCCTTGAAGCGCTTCTGCGTCTCGATCACCCGCCGGTAGTCGTTCGGGTACACCTTCCAGAACTTCGGCGCCGCCTCCTCCCACAGCGCCAGGAAGCGCCACGCCCGCTCGCTGCCGGTACACGTCCCGAAACGGCGGATCAGCTCCTGCACCTCACCCATCTCCTCAGGGTCTTCGAGTTTGTAGAGCTTCACCATCTCCGGATTGCAGTTCTTCGGGAAGCTGCCGTCCTCGTCGTAAACGTAGGCGATGCCGCCCGACATGCCCGCCGCGAAGTTCCTGCCCGTCGGCCCGAGAACGACCACGCGGCCGGCCGTCATGTACTCGCAGCCGTGGTCGCCCACCGCCAGCACCACCGCGCTGACGCCGCTGTTGCGCACGCCAAAGCGCTCGCCCGCCATGCCGCGGATGTAAGCCTCGCCGCCCGTCGCCCCGTAGAGCGCCACGTTGCCGACGATCACGTTGTCGATGGCCCGGAACGTCGACGCCTTCGGCGGGTAGACGATGATCTTGCCGCCCGACAGCCCCTTGCCGACGTAGTCGTTCGCGTCGCCCTCCAGCTCCAGCGTCATGCCGCGCGGCACGAACGCCCCGAAGCTCTGCCCCGCCGAGCCGACGAACTTCAGCTTGATCGTGTCCTCCGGCAGGCCCGCGGCCCCGTAGCGCCGCGTCACCGCGCTGCCGACGATCGTGCCGACCACGCGATTGACGTTGCGGATCGGCAGCGTCGCCTCGACGCGCTTGCCCTCGTCCAGGGCCGGCCGGCACAGCGGCAGCAGCGTCGTGTTGTCCAGCGCCTTCTCCAGGCCGTGGTCCTGCGCGACCGTGCAGTAACGGCCGACCTGCGGCCCGACCGGCGGCCGGTAGAGGATGTTCGAGAAGTCCAGGCCGTTCGCCTTGTAGTGGTCCACCGCCTCGCGCACCGCCAGGCGGTCGGTGCGGCCGATCAGCTCGGGGAGGGTGCGGAAGCCCAGCTTCGCCAGCAGCTCGCGCACCTCCTCGGCGATGAAGCGCATGAAGTTGACGACGTGCTCGGGGCCGCCGGTGAACTTGGCCCGCAGCCGCGGATCCTGCGTGGCCACGCCAACCGGGCAGGTGTTCAGGTGGCAGACGCGCATCATGATGCACCCCAGCGCCACCAGCGGCGCCGTCGCGAAGCCGAACTCCTCGGCTCCGAGCAAGGCGCCGATGATGACGTCGCGGCCCGTCTTGAGCTGACCGTCCACCTCGACGACGATGCGGCTGCGCAGGTCGTTGAGCAGCAGCGTCTGGTGCGTCTCGGCCAGGCCCAGCTCCCACGGCGCCCCGGCGTGCTTGATGCTCGTCTGCGGCGAGGCGCCCGTGCCGCCGTCGTGGCCGCTGATGAGCACCACGTCCGCGTGGGCCTTGGCGACGCCCGCCGCGATGGTGCCGACGCCCACCTCGGCGACCAGCTTGACGCTGATGCGCGCGTGGTGGTTGGCGTTCTTCAGGTCGTGGATCAGCTCGGCGAGGTCCTCGATCGAGTAGATGTCGTGGTGCGGCGGCGGCGAGATCAGGCCGACGCCCGGCGTCGAATGGCGGACTTTCGCGATCCACGGATAGACCTTCGAGCCGGGCAGCTGGCCGCCCTCGCCGGGCTTGGCCCCCTGCGCCATCTTGATCTGCAGCTCCTTCGCGTTGACGAGGTACAGGCTCGTGACGCCGAAGCGGCCCGACGCCACCTGCTTGATGGCGCTGTTCTTCGAGTCGCCGTTCGGCTCGAGGACGTAGCGCTCGGGGCCTTCGCCGCCCTCGCCGGTGTTGCTCTTGCCGCCGAGGCGGTTCATCGCGATCGCCAGCGTCTCGTGCGCCTCCTTGCTGATCGAGCCGTACGACATGGCGCCCGACTTGAAGCGCCTCACGATCGACTCGACCGACTCGACTTCCTCGAGGGGGATCGGCGTCTCGGCGAACTTCAGCTCGAACAGGCCGCGCAGCGTGCAGAGCTTGCGCGCCTGGTCGTTGACCAGGTCGCTGTACTGTTTGAAGACGGCGTAGCTGCCGGTGCGGCAGGCGTACTGCAGCTTGTGGACGGTCTCGGGGTTGAACAGGTGGTACTCGCCCTCGCGGCGGTACTGGTACTGGCCGCCGACCTCGAGGGTGTGGCCGTTGACCAAGCGGTCGGGGAAGGCGCGGTCGTGGCGCGACTTCGCCTCGGCGGCGATCACGTCCAGGCCGACGCCGCCGACGCGCGACGCCGTCCAGGTGAAGTAGCGGTCGATGACGTCGCCGTTCAGGCCGACCGCCTCGAAGATCTGGGCGCCGCAGTAGCTCTGCGCCGTCGAGATGCCCATCTTGGACATCACCTTCATGACGCCCTTGTCCACCGCCTTGACGAAATGCCCGATCGCCTTGTCGGGGGTGGCCTTGGTGAGCTGCCCCTGCTGGATCATGTCCTCGAGCGTCTCGAAGGCGAGGTAGGGGTTGATGGCCCCGGCGCCGTAACCGATGAGCAGGGCGAAGTGGTGGACCTCGCGCGGCTCACCGCTCTCCACGATCAGGCCGACCTTGGTGCGCGTGCCCTCGCGGATCAGGTGGTGATGCACCCCCGCGACGGCCAGGAGCGCCGGGATCGGCGCGCTGCTGCGGTCGGTGGCCCGGTCGGACAGGATGATGAACTCGTGGCCGGTGGCGATGGCGTGGCTGGTCTGGCGGCACAGTGTCGCCAGGGCTCGCTCCAGGGCCGCGGTCCCGCCCTTGGGGTCATACAGGATCGGCAAAGTGACCGACTTGAAGCGGCCGCCGGTGATGGCGTCGAGCTGGCGCAGCTTGTCCAGCTCCTCGTTGCGCAGGATCGGCGACTTGAGCTTGATCTGCCGGGCCGACGCCGGCGTCGGCTCGAGCAGGTTGTACTCGCGGCCGACCGTCGTCGCCATCGACATGATGATCTCTTCGCGGATGGCGTCCACGGGCGGATTGGTCACCTGGGCGAAGAGCTGCTTGAAGTAGTTGTAGAGCAGCTGCGGCCGGTCCGAGAGGACGGCGAGGGCGGCGTCGTTGCCCATCGAGCCGATCGCCTCGTTGCCCTCCGCCATCGGCGCCATGAGGATTTTCAGGTCCTCGCTGGTGTAGCCGAAGGCGTGCTGGCGCTGCAGGACGGTCCGGTGGTCGGTGTGGTGGGCAGCCGGGGCGTCGGCCAGGTCTTCCAGGGACACGAGGTTGTCGCGCAGCCACTCGGCGTACGGCCTCTCGGTGGCGATGGCGCGCTTGACCTCCTCGTCCTCGATGATACGGCCCTGCTCCATGTCCACGAGGAACATGCGGCCCGGCTGCAAGCGGCCCTTGCGCTCGACGTTCTCCGGGGCCACGTCCAGCACGCCGACCTCGGACGCCATGATGACCAGGCCGTCCTTGGTGACGTAGTAGCGCGACGGACGCAGGCCGTTGCGGTCGAGGACGGCGCCGATGCGGACGCCGTCGGTGAAGGCGATCGACGCCGGGCCGTCCCACGGCTCCATGAGGCAGGCGTGGTACTCGTAGAACGCCTTCTTCTCCGGCGACATGTGCGGGTCGCCGGTCCACGGCTCGGGGATCATCATCATGACGGCGTGCGGCAGCGACCGTCCCGACAGCACGAGCATCTCCAGGGCGTTGTCGAACATCGCCGAGTCGCTGCCGCGCTGGTCGATGATCGGCAGCAGCTTCTTGAGGTCGTCGCCGAACAGCTCCGAGGCGAACAGGCTGGCGCGGGCGTGCATCCAGTTGACGTTGCCGCGCAGCGTGTTGATCTCGCCGTTGTGGCACAGGTAGCGGTACGGATGGGCGCGGTTCCAGCTCGGGAAGGTGTTCGTGCTGAAGCGCGAGTGGACCATCGCCAGCGCCGTCTCCGTCGCCGGGTCGAGGAGGTCGGGGTAGTAGGGGGCGAGCTGGTCCGAGTTCAGCATGCCCTTGTAGATGATCGTCTTGTGCGACAGGCTGAGGACGTAGAACATCTTCCGCTGACGCAGGTTGGAGTCGCGCACGGCGTTCTCGACGCGCCGGCGGATGACGTAGAGCTTGCGCTCGAAGGCCGTCTCGTCGGCGACCTGGCCGGAGCGGCCGATGAAGATCTGGCGCACCACCGGCTCGACGGCGCAGGCGGTCAGGCCGAGCATCGCGTTGTCGGTCGGCACGTTGCGCCAGCCGAGGACGAACTGCCCCTCCTCGCGCACGATCTGCTCGAACAGGCGCTCGCAGCGGGCGCGGTCGTCCTTGTGCGCCGGCAGGAAGACCAGGCCGGCGGCGTACTCGCCGGGCGCGGGGAGCTTGAAGCCGAGGCGCTCGGCCTGCTGCGCGAAGAACTTGTGCGGCGTTTGCAGGAGGATGCCGGCGCCGTCGCCGGTGTTCTTCTCGCAGCCGCACGCGCCGCGGTGCTCGAGGTTGAGCAGGATGCGGATGCCCTTCTCGACGAGGTCGTGCGACTTGCGGCCCTTGACGTCCACGACGAAGCCGACGCCGCACGCATCGTGCTCGTACTGGGGGTCGTACAGGCCCTGCTTCGAGGGGGCGCCGGGTTCGGTCATGACTGCGGTCCTTACTTGGGAGAAGGGGGGGGGCCGTTGCGCCGGGGGCCGCGCCGCCCCGGCTTGTGAGCGGCGCCGTTGCCGTCGGCATTCACATGGCCGTTGGCGGCCGGCCCGTTGTCTGAGCCAACTCCGGGGCCCTGCCCGACGAGCAGCTCCATGAAGCGCTGGGCGGTCGGGCTCAGCTTGTGATGGCGGCGGTGGATGACGCCCAGGGGCCGCACCAGCCGCGCCCCTTGCAGCGGCCGGGCCGTGAGGGTGCCGTCTTCCACTTCGCGGTGGACGGTCGGCTCGGGCAGCAGGGCGACGCCGGCGCCGTGCTCGACCGCCTTCTTGATGTTCTCGATGCTGTCGAACTCCAGCACGACCTCGACCGCCGCCCCGTGCTCGCGCAGGAAGCGATCGACCTGGCGGCGGATGACCAGGCCGCGGTCGAAGTGGATGTACTTCGCGCCGGCCAGATGCGCCGGGCGCACCGCCGTACACCTGGCCAGGGGGTGGGTCGGCGAGCAGACCAGGACCATTTCCTCCTCGCGCCACGGCACCGCGGTCAGCTTGGGGGAGCGGCGCGGGAAGGACACCAGCCCCAGGTCGGCGCTGCCGTCGCGCACCTTTTCGTAGACGCGGTCGGGGTGCTGGTACTCCAGGTGGACCGTCACCTCGGGGTGCTCGGTCTTGAACCTCTGCACGTACTGCCCCATGTCGCCGAGGCCGACGGAGTAGATGGCCGCGACCTGCACGGTGCCGGCGAGCTGGGCGTGGGCGGTGCGGATGGAGGTCTCCAGCTCCGTGTACTGCTCCAGCAGCAACCGGCAGCCTTCGTAGTAAGTCTGCCCGAGGGGCGTCAGCTGCAGGGGTCGCGTCGAGCGGTCGATGAGCTGGACCTCCAGGCGCTTCTCCAGCTGCGAGACCACCTGGCTGGCCGCGGACTGGGTGATCTTGTTAACCTGCGCGGCCTGCGAGAAGCTGCGGTGGCGCGCCACGTCGCAGAACACCTTGAGCGACTCAAATTGCATGGCATTACTGTATCATCGGCTGTACTAATAACAAGAGCTAACATAACTCTGATTAATAGAATCGGCGGCCCTGTCAAGGGGGGCGCCGGCGGAAAAATCGCGGTGCGGGCGAAAAAAAGCTTGCCAGCCGCCCCGGGTGGGGGAAAATAGGCGGCGGGGATCCCGTACACGCGCCGGCGGACACGTCTCTCCCGGCGGCACCACGATTCGCAAATCTCAACAAGGGAGGGCCGTA
This sequence comes from Gemmatales bacterium, assembly GCA_038227745.1. GTDB lineage: Bacteria > Planctomycetota > Planctomycetia > Gemmatales > Gemmataceae > DASPXY01. The sequence goes on along the minus strand of JBBRPS010000003.1, from coordinate 15,296 downwards.
TGGCCACGGTGAACGACATCCTCGCAGTCAAGGGCTCGGAAGTGGCGTCGATCGGCCCGCAGGTCACCGTCTACGAGGCGGCGGTGCAGATGAACGAGCGGAAAATAGGCAGCCTGGCGGTCCTGTGTGAAGGCCGGCTGTGCGGCATCATCACGGAGCGCGACATCCTGCGGCGGATCGTGGCCGAGCGCCGCGACGCCGGCACGGTCACGGTCGGCGAGATCATGAGCGCCGAGGTCGTCTGCTGCCGGCCGCACACCACGCTGGAGGAGGCGCGCGGCGTGCTGAAGAACCGCCGCATCCGCCACCTGCCCGTCCTCGACGACGCCGACCAGATGCTCGGCATGATCTCGATCGGCGACCTGAACGCGCACGAGACCAGCACGCACGAGCGGACGATCCACCTGCTGCACGAGTACATCTACGGCTACGCCTGAGACGGCGGCACCGAGGGCCGCAGCGCAAAAACAGAGCGGGGCAGGCCTTCGGGCCTGCCCCGCTCTGTTTTCAAGGGACCCCTGAAGTGTTCAGCGGGGGACGTCCTGGTTCTGCTTGTTGCCGGGCGCCGGGGCGGGCGGCGGGTTTACCACGCGGCCATCAGGCCCGACCTCGGCGCCGGGCTGCTGGCCCTGCGGGGCCGGGTTATTCCCGGTGGCCGGGACCGGCCTCGGGTTCACTTCCCTGCCCGTCACGCCCGGGTTCGAGGTGGCGGGAGTGCCGGCGACGGCCGGCTTGATCGGCTGGCGGTTCTCCTTCTCGGTCCGCAAGTTAGCGGCCGGGGCGGCGGGCTGGGCGCCGTTCGCGGCGGGGGCCGGGTGGTTGAAGTCCACGGCCAGCCACTGGCCGGCACGGACAGGCACGTCGCGCGTCTCATCGTGCTGCTTGCCGCTGGTGTCCGTCCAGGCGGCGCGGACGTGGTAGGTGTAGACCCTTCCCGAAGTCAACGCCGGCGAGACGAACTCCCGCTGGGTGCCGGTCTGCTGCGTCTTGGCGCCCTCGAAGTAGACGTCGGCGTTTTCACTCGGCGCGACCACGAGGACGTGGACCGCCTGATTTGTCGCGCTATTGTCGATCACCGTCGTGTCGGGCGGGTACGAAGACTGGTACGACGCCACGGACGGACTGTAGGTGTAGTAGGAGTTGTTGTTGTAGTAGTACGGGCTGGAGGAGGCGTAGCCGCCGTAGCCGCCGTAGCCGCCGTTATAGGACTGATAGCGGCCATAGCCGAGACCACCGTACCCAAGGCCATAGCCCCCATAGCCGAGGCCGGAGAGGCCGTACCCCAGGCTGGAGCCGTAGTAGGGGCGATAGGACCCGCCATAACCGCTGTAGCCGCCATAGCCGCCATAGCCGCCGCGGTAATAGCTAGTGCCGTAACCACCGCTGTAGCCGCCACGATAACCACTGACTCCGCCACTGTAGCCGCCGCCGCGGTAGCCGCCACCTTGGCCGCCGCCCCCGCGCCGCTGGGCCTCGCTGGTTTGCGGCCACAACAGCATCGCACCGCCCACGAGAGTCACGACGGCCATGCTGGACAACAAGCGTCTCATCCTCATCCCTCCTCGTCAGTTCTTCGATGATTGCCGCGGCGGGGCAGGAGCGAATGCCCCCACCCGCCGGGTGATCCCGAGGGCCTCTGAACCCCGGGCTGCTCTTCTCTTCCAGCCCCGACACCGCCCGCAGGCGGAACGCCTGCCGGGCAGGATTGACGGCCCCGAGGGCAGGTCGGCAAGAGACGGCAATCCTGGAGTGCCGCCCTCGTTCAGCCCTGCCATCAAGGCCGCCTGATATGTAACAGGGAGCAATAATTGAGCCAAAACGGCCGCCCGGGGAGAAACGGGCCAGTGAATTCGGGCGCACACCCTCACGCGGCCTTCTCCGTCTGCAGGTTGCCGCGCCCGACACGTCCATAGAATGGCAATTCACTGGACAGGGCCCCGGAACACCCCGGTAATGGAGGGCGGGCTGCAGTCGTCTTCTCAGGGACTGGGCAACGGCGTGCGCTACCGGCGTCGCTCGCCCGCGCTGCCGGGCGTCCACGGTGATCGACCTCTTTGGGGAGTGCAAGAGTATGAGGATGAGGATGAGGATGAGGATGAGCAAGCTGAGCGTTCTCGCGTTGTTGCTGGCGGGCCTCCTGGCCCACGGCGTGCAGGCCCAGCCGCCTGCCCCCCTACCGCCGGGCGGCCCGGACGCCAACGGCGACCCGCTGCCGTCGGCCGCCGCCCTGAAGCGACTCGGCACAGTCCGCTTCCGCCACGGCAGTCAGATCCTCTGCCTGGCCTACTCTCCCGACGGCAAGATCCTGGCGGCGGGCGGCGGCAATGACCCGGTCCGCCTCTGGGACGCCGAGTCCGGCAAGGAAATCCGCCGGCTCAAGGACCTGTGGGTGAATGCGCTGGCCTTCGCGCCCGACGGCAGGTTCCTGGCCACGGGCGGCGGCTTCAAGGCGGTCCGCGTCTGGGAGGTCGCCACCGGCAAGGAGTTCCGCACCTTCAAGGGCCACCAGGCCACCGTCAAGGCCCTGGCCTTCTCCGCAGACGGCAACCTGCTGGCCAGCGGCAGCCAGGACCGGACCGTGCGGCTCTGGGACGTCGCCAATAACCGTGACGTGGCGACCTACCAGGGCCACCAGGACGAGGTCAACGCCGTCGCCTTCGCGCGCGACGGCAAGACGGTCGCCTCGGGCGGCACCGACCGGGCGATCCGCCTCTGGGACGGCAAGGCGCCGCGCGTGCTGGGCGGCCGCTGCGCCGTCATGGCGCTGGCCTTCGCCCCCGACGGCAGCACGCTCGTCTCGGCCGGCGACGACAACGCCGTCCGCGTGTGGGACCTCGCCAACCAGAAAGAGGTCCGGCAGCTGAACGGCCACAAGGACACCGTCGTCTCACTGGCCTTCGCTGGGGACGGCAAGACGCTCTACTCGGGCGGCCGCGACCATACGATCCGCCGCTGGGACGTGAGCAAGGGCGAGGAGACGCTAGTGATCGCCCGCCGCCGGGGCGATTGCGACGCGCTGGCCCTCTCCCCCGATGGGGCGGTGCTGGCCGCGGCGGGCCTCGACGACACGATCCGCCGCTTCGACGCGAAGACGGGCCAGGAGATCAAGGGGCCGGACGGCCTGCAGGCCGGGGTCACGTCGATGGCTGTCTCGCCGAATGGCCGCCTGATCGCCGAGGCCGGGTCCGACGGGGAGATCCGCCTGTGGGAGGCGGCGACGGGCAAGGACATCCGCCGCTGGGCCGGGCCGCAGGGCGGCGAGGTGTGGCTGGCGTTCGCGCCCGACGGCAAGGTCCTCGCCGCGGCCGGTGCCCGCGACGGCGTGCGGCTGTATGACGTGGCCGGCGGCAAGGAGGCGGGGCACCTCAAGGGGCCGGAGGGCGACCTGGTGACGTGCCTGGTCTACGCGCCGGACGGCAAGCACCTGGCGGTCGGCTACCGCAACAGCGGCGTGCGCCTCTGGGACCTGGCCGGCAGCAAGGTCGTACACGAGCTGCGCTACCCCGGCGGCGTCGAGGCGGTCGCTTACGCGCCGAACGGCAAATTCATCGCGGGCGCCGGCTCGCAGAAGATCACTCTCTGGGACGCGGCCACGGGGCAGGAACTGCGGCAGGTCGGCAAGGGCGGGCCGGTGGCGTCGCTGGCCTTCGCGCCCGACGACCGCAAGCTCGCGGCCGGCATGTACGACGGGACGATCCAACTCTACGACCCGCTGGATGGCAGCGAGCTGCGCCTGATCGAGGGTCACCAGAGTGCGGTCTTTGCCATCGCCTTTTCGCCCAACGGCCGGGTGATCGCCTCGGCCAGCGCCGACAGGACGGCGCGGCTGTGGGAGGCGGTGAACGGCCTGCAGATCGCTTCGTGGGCCGGCCACATCGGGCCGGCGACGGCGGTGGCGGTGCTGCCGCGGGCGCGGCGGGTAATGTCGGGCAGCGCGGACACGACGCTGCTGGTCTGGGACGTCACGGGGATGCTGCAGAACGGCAAGCTGCCGACGATGGAGCTGCAGCCGGCGTCCCTGGACACGTTGTGGACCGAGTTGGCCTCGAACGACAACCCGAAGGGCAACCGCGCCCTGTGGACGATGGTGTGCGGCGGCAAGGACAGCGCCCCGTACCTGGCGCGCAAGGTGTTCCTGGCCGACCCGAACAAGATCAAGCAGTTCATCGCCGACCTGAACGACAACAAATTCGCGGTGCGCGAGAAAGCGACGGCGGCGCTGTCGAGCTACGGGCGCTGGATCGAGCCCGTGCTGAAGGACGCCATCAAGAATCCGCCGTCGGACGAGGTGCGGCGGCGGCTGGAGCGGCTGCTGGGGGCGCTCAAGGGCAAGGACGCAGTCACGATGGAGCAGGAACAGCTGCGTGCGCGGCGCGTGATCGAGATCCTGGAACAGGCCGACAACGCGGCGTCGCGTGAACTGCTGGCGAGCATCGCGCGGGAGGGGGCGGAGGAGGACCTGCGCGAGACGGCGGCCGCGGCGCTGCGGCGGCTCGGCAAGCGCAAGCAGGGGAGTGAGTGAGGGGAGAGTTCTTTTCGTGGGCGACTCGCGGAGCGAGTCGCTTTGAGGCTCAGGGGGTGGTCCCCCCCGCTCCAAAGCGACTCGCGGAGCGAGTCGCCCACGAAAAAGACCGTTACGCGCTGACCAGCTGCCGGGCACGCGCCCGGGGCCGGGCGCTCTGGCCGCGCGCGGCGGTGCGCGGGCTGCGCGTCACGCGGCGCGCGGCCACGTCCACCAGGCCGCGGAAGAGCTGGATGTCCAGGCCCGAGGCCGTCGCCGAGGCGGGCTGCCACTGCACGCCGAGGACGAACCAGTCCTCGGCCTCGGCCTCGACCGCCTCGATGACGTTGTCGAGGGCGCGGGCGCTGACGGTGAAGCCGCGGGCCAACCGGCAGACCGCCCGGCGGTGCTCGCTGTTGACGACGATCTCGCCCTCGCCGTAGAGGCGGGCCAGGCGCGTGTTGCGGCCGACGTTGATGGCGTGGCGCACGCCCTGCTCGGGCGGGTGGCGGTGCTGCAGCGCCTCGGGCAGTTCGCGGGCGAGGTCGAGGTAGCTGCTGCCGCCGAAGGTCGCGTTGAGCGCGAGCATGCCCTCGTCGATGGCGAGGACCGGCAGGCGGCGCTCGCGGCACCAGTGAAGCAGGCCGGTGTCGGCGGCGGGTGGACGGCCGGTGCCGCGCTCCGTGCCGGCGAAGACGAGGCCGTGAACGTCGGCGAGGACTTGCTCGCAGTTGTGCAGGCCAGCGTCCGCGGGCAGTGCCACGGGGACGGCGCCGGCGGCGGTCAGGGCGGCGGGGTAGCCGGTCGGCCAGAGTCCCCAGCCGCGGTTGCCGCGGCACGCACTCTCGGATCCACAGAAGGCGATACGGACGGGCGGAGTGGGGTTGGACATGGAGGACTCCTTTCCTCGAAAGGGACGGAAACAGGTTGTCGAATCAAGAGACCCTTACGGATCATCGTGAGCCGTGAAGAAGGGTCTATTATAGCCGGCCCCTTTCGGGGGGGCCAGAGAAAACCGGCAAAAAAGCGGGATTGAGCAAAAGGTGCGGGCGGGGCGGACCCAGTTCGCGCCGCCCCGCGTCAGCAACCTCTTCGCTGCTCGGGACTTTCGCGCTCAGGCCTTGACGAGGTCGTTCAGCTCGTCGAGCGGGAGGGCGACGACGTCATCGCCAACGACGCGAGCGCGCCACGTCCGGTTGCAGCTCGGGCACTCGAAGACCGCGACCGAGGTCGTGGGGACGGAGCCGCGCCACGAGTCGGTGTCCCGGGCGGGCAGCAAGCTTCCAAACCAGCCGCAACCGTAATGCGGGCACTTCACCAGGTAGCTGGTCAGCATGGTTCGGCCTCCTTGTAAATCGAAGAAGAAGAGACGACAGGTAACTTCCACTCTAACAGCCTGGCCGGGAGACGCAACAAAATTCCCGGAAATTTCTCCCCCCACAACCGGACCGCCCTCTGCTGCGCCCGCCAACGGCTCGGCGTCGCGGTCGTCCGCCGGCGCTGCCACCGGATCGTCCGGCCGCTGCCGCGCCCCGGCGGCAGCTGTCACGGGCTGCGGCTGGTCGGCATCGACGGCACCGTTTCGTGTGCCGGCGGCGGGGAAGGCGCCGGGGGACCTGGCAACTCTTGCAGGCTTCCCTACTTTGTTTGGGAGACGCGGCGGGGCCGTATATCCCGCGTGTCCCTGACCCCTCACTCTTCAATCTTAGGAGCGGCCGTGACCTTCCGAACTCAACTGTCCGCCCACGACCTTTTCGACCAGTTGCGCGGCGACTGCGAGCAACTGTGCCAGGGAGTCGATCTGGCCCTCGACCTGGCCACGGCCTGCCACGGGATCAACGCCAGCGCGGAAAAGGTCGGCGACCTGTTCGGCGATGTCCCGCAGGCCGCCGGGGTGGAGGATGAGGAGGACGAAGACGAGGACGAGGACGACGAGGACCTGGACGACGAAGACCTGGACGACGAGGATCTCGATGAGGACCTCGATGACGAGGACCTCGATGACGGAGACGAGGACGACGACGAGGAGGACGACGACGAGGACGACGAGGTCTGACCAGCCAGTACAAAACAGGGGCCGTCCACGTGCTGCGCCTGATGAACCGGCAACTCGGCATCGTCCGCGACGAGGTCGGCAAACAGCTCGCCGCCGGCTACGAGGAGCAAGTGATCGAGGCCCTGGACCTTCGCGCCACTCGACGCGGTCGTGAAGCGGCTCATGTCGGACCAGACGACCAAAGAGTACATCCTGCGCGTCGGCAAGGCGCGGATCAAAGCCTGGCGGGAGGGGTCCGCGCAGCGAATCCCCGAGGCGCGGTTCCTCCTCGGCCTGGCGTATGTGTACGGGGCCGGCGTGGACAAGGACCTTCGGCGGGCGGTCGAGCTATACGAACAGGCGGCGGCTCAGAATTTCGCTCCCGCCCTGAACGTCCTGGGAAGCCGCTACCGCACAGGTTCCGGGGTTGAGAAGAACGCGAAGAAAAGTGCGGAGTTCCACGCCAAGGCGGCGGAGCTTGGCTTCCCACCAGCCCAGTACGCGATGGGCGCCCGGTACGAGCTTGGGTGATCACCTTCCGCGCCGAAAGTAATATTTCGACCGGCTGCTGCCGGAGCAGCGCCGCCCGGAGATCGCGAAGCCGCAGGCGCGAGGCGGCGCCGTCAGTCGCGCGTCGCCATGAACTGCGTCAGGTTGGCGCGAAGCTGGTTGCGGGCGCGGTAGAGGAGGCTCTTCGCCGCCTTCGGACTCATGTCCATCTCGGCGGCGATCTCGGCGTAACTGCGGTCCTGGAACTGGAACAGCTCCAGGGCGGTGCGCTGCCGGCCGCCCAATCCGGAGACCGCCTGCCGCACCACGTGCGCCAGCTCGGAGCGCTCCAGCGGCCGCGACGGCGAGTCGGCGCCGTCGGCCAGCAGCCGCTCCGCCTGCGTCTCCTGCCCCGGGCTTTCCAGCACGCTCAGGCGGACGCACGGCCGGCGCCGCCGCGACCGCAGGGCGTTGCGGGCCACGTTTTTGCTGATATGGAACAGCCAGGTCGCGAACTTCGCGCGCGGCTGGTAACTCTTGCGGGCGCGGTACAGGCGCAGGAAGACTTCCTGCGCCAGGTCCTCGGCCTCCTGGCGGTCGTGCAGGCAGCGCACGAAGCGGCCGAACACCTTCGACCAGTACACCTCGACTATCTCCTGGAAGGCCCCGGGTTCGTCCCGCTGCACGCGCAGCATCAGCCCGACCTCCGGGTCATCGTGGCGCGCCGCAGGGGGGGCGGCGAGGTACTGCCTGGGGGTGGCCGTCGCGAACCTTGGCATGCGCTGCTACTCCAGTAGCCGTTTAGCCGCGAGCCTCGGGCGAGCGCGGGGCCCGCGCTCGCCCCCCGCGCAGCGGGATCTGGCTCACCGCTCGCGGCTAAACGAACGGTCACTCATTTCTGCCGCGGTGTACTAGACCCGTGCGCCTTCAGCCCGCACCGGCAGGCGGACGCGGAACGTGCTGCCCTGCCCCTCGGTGCTCTCCACGTCGATGGCGCCGCCCATCAGGTCCACGTACCCCTTGACGATCGCCAGCCCCAGCCCGGCGTGCAGGCCGTCCGCCGCGCGCGACGGGTCGGCGCGGTAGAAGCGCTCGAACAGGTGCTGCCGCGCCTCCGGCGAGATGCCGATGCCCGTGTCGCGCACCTCGACGCGCACGTCGCCGTTCTGCCGCTCCACCGCCACGTCGATCGACCCGTCGGGGCGGTTGTACTCGATGGCGTTGTGCAGCAGGTTCGTCACCACCTCGCGCAGCTTGTCGGGGTCCGCGGTCAGGCACGCCGGCCCGTTCCGGTGCAACCGGATACTCAACCCGCGCGCCTCGGCGAGCGGTCGGACCAGCAACGCGCACTGCTCCGCGAGTTGCCCCAGGTCCACCTCGCGCGGCCGCAGGTGATCGACCCCGGCGTCCAGGCGCGCCAGCGTCAGCAGTCGCTCCACCAGGCCGTACATGTGCTGGCCGCTCGAACGGCACTCCTCCATCAACTCGCGGTACTCTTCGGGCTGGCGCGGCTTGCGCAGGGCGACGTCGAGCGTGGTGAGCAGGGCGGCCAGCGGGGTGCGCAGCTCGTGCGAGATGTCGGCCGCCGCCTGCTTCTCGCGCGCAAAGGCGCGCCCGAGCAGCCCCAGCGTCTGTTGCAGGCGCTCGACGATGGGCCGCAGCTCGTAGGGCATGCGGGCGCCGTCCAGCGGCAGGCGGAAGTCCTTCGCGGACACCTGGCTGACGGCGTCGGAGAGGCGGCGCAGCGGCAGCAGTCCCAGCCGCACCAGGGAGAAGATGCCGAGCAGCGTGGCCGCGAAGGTGAGCATGCTCACCGCCAGCAGGTTCTTCCCCAGGGTTTGCAGGTTCTCCTGCGCGGACTGTTCCAGCCGGGCGAGGTCGTGGTCGTACTCCTCCTGCAGGCGGCCCAGAACCCCGTCAGGCCGCGACGTGTCGTAGGCACCCTGGATGAAGAGCGTCGAGGGGAAGGGCGGGGGGGCGAACGACACGCGCAGGGCGCTGTCCGACCGACGGCCGGGGCCGCCTTTCTTCATCCACGAGGGCGACCGAAAATCGATACGGAACCGCGACACCTTGAGCGTGACCCGGCGCAGCGGCTTGCCGGCGAGTTCGCCGTTATCGAACTTCCAGTCCACCAGGAGGCCGCCGGAAAACTCCCTGGGGTCGAAGGGGAGGGCGTGCCGGCCGAGGGAGGACGAGCGCCACTCGGCCCCGCGGTCGCCGTTGACCTGGACGAACTGGGTCAGCTGGCCTTCCTGGTCGGGCAGCATGATGTTGCCGATGGTGCGGGTGTGAATCATCCGCGGCAGGAAAAAGTCGCGCAAGGGGCCTTCGCAGCCTTGCAGGCCCCAGAGCGGTATGGCCCCGACGGCGGCGGGGGTGGCCAGCGCGGGGAGCAGACCCAGCGATTGCAGCGGGATGAAACGCCGGTCGTGCGGGGCGGTCTGCACCTTGACGAAGTTCGCCAGGGTACGCGCCTCCTGCAGGAGCAGCTCGTCGAGCTTGGCCTCGTGCTTGGTCCGCAGCAGGGTACTGACGCTCTTCTGCTTCTCCTGGAGGCTCTGCTCCGCCGTCCGGTACGCCAGCACCGAGACCGCGCCCAGCGCCCCGGCCAGCAGCACCAGGAAATAGAGGACGAGCGAGAGGCGAATTGACTTCATGAATCCTCCCCGCGCAGCATGTAACCCTCTCCCCAGCGCGTCAGGATGAGAGGCGGCTCGAAGCCGTGATCGACCTTGCCGCGCAGGTAGCGGATGTACACATCGACGACGTTGGACGTGTTCTCGTCGTGCTCGTCGTAGAGGTGTTCCCAGATCATCGAGCGGCTGACGACCTTGCCGTGGTGGAGGGCGAGGAACTGCAGCAGGGCGTACTCCTTGGGCGTGAGCTTGATCGGCTTGCCGGCGCGCTTGACGGTGCGGGCGTTGGTGTCGATCTCCAGGTCGTGGACGCGGAGCACGGGGTCCTTGACCTGGTGGCCGCGGCGGATCAGGACGCGCAGGCGGGCGAGCAACTCCTCCCACTGGAACGGCTTGGTGAGGTAGTCGTCGGCGCCGAAGTCGAGGCCCTTGACCTTGTCCTCGATGCTGCCGCGGGCGGTCAGGACGAGGACGTGGGCGCCGATGCCGGCGCGGCGCCACTTCTGCAACAGCGACAGGCCGTCTTCCTTGGGGAGCATGAGGTCGAGGATGATGATGTCGTAGTTGGCCGACCGCGCCTTGTAGTCCGCCTCCTCACCGTCCTGGGCGACATCGACCGCGAAGCCTTCCTCCTCCAGGCCCTGGCGGAGCGCCCGGACCATGGGCTTGTGGTCCTCGACAAGAAGCACGCGCATGGGGGGCCCCCTTCTTCCGGATGCCGCGGCGGTGGGGCGGGCGCCGAACCCGCCCGGCAGGGACCGCCGCCGAACGCGGGGACGGCGACCGTGGCTTGCCGGCAGCGCGTGCCGCTGGCCCGGGCGCCTTCCCCCTCCCTTGAGGATAGATGCTCCGAGAAGGCGGCCACAAGGGAATTCGCCAGCCGCCCGGGGAAAATGCGAGAGCCGTGGGGGTGAAGGGGTACCGGCGCGCTCACCGACCACAGACTCTCGCAGGTCCCGGAAGATCGCCTCGCGGGCGCGATCCGTCCTCCACATGGTTCCGGATGAAACGTACGGTAGCAGGGGGGCGATTAAAGGATCATGAGAGAGGGCTGACCGCGAAGGGCCGGACCCACGGGCCGCGGCCCGTGGGCTTTGAGGTCACCTCCCCTGCGCCGCGCCGACATAGGCCTCGAAGTTCGCGACCGGCGTGGCGCGGTCCACGCCGTGGTTGAGGTTGACGATGTGCCGCTGCCCGCCGCCCGCCGCCACGCAGCGGCGCGTCGCCTCGGCGACCTGTTCCGGCGTACCGGCCCGCAGCAGCTCCTCGTCCACGTTCCCCTGGAAGCTCAGGTGCGGGTACAGCCGCCGTGCCTCGGCGAGGTCGTGGCGCGTCCCCAGGCTGATCGCGTCCGCCCCCGTCGCCGCCATCAGGTCGAGGTACGGCCCTTCCTTGACGAACAGGATGCGCGGCACCCGGCGCACCGCGGCGAAGACGGCCCGGTGCTGCGGCTGCGCCCAGCGCTCGTACTCGCCGCGCTCCAGCATCCCCGCCCAGGAGTCGAAGAGCTGGTACAGGTCCGCCCCCTCGCGCGCCAGGCAGTCGAGGAAGTGGATCGTCGCCCTCGTCAACCGCTCCAGCAGCGCATCCCAGACGGCAGGCTGCTCGCGGACGAAGCGCCGCGTCGCGTCCATGTCCTTGCCGGTGCCGATGCAGTAGGTCGCGACCGTGAACGGGGCGCCCGCGAAGACGATCGCCGGCAGCGCGCCGTTCAGCTCGGCGCGCACGCGCTGCAGCAGCTGCCGCACGTGCCCGAAGCGCTCGGGGTCGGGGTTGGCCTCCAGCCGCCGCACGTCGTCCAGGGTGCGCACCGGGCGGTCGGGAACGGGGCCCTGCGCCGGTCGCAGGGTGAACGGCAGGCCCATGGCGACCGCGAGCGTGGTGATGTCGTAGAAGAGGATGATGCCGTCCACGCCGAAGCGGCGCGGCAGCAACGACGCCTGCGCCGACAGCTCGACGTTCTCCGAGAACTCGTAGAACGGCAGGCCGGCGCGGACGCGGTTGAACTCCGGGTCCCAACGCCCGGCCTGGCGCATGGCCCAGACGGGCGGCCGCTCGACCGGCTCGCCGCGGGCGGCCCGCACGAGAAGATGACCGGGGGAGCGGGGCGGAGAGGGAGTGTCCATCATCGAGATCTCTCGGTGCCGAGGGCCGTCAGCCTGTCCGGTTTGGTGCCGACGTAGAGGGAGGCGATGCCGAACGTCAGCGGGTGCCAGCGGACGTCGCGCAGGCCGTGGCGGCGCAGGCGCTCGGCGAGGGCCTCGCCGTCGGGGAACTCCATGACGCTCGCCGGCAGGTAGCGGTAGGCGTTGTCCTTGCTGCGCGAGACGGTCTGGCCGATCAGCGGCAGCACCCAGCGGAAGTAGAAGCGGTACAGCCGGCCGAGCAGCCAGCCGCGCGGCTGCGAGAACTCCAGGATCGCCACGCGGCCGCCGGGCCGCGTCACGCGCACCATCTCGGCCAGGCCGCGGTCGGTGTCGGTGACGTTGCGCAGGCCGAACGCGACCGTGGTGATCTGAAAGGCGTCGTCGGGGAACGGCAGCTTCTGGGCGTCGGCCTCGAGGAAGCGGATGCGGTCGGCGGCGTGGCGCTGCCGTGTCTTGGCGCCGGCGCGGGCGAGCATCTCGTGGCAGAAGTCGGCGCCGACGATCGGCACGCGGCCCGCGGCGGCGCGGTCGTAGGCCAGGGCGAGGTCGCCGGTGCCGGTGCAGAGGTCGAGGATCGGCGCGTCGCCGGACGGCGGCACGAGCTGGGTGGTACGGCGGCGCCAGTAGTGGTCGATGTTGAGGCTGAGCAGGTGGTTGAGCAGATCGTAGGTTGGGGCGATGTGGCCAAACATTCGGCGGATGCGGTCCTCGCGCTTGTCGAGCAGCACACTGGTCACGAATACCCCCTCTCCCTGGCCGCGGCCATTTGGAAGCGCGGCCGACCTTGCAGGTTCCCTCGGGGGCGCAGCGGCACGGGCCGTCTCTCCCCAGAAGCGGAGGTGCCAACTCACCCACCCGGAGGAGACGGGACACGAAGTCCACCGCCCCGCCCCCACGCGAAATCCTACCTCGACAGTCTACGGCAACTCCTCACCCCGGCCATCCGGGTCCGCCCTCCTCGCCGGGGACTGGCACTTCATTTGCATCTTTTGTGAGGGAAGATTTGGGCGTCCGCGCAAAGTCCTGGCGCGGCGGACTCAGCGATTCCCACTCCGTGAGGCGCATATGAACCCGATGGCCACACTCCCCGCGAACGACGAGCACATCGTCCGGACCCCCTGGGGCTGGAAGCTGCCCGTCACTTTCACATCCCTGTTCGCGGTCCAGGGAGTCTATTATCTGCTCACGGGGCTCTGGCCGCTGTTGAGCCTCGACACGTTCGAGAAAATCACGGGGCCGAAGACGGACGACTGGCTGGTCAAGACGGTCGGCGTCCTGGTCCTGGTGGAGGGCGTCGCTTTCCTCATCGCCGCCTGGCGGAGGCAGACCGCCGTCGAGCTGGCCATCCTGGCCCTCGGCAGTGCGCTCGGCCTGGCGTTCATTGACGTGACTTACAGCGCCAGCCGCGTCATCTCGCTGGTGTACCTGCTCGACGCCCTGCTGGAGCTGGTGTTGATCCTGGGCTGGGGCCGCGTGCTGCTGATGCACGGCCGGGGCCATGCTGCCTCTCCGCCAGCCGTGCCGCCGCGACTGTGACCGGCCCGGTCCCCTTCCTTGGGCATCGGCAGCGGGCGGCATACCACTTGCATGGTCTCTGAGAAGAGGCTTGCGGCTCACATTTTCGGCCGGCTCGGGTAGCGGCCGCGCCGCGCTTTGTAAGGGGACGCCATTCGTCCGGGCGCAACAGTCGCGCTGCCGGCTAAGGCATCGAGAGGGGTGAACACGTGGCCAAAACCAAAGAAGCGAACACCGTGGGGCCGAACATGCCCGCGGGGCAGCAGGCGACCGTCGCGCCGGGGACGACGACGGGGCAAGGTGTCGAGGAGGCAGGCAAGCCCGCCCGCCGCGGGGGCGGGGGGGGCGGCACGAAGGGTCGGCAGAGCGCGGCGGAGGCCGGGGCGGGGAACGGTACGCGCGCTTCCCGCAGCACGACGCGGAAGCGCAGCACCACGTCCGGGCCGCAGGAGACCACGGCCACCGCGAGCCGGACGGCGAGCGCAACGGCACCGGCGTCGGCGGGGCACGAACTCCAGGAGGCCGGCCTATCGCAGGAGGCCGCCGGGCTGCAACTCCGGGAGGCTGGCCAGCGCTTGCAGCAGACGGGGCAGCAGACCCGTGAGGCGGCCGAAGAGTTGCGCCGCAGCGAGGAGGCGATCCGGGCGGCCCGGGAGCAGTCGGCGGAACTGCGGCACGAGGTGGACGAGACGGAGCGGCACGTGAGCGCGCTCCGCGAGCAGTCACGGCAGGTCCGCGGCGAGTTCGCACAGATCCAGCGCACCTTCGCCGAAGCGCGGCGCGAACTGGAGACGGCGAAGCAGGAAGCGCAGGCGGTCCAGCAGCAGTCGCAGGAAGCCCTGCAGGGCTTCCGGGAGACGGAGGAGGTCCTGTCGTCGGCGCAGGTCAATTCGCAGGCGGTCCGCGAGCAGTTCCACGCGGCGGCGGAGTCCATTGCGGCGGTCCGCAAGCAGTCCGACCAGGCGAAGGACGAACTGCGCCAGGCGCGGGAAGCGATGAGCGAGGCGGAGCAGGCCCTGCAAGCGGCCCGGGGACAGTCCGAGGAGGCCCGGTGCGGCCTCGAGCAGGCCCACCGGGAACTGGAGGAGGCACGGCGCCAGGCGTCGCAGGCAGAGGAGGACTGCCGCGGGGTGCGGCAGGAGATCCAGGCTGCCGCGCAGGAGCTGGAGCAGGTGCGCCGGCAGGCGCAGGAAGCCCGGCAGTCGGCGGAGGAAACGCGCGAGGCCCTCAACACCGCCCGCCGTCAGGAAGAACAGGCCCGTACCCAGTTGCACACCGCGGGTGCGGAGGTGGCGAAGGCGGCGCGGCAGGCGGCTGCCCCACGAGCGGCTGAGGCGCCCGTGACGAAGGCGGTCCCGCAGCCGGCGGTGGCGCCGATCGTCTACGCGGTGGCCCGAAACGAGACGCCGCAGCAGCGCCTGCTGCGCTACCTCAACGACGCCTGGGCGGTTGAGACGCAGCTGGTGAAGACGCTGGAGGAAATGGCCGGCGAGGTCATCGACCCGACGCTCCGGTCGGTGCTGGAGGAGCATCGCGCGGTCACGCACCGGCAGGAGGAGGCGCTGGCGGCGCGGATGCGAGCGCTGGGCCAGGGGCCGTCCGGCGGCAAGGGCTTTTTCAGCCACATGCTGGAGCAGATCTGGGCGGCGCTGCATCCGGCCCAGGACGACCTGGATCGTCTCTTGCAAGACCTGATGAAGGGCTTCGCCACCGCGCACTTCGAGATCGCGATGTACACCGCGCTGGAGTCCTACGCCCGCTCCATGGGCGACAATCAGACGGCGGAACTGGCGGCCCGCCATCTGCGCGAAGAGCAGGACGCCGCCGCCCGACTGCAGCCGCTCATCGCGCCGACGGCAGCTCAGGTCGCCACGTTGCCGGCCACGCCCGCGAAGGCCGAGAAGTGAGGGGCCTTCAGGCCCGGCCCGTGGCGCCGCGAGCCGCCGGCGAGCGCGTGTCTCTCACGCGCT
>JBBRPS010000002.1:0-44166 GCA_038227745.1 Gemmatales bacterium | reverse complement strand
GTCCTGCACGCCGCGCGGCGTGCAGGACCAGCCGGCTTACGCCAGCCGTTCGCCAAGAGTTGCCTGGTCTCTGTACTAGCCTCCAGGGAGGAGTACACGCGACTCGGCCGAACCTGTCAGGAAAATGCCTCAATCGAGCAGGCCGTCGAGCTGCTCGCGCAGGCGGCGCAGAACGCGGCTCTTGGCGAGGTAGACGGCGTTGATGGAGATGCCCAGTTCGGCGGCGACCGCAGCGGCCGGCCGATCGCGGACGACGAACTCCCAGCAGGCCCGCCAGGTGGCCGGCTGGAACTCCGCCTGCATCAGGGCGAGGGCGCGGCTGACGAGCGCCTGGCGGTACTCCTCCTCCTCGAAGAGGGCGGCCTCCTGTGGCCCGGCGACGTCCTCCAGGTCGGCCGGGCCGGCGTGCGCCGGCCCGGGGGGCTGTCGGCGGAGGTTGCGCCAGCGGTTGAGCAAGACCGTCTTGAGCCAGGCGCGGAAGCTCTGCTGCGGGTCGTAGCGGAACGCCGGCAGCTTCTCGACGAGGACGGCGAAGACATCCTGGGTCAGGTCGGCCGCGTCGTGCTCGCCGAGGCCGAGCCGGCGGCACCAACCGAACAGAAGGGGAGTATACAGATCGACGAATTGCTGCCAGGCTTCTCGCGAGGGGTCCCTGGCGATCCGCTCCAGCAGGCTAGGGGGCGTGGTGAACATTGGCGTCCTGAACCCCGGGACGGTGGCGAGGGTCGGGTTGATTGTACCCCGCTTCCCCCCGGACGGCCAGCGCGCAGAAGGCAGTAGGCAGGGGAGGAGCCCCCACGGGGCGCGGCCCGTGGGCTTGAGGCTTCTCTGCCTACTGCTCATCGACCTGCTGCGGGATCGCCGGCTGCGATGCCAGGAACACGCGGCAGGAGGCGTTGTGCAGGACGTGCTGGGTCAGACCTTGCCAGGCCGACGCTTGCGGATCCGGGCCGCCCTGCAGGGCGAGGATGACGAGGTCGTACCTCCCCTCCCGCGCCAGCCGCACCACCTCGGCACCGGCCTGGCCGGCCGCCGGGTGGACCTCCATCTCGCGCCCCAGCTTCGTCGCCAGCGTCCGGTCGCGCGCCAGGGCGCCGTTGCCGTCGGCCGCGGCGCCGGCCGGGCCGACCAGGACCAGGTCGAGGACGACCTGCGGGTCGAGCATCGTCAGCACCGTCTGGAACAGGTCGCTGCCGTTCTGCGTGCCGTCGTGGACGAGCAGCACACGATCGACGCCGACCCCTGCCGCGCGCAATTCCGCCACCGAGCGGGCCTGCCGGTCGGTGATCTTCGGGATGCGGTTGCCGCCGGACAGGTCGAGGTAGACGTCGCGCTGCCGGCTCAGGACGCGCACCGTCAGCCCCCGCGGCTCGCCTGGGAAGAGGTTGAACCAGTACAGGTCGAGCTGCTCCAGCTGCTCGTCGGCCGTGTACTTGTTCGACGCTCCCATCACGACCTCCTGGGCGCCGATGTCCCGGGCGACGCGCAGGACGGTGTGCAGCGGGTTGTTGGTCGGCAGGATGATCGGCTTGACCCCCTTGCCCGCCTTCTCGGCCCGCTCCACGACGGCGGTCATCAGGTGGATGTCGTAGCTGTCCAGCTCCGTGCGGCCGCCGTGCGCCTCGCCGGTCGGCAGCAGCTTCGCCGTCATCACGACCACCTCGGTCGTCTCGGGGTCGGTCTCCGCCAGCGCCCTCTCCAGCATGAACAGGTTCTGCGGCGAGCGGATCGCGACCAGCTTGCGGTAGGGCCGCTTCAGTCCCAGGCTGGCGGGCGTGACCTCGTCCACCGTGGCGCGGTTGAAGTGGTCGAGGTGCTCGTGGGCGGCGCCGCGGAGTCGGCGCTCGTGGGCACGCTCCGACAGGACGAACACCAGCAGCAACGAGCCCGTGAAGATCAGGCCGCCGCCCGTCGCCACCTCCTTGGTGAAGAAGTTCAGCACCGCGGTGATGACCAGGACCAGGAAGATCAGGATCAGGCCCACCGGGATCTCCCTGCCGCCGACGCGGATGTTGAGGGGCACCTTGTACTCGCGCGGCGTCTTGTCCTTGTAGCGCAGCACGACCATCGCCGCCGCCTTGAAGACGAAGCTCCAGACCACGCCGAAGGCGTAGGCCTCGGTCAGCAGCACCATGTCGCCGCGGCTGAGGAGGATGACGGCCAGCTGCAGGCCGGTGATCAGGTAGAGCATGCGGTAGGTGGTGCCGTAGCGCGGGTGCGGCTTGCGGAACCAGTCGGGCATGACGCCGTCCTCGGCCACGCGGTTCAAGACGCCGTTCGAGCCGATGATCGCCGTGTTCACCGCTCCCGCCAGGATCAGGAAGCCGACGATGACCACGAACCCTTCGAGGAACAGCTTGAGCAGCGGCGGCCCGACCACCCAGCGCGCCAGGCCGCCGATAAGGTTCTCGGAATAGTCCTTCATGCGCACGTCGTCGGGGATGAGCATGACGGCCAGGAAGCTGATGCCGGCGGTCAGGACGAGGCTGTAGACGAAGACGATGAACGCGGCCTTCTTGAAGTTCGGCAGCTTGGGCGACTCGACCTCGCGGTAGACCTGGGCCAGCGTCTCCTCGCCGCTCATGGCCAGGATGGAGTGGCCGAAGGCGATGAACAGGCCGAGGATGCCGAAGATGCTGAGCCAGCTCGGCGGGTGGCGGATGTTCTCGGCGAGGGCGGGGGTCTTGCCGAGCAGGCCGAGCGGGTCCTCCTGCTGGTCGATGCCGATCTTGCCGAGGGCCTCGCTCTTCTTCGGCTCGGGTTTGCCGTTCTCATCCAGCTTCGGCAGCAGCCGCCGCGGATCCTTCGGGTCGCGCTGCCAGGCCTCGATCTCCTCGCCGGTGACCGGGTCGATCTTCTTGGTGACGGCGGGTTCGTACTTCTTCTCCAGGTTCGGGCGCAGCGGCGGCAGGCCGCCGGGGTTGGCGGGGCCTTGCACGACGAGGGTGACGAGGCACCAGAGGATCATGATGGCCGCCATGATGGTCGTGGCGACCATGATCTTGAGGGCCTTGTCGCTCGACTCGTGGATGCCGATCAGGTTCTGGCGGAAGAAGTAGAGCGTGACGGCGCAGGCGATGACGACGGCGCCGTACTGCTTGATGCTCTTGCGCAGGTCGTCGTTGTTCAGGCCGAGGGCGTCGAAGGTGGCCGGGCTGATGAGGCGGAGGATCTCCATCAGCCAACCCATGATGTAGCTGCCGGCCGAGACGCCGCTGGTGGGTCCGGTGAGGATGTAGTCGAACATCAGGGCGGAGACGGAGAGCTTGGCGAGAAAGCCGCCCATGGCCTCCTTGACGACGCGATAGACGCCGCCGCGAACGAAGAGGGAACAGCTCTCGATGTAGACGGAGCGGACGGCGTAGCTGAAGAGCATGACGGCGAGGATGAACCACGGGGCGGCGGGGCCGATGGCCTGCTCGACGGCGGCGCCAATGTAGTAGGCGGTGCTGGCCAGGTCGCAGAGGACGACCGCGGCGGTGCGCCAGTACGAGATGAACGTGAACATCACGCTGCTGACGACGATGACCTTGGCGGCGCGCGCCAGCTGCTGGCTTCGCGAGAGGCCGGGCGAGGGGTCCTGGGTTGCCATCTGCTGAGGCCCTGGGACGTGGTCCCGAAGGAGAAGGGTGCCGGGTATGTGCAGGAGAGGGCTGTGCCCTTTCAATCCGGTCCGGGCGCCGCGCCCGGGCCTGCCGGCGAGGTTAGCTGACGGGCTAGGGCTTGAAAGTGCCCCGGTCGGGTGACCTGCGCCCCGGAGCCGTGCGGTCACGGCTCTGTGGTTCCCCCGCTCCCACCCCTGGCGGGTTGGGATTTGGCTGCGAACGCCATGCTATTCCGGGGGGACGGCGGCGGCAAGGCGGGCGGTATGCCCAGGGGCCTTGACGGCCCTTGCCGATCAGGTGAGATGTGAGAGAATGGGTGGCGGTGAGAACGAGATGATTCCCCGAAGGGGAGGGATGCTTTCTTTTCTATTCTGGAACCTCGACGAAAACCCACGGGCGATCCCATGCGTCGGGCGGTTGGCGGTGGTGTATGCAGTGGATCTGTTCCTCTTCGCTGAGCCTACTCCCCGAGTAACCACCGCTGGCACATGCTCGATCAGGTGTTGTTGAGGCCCGGTCTGGTGAAACGGCTGCGGAACGTGCAGATCCTCACCGGGGACGGGCACCGCTCCTTTCTCGGGGAGGACGGGGCGCCCGACCGGGAGCGCGTCTCGGACCACCTCCCGATCCTGTTCCAGCTCGATGTTTAACGGGGGCAACAGTCATGGCCGCCACGGGGCGAAGTTTCTGGCCTGAGGACATCGACGTCGATGTCCTCTCTCCCCGCGAGATCCTCCAGATGCAGGTGGACGCGCTCGGGGAGATCACCAAGGGGCTGGTGACCGCTGAAGTCACGGAGTCCGTTGATCCCAAAGACCAGCGGGTGTGGCTACGGCTGACGATGGTGGCGCCCGCGCTGGGGAACTACCGGCGGGAGATCCTCACGGTCGGCTACGCCGCCGACCTCTATTACCCGGCCCGCGTTGACGCGGATTGCTTCCGGGGCAGACTGGACACCGAGATCCGGGAGATGGTGCAGAAAACGGCGAGCCTCTGGCTGGCGCCGGGCGAGCCGGTGGCGGCAACCGACCGCGAACTGGAGGCGCTCGTCAAAGTGGTGCTGCGGTCGAACGAGGTGAAGGCGGTCCTGGCCTCGCTCCTCGCGAAAAGCAAGGAAACTCTCCGGGCGTCAGGGAAAGCGCCTCCAGCGAACTCCTGACGACACTCCTTCTCCGGCCGAGCAGTGGGAGTATCGTCCGTTCGCTCCATGACTACTGGGCGAAGCGGCGCTCCAGGCAGCGGACGAAGGCGCCCATCTCCCACCAGAACGACGACCGCTGCGTACCGTTTCATGGTCACCTCGGAAGAGGTTGGGATGGGGCACGCAATAGCGCGGACGGCTCACCTCGCACCGGCCGCAGTTCCAGCAGCGCCAGCACCGCCCAGTTGGTCGCGACGATCGAGATGAACTGCGATTTGCCGCCCGGGTCGCCGTTGTCGAAGAAGGTCTGGATCGGCCGGCTCCGCGTCTGCACCAGCCACGAACCGTCGGCCCGCTGCGTCTTCAGCAGGTGCGCGACCCCCTTCTGATACGGGTCGGCCTCGACCTGCAGGCCCGCTTCGCGCAGGGCGATCAGTACCGAGCCCGTCGCGTAGGCGTCGCCCTGCAGGTCGGCGAGTTGGCCCCAGCTGCCGTCGCCGCGCTGCTCCTTCAGCAGGGCAGCGCGGGCCGCCGCGACCTCCTTGCCGTCCGCCTCCGTCCACACCAGGCCGCGCAGGCGGAACACCTTGTCCTCGGTCGTGGCCGGCCGCGCCTTCAGCAACCAGTCGCGGCCCTTCTCGAAGGCGGCCTCGACACGTTTACGCAGGTCATCGGCCTTCGCGTCTTTCGGAGGGCCGTAGCGGCGCAGCCCGTGCAGCGCCAGGGCAGTGCTGGTGAACGCACTTCCCTCGGTGGGCGGGCGGTTGGCCGTGCCGGTCCAGGCGCCGTCCTGGCGCTGCCGCGCCAGCAGGAAGCGCACCAAGGCGGTGGTCGTGTCGTCGGCGGGGTGGCCGGCGGCGGCGAGCGCGGCCAGGGCGTACCCGGCCGTCGTGTTGGCCCCGCCGATCCCTTGTCCCTTGGCGATGACATCCTTCTTGCGGAACGTCTTCAGAGTGAACTGCACGATCTCGCGCAGCCGTGCCGCCTCGACCTCGAAGCCGCGCCGCCCCGCGGACGTCAGGCTGAACAGCGCCATGGCCTGGTGGTGGCAGCTGAAGCAGGTGCGGTGCTTCGGGTAGTTCGCGGCGCTGTCCTTGATGCGCTGCAGGCCCCTTTCGATGGCCTTGTTCACGGCCTCGGCGGGGGCGACGGCGCGCAGCGACGGCGCCAGGCACAGCAAGACGAGCAGCGAGCAGGTCGTGCGCATGGACCCTCCGGATAGACGATTTTCTTCGACTCGCCCGGGCGATGATCTCCCGTTTAGCCGCGGTTCGCAGAACCGCGTCGGGCCGCATCCCTGGTCCAACCCGACGCGGTTCTGCGAACCGCGGCTAAACACGCAGGCATTTCCGGATGCGCGCTCGTTCCCGCCGGGCTACACCTGGCGCAGCGCCATCTCGATCCGGCGCAGCGTCTCCGCGCGGCCGAGGATGGCCAGGCACTCGAAGACGCCCGGGCCGATCGTCACGCCCGTCGTGGCCACGCGCAGGGCGTGGATCATGTCACCGCCCTTGACGCCGCGGCCTTCGCAGAACACGCGCAGCGCCTCCTCCAGCGCGGCGGACTCGAACGGCTGCACGTCCGCCAGCACCTTGTTGAACTCGCGCAGCGCTTCCGGCACGCCCTGCTTCTGCAGCCGCTTCTTGACCGCCTGCGGGTCGTACTGCGGGCCCTTCGTGAAGAAGAACCCTCCGTAAAGCAGGACATCGGAGAACAGCTTCAGCCGATCGCCGCACGCCTCGACCACGGCGCGGACCTTCGCCCGCGTCGCCTCGTCCAGCGTCTCGCCGAGGAGGCCGGCCTTGTGCAGGAACGGGATAACGCCCGCCACCCGCTCCTCCAGCGGCAGCATGCGCATGTACTCGCCCGCGAGCCAGAGCAGCTTGGCCGGGTCAAAGCTGGCCGGCGCGTTGTTCACCCGGTCCAGGCTGAAGTTGGCGATCATCCGGTTGCGCGGGATGATCTCCTCCTTGTCGTCGAGCGACCAGCCGAGCCGGCCCAGGTAGTTGACCAGAGCCGCGGGCAGGTAGCCCAACGCACGATAGAACGCCACGGTCGCCGGGTTGATGTTCTCCTGCTTTTTGATCTGCTCGTCGGTCATCTCCGGCCCGAAGATGTGGCACGCCCGCAGCTGCGCGATGACCTCGGGCGTCATGAACTGCTGCATCTTGCGCTTGCTGAGCTTCTCCTTCGAGTTGGGAGCGTTCACCACGGGGACGTGAGCGAACACCGGCAGCGGTTGCCCAAGGGCCTCGTAGATCAACACCTGGACCTGCGTGTTGGACAGATGTTCCGCCGCGCGGATCACGTGGGTGATCCTCAGGGAGACATCGTCCACGACGGTCGCGAAGTTGTACAGCGCCCCGCCATCGGCGCGCACGATCACCGGGTCACCGATCAGGTCGGTCTGCCACTCGACGTGGCCGCGGATCTCGTCGTCCATGCCAACCGTCCGTCCGTCCGGGACCTTGAGGCGCACCGCCGCCGGCTTCTCCGTGAAGAGTCGCCAGGCATCGACCGCGGGGGTGTGGCGATGCGCGCAGCGGTGGACGTAGTTCTGCCGGGTGGCCTCAGCTTCCTTGCGGCGGGCGTCCAACTCTTCCTTCGGGCAGTAGCACGGGTAGGCGTGGCCGCTGTCGAGCAACTTGTGGGCCGCCTCGGTGTAGAGGTGCTTGCGCTGCGACTGGAAGTACGGGCCGTGCGATCCGCCCACCTCCGGCCCCTCGTCCCAGTCGATGCCGAGCCACTTGAAGCCGTCGAGGATGGGCTGCAGCGCCTCGGCGCGGTTGCGCTCGGCGTCGGTGTCGTCGATGCGGAGGATGAACTGGCCGCCGAGGCGGCGCGTGAGGAGCCAGTTGAACAGGGCCGTGCGCACCCCGCCGATGTGCAGGTAGCCGGTGGGGCTGGGGGCGAAACGGGTACGGAGGGTCATGCCGAAGTCCGCCACAGGAGAGCGAAGGATACCAGGCCAATGCTAGCGAAACGCTCCGGAGGGTCAATCAACTCTGTCCCCCCTCTCCCCAGCGGAGAGAAGGGAACAAGAGGCCCCAGGGTCACGCTTCGGTCGGCTCGTCCTTCGCTGCCACGGCTTCTTTCGGCTGCCCCTCCGCGGCGCGGCCCTCGACGAGGGTCACGGTGACGCCTTCCTGCACCACCTTGCCCTCTTGGTTGACGACCTGGCGCTGCCAGGTGATGACGCCGCGGCGGCCGCGGGCGCGCACCTCGGTGTCGAGGATCTTGCTGCGCACGCGGATCGTGTCGCCGATGAAGACCGGGCCGACGAACTTCCACTCGCGGATATTGAGGAAGGCCAGGGTGCGCATGGCGGGGGCGTGCAGCCCCAGGCCGCTGCTCATCGACAGCACCAGCAGGCCGTGGGCGACGGGGCGGCGGAAGGCGGTGGTGCGCGCGAACTCGTGATCGACGTGGATGGGGTTGAAGTCGCCGCTCAGCCCGGCGAAGTTCACGATGTCCGCCTCCGTCAGTGTCCGCCCCGGCGACTCCCATTCTTGACCGACGCGAACGTCGTCGAAATACAGGTGCAGACTGGTGAACGCCATGGCCGTCGCTCCCGCTCCCCCTTCGCTCCGCGCGCCTGGTGAAGTCTACAACAACCGCACCAGCCGCCGCAAGACCTCCCGCCAGCGGGGAAGGGGTATTACTCCGGCGCGGAAGGTGATCACACAAGCCCGACGCGCAAGCGAGGGACCGCGCACACAAGCCCGACGCGCAAGCGAGGGGTCCCTCGCTTGCGCGTCGGGCTTGTGTGTGATCACCTTCCGCGCCGGAGCAATAGCTGCGGAGGTTCGCTGGGGTCACGGGGCGGCGGACCCCGCTTCGTCGAGGCGGGCCTTGACTTCCCGCACCTCGCCGCCGCGCGACACCCGCAGGGTGACCTCCGCGCCGGCGGCCGCGTGGTGAATCAGCTCGCGCAGGGCGGCGCCGTCGAGGACCGGCACGCCGTTGACGGCCGCGATCACGTCGCCGCGGATCAGGGCCGCCCGCGCCGCCGGCGTGTCGGGCACGACCTCGGCGACGATCACCCCCGGGTCCACGGTGACGCCGAGCCGGTTGTGCTCCTTCGCGGGCCGGGGTGCGTCCGCGGCAACCGGATCCAGCCGTGCCTTGATCTCCTCGGCCGCCCCGCCGCGCAGCACCCGCAACGCGATCTCCTCGCCCGCGGGCGCCTCGTGGACCAGGTCGCGCAGCCGCACGGCGTCGAAAACCGGCGTGCCGTTGACGGCCTCAATGACGTCGCCGCGCGCCAGTCCCGCCCGCGCCGCCGGCGTGGCGGGCGACACCTCGGCGACCACGATCCCCGGATCGACCGTGACGCCGAGCCGGTTGCGCCCTTCCGGCGCCGTGGCCTGCCGCGCCTGCTCGCGCACGCGCTGGACTTCTTGACGGATCTCGCGGAGGCGGCCCTCGGCGTCCTCGAATTCCCGGCGCACCGCAGCGAGGCGGATCTCCGTCTCGCCGGTGTCCCGCCGCACGGCGGCAAGTTGCTCCTGCGCGTCGCGGCACTCGCGCTTGACCTCTTCGAGTTGCTGCCGGACGGCGCCGGAGCGCCGCTCCACTTCCCGAAGGTGCTCGCCCGCTTCGGGGACGTGGCGGCCCACCTGGCGGAGTTGCTCGCGGAATTCGCCGACCTCGCCCGGCACGGCTCCGAGCAGCCGCCGCGCTTCGGCGAGTTCCTGGCTCACCTGGCGCAGCTGCTCCTCGACCGCGGCGAACGACGGCCCGGTCTGGCCCACGCCCGCGCCGGCGGGAGTGGCCTGGCCCGGCCCCTGTCGGCCCGTTCTGCCGCGCGCCCCGGCGGCCGTTTTCCCCCGCCCGGCACTGGCCGCCGCGGCGGTGCTTTCCGGCGCCTGTCGCGCGCCGTTCGGTTCCGGGACGGCCGGTGCCGTCCCGGCCGTGTCCTGCCTGGTCCTGCGTGCCATGAATCGCCCTCCTGCGAAGTAGACGGCAGCTCTCTTTGCCGCCGGGGGTAGCGACGCTTTCTCACACCGGAGTGCGCTGCTGGGTTCCCAGCCGCTGCTGTTCATGCAGGAACTCGTGGTGGCGTCGGTGGTGGTGATAGGCCAGGCCGAAGAACGCGATACCCAGGCCGATGATCGCCGCGCACGTCAGGAATACCAGGATGAACACCAGCGGCCGGTCCATCTGGTACAGGTGCAGCTGCACCGGCTCCGCCGCCGTGCCGTCTGGCGCGACGTTGATAACGGTACCGTGGTAGCGGCTCCCGAAGCCAATTGCCGTCAGCCCCAGCCCGAAAAGGGCTCCTGCCGTGATGATGGCCCCACACAATGCTCGCATGACTTTCCTTCTCCCGATTGGTGTGTCCGTCAGGGGTCCGCCGCGGTCGGCCGGTCACATCCCCAGCATCTTCAGGCCGCCGCCGCAAACGAGGAGGAGGCCCGCGATCACGATGAACAGGCTGCTGCAGCCGCAACTCGGCCAGGCGCCGAAAGGCCCGCTCGGTCCGTAGTTGCCGCCCCCGCCGCCGAAGAACCCGCCCCCGCCCAGGGGACCGCCGCCCGTGCTCATGAGTTACCTTCCCTTTCTGCACTCGGTAAACGCCAGAATATCACCGTCCCGGGGCCGACTTGACGCGCCCCTCGTCGTACGCCTTCTTCGCCGCCAGGGCGTGCGGCACCCACTCGCGCATCTTCTGGATGCGGTGGGCGTCGCTGGGGTGGTCGGAGAGGAACTCCGGCCGCCGGCCGCCCCCCGAGGCCTGCCGCATCCGCTCCCAGAACTCGACCGCGGCCTCGGGTTTGTAGCCCGCGAACGGCATCAGGAA
Organism: Gemmatales bacterium; assembly: GCA_038227745.1. Classification (GTDB taxonomy): domain Bacteria; phylum Planctomycetota; class Planctomycetia; order Gemmatales; family Gemmataceae; genus DASPXY01. The sequence goes on along the minus strand of JBBRPS010000002.1, from coordinate 33,617 downwards.
GACGCCGATGTGGTCCGCCTCCAGCTCCTGATCGCGGTTGAACCGGAGCTTCTCGAGCACGCCGCCGCCGCTGCCCCGCTCCCGCGCGAGGCGCTCGCTGGCGTGGTGCGCCAGGGCGTGGGCAATCTCATGAGACAGGACCGTCGCCAGCTGGTCGTCTGTCCGCGCGATCGGCAGGATGCCAGTGAAGACGACGATCTTGCCGGCGGGCAGGCAAAAGGCGTTGGCCTGCTTGTCGCGGACGACATTCACCTCCCACTCGAAGCGGTAGGCACGCAGGCGCAGGTTCATTTCCTGCTGGAGCGGCTGGATGGTCGCCGCGTGGATCAGCCGCAGGCAGACGTGACGGACCCGCTGCACTTCCGGCGACTCCGGCAGGAGGATGCGGCCGCGGTATTCGTTCAGGACTTCCGTGTACGCGCGCTGTCCGATTTCCAGCTCCTGACTCGGGCTGAGCGCGAGCGGCTGCCGCCGTCCCCCGGGTCCTTCTTCGCGCCTCTGGGGCGGACCGCCGCCCTGGGGCGGGGACGGCATCCCGCAGCCTGCGGCCCCCAACGACGTCAGGAGGATCAGCAGGCCGAGGGCGGCGCAGCGCCGGGGGAACCCAGACCATCCTGCCGCCGACCGGGAAAGCATTGCATCGCCCACGCGGACCGCCTCCACTCCGTAACCAGTCTCCCCATCAGGCTCCGCCGAACATCAGGCGGGCCTGGGTAACGGGCTGGACCTTATCTAAGACCCAAATGAGATAGCAAACGCTGGGCCAACTCCCTTTCCGGGAGTGCGGGTGACGGCGCAACGCGGCGGAAACCTGATGGCGCCCCGAGTGGCGGCGTTTCCGGCATGGCTGCACCTCCCGCCCCCCTGCCGGCCGCTGTGCAAGGGCGCACTCGTGCGCGGGAAAGCCTCTTCCCGTCCGTGGATGTCGTCGCGGACTGAAGGGGGCAATTCGGAAGGGAGCCGCTTGACGCGCGCCTGCGGCGTAAGTATCTAACATTCTTATAAGCGTTTGAATGTCCACGGCGACCCGACCGCGCCGGCACGCCTCGAATGAGTCCGGACCGCTGCCGTCCCTGATGCCCCACCGACTGCCTCCTCTTTCCCGCCTGGGGGATTCGCTGATGCGCCTCCGCGCCGCCTTCACGCTGATCGAGTTGCTGGTGGTGATCGCCATCATCGCCGTCCTCATCGGCCTGCTGCTGCCGGCCGTGCAGAGGGTCCGCGCGGCCGCCGCGCGCGCGTCCTGCCAGAACAACCTCAAGCAGATCGGCCTGGCCCTGCACAACTACGAGAGTGCGCAGAAGAGCCTGCCCCCCGTGTACCCGGCCACGACGAAGCCGCCCTATGTCGGGGTCGTGCCGGCTTATTTCTATAGCTGGAGCGTGCTGGCTCAGCTCAACCCCTACCTCGAACAGACCGCCATTTTCAAGCGGATGAACCTCGACGAACCGCTGTTCACCCTGCCGTCGCTCAACGTCACGCCGTCGAACCAGTTCGCGGTGCAGCAAACGATCCCCCTGTTCCTTTGCCCCAGCGACCGGATGCAGCCGGTCGGCAGCGGCTACGGCGTGCCCGTCTTGGGGCCGGTCAACTACGCCGCCTGCATCGGCTCGGGGGCGACGGCGGGCGGGCCGCCGTACGGCTCGCCGTGGGACGCGGACGGCGTCTTCCGGGCGGTGGCCAAGGGCAGGTTCATCGAGGTTACCGACGGGCTCTCGAACACGGCGGCGTTCTCGGAAAGCACCCTCGGCGACGGGCCGACGATGGTCGCCGGACCGATCCCCGGCGACCCCCAGAGGGTCTATGCCAACGTGACCCCGCCGCTGACCCCAGCCGCCTGCGATGGGGCGACTTTCTGGAATGTGGAGCAGCCGCGCGGCTACCTCTGGGCGTCCGGGGAGATCCGCTGCGCCAGCTACAACCATTTCTACCCGCCGAACGGGCCGAAGTACGACTGTATCGCGAACCTCACCTTACCCGGCCAGCAGCAGTACACCGCCGTCGGCTTCCGGGCGGCCCGCAGCAACCACATCGGCGGCGTGAACCTGCTCCTGCTCGACGGCTCCGTCCAGTTCGTCGCGAACGATATCGACCTGAACACCTGGAAGGCCCTGAGCACCCGGGCCGGAGGGGATTGAAGATTCCGCATCGAAGTTTCTCACCCAAGCGAAGGAGTATTGAGATGTTCGAGGGGCAACCACAGACATGGGCCGGGCTGGTACGTCAGAAATCCGCCCGACCGCGGTCCGCGCGCCGCGCACGACTTCAGGTCGAAACCCTGGAGGCCCGCGACGTGCCGGCCGCACTGTTCGCGACGTCCTACTTCGATGGGGCGGTCTACCAGTTTGACTCGAACACCGGGGCCTTGCAGAAGACCCTGGTGCCACCGAACAGCGGCGGCTCCCTCTCCGGGCCGGCCGGCCTCACGATCGGGCCGGACAGCAACCTGTACCTCAGCAGCCAGAACGGCAACGCCATCCTCGAGTACAACCTGACCACGAACGCCCTCTCGACGTTCATCCCGGCCACCGTCCTGCAACCGCTCGCGACCCAGAGCGGCAACGCCGTCTTCGCCCCGGCCGGACTCCGGTTCGGCCCGGACGGTGACCTGTACGTCAGCCTGAACGGCGGCCAGTCCTCGGCCGGCGGCGGCGAGGTAATCCGTTTCGACGTGACCTCCAGTGCCGGGGGACTGACGGCCCCGGGGACATCCGCCGTCGTCGCGTCCGGCCTCGTGCAGCCGACCGGGCTGACGTTCGGCACCGTCGCCGGCGACACGAACAGCCTGTACGTCAGCAGCCTGGGGATCATCCAGGTCGGCGGGACGCCGACGGCCGTCGGGATGGTGTCGAAGGTGGCGAACGCCACCGCCTCGCCGACGACCAGTACCTTCGTCCAGCCGGGCAGCGGCTCGCTGAACTTCGCCGCCGGGCTCACCTGGGGGTCGGACGGGAAGTTGTACGTGGTCGATCTCGGGGCGACCTCGAACACCGGGAACATCCTGCGGTACAACGCCAACGGGTCGTTCGACACCGTGTTCGCCAAGACGAACGGGTCGGGGCAGGGGACGCTGACGTTCCAGTTCCCGTCCGACGCGCTGTTCGACGACCAGGGGCGACTGTTGACCGCCAACCTGGGCCCGGCACGTCCGCCGAACCTCAAAGGATCGATCTACCAGTACGGCAGCGATGGGGTGTACGTCCAGGCCCTGGTGACCAGCGCCCAGTTCTCCAGCACCGGGAGCGGGTCGTCGGGGATCTCCCCCTCGCAGATCGCCCTTGCCCTGCCTCCCGCGGTCACCGCCGTCAGCCCGGCCCAGGGGACGGCGGCCGGCGGCACGACGGTGACGATCACCGGCAGCAACCTGGGCAGCGCCAAGGAAGTGGACTTCGGCAACACCGCGGTCAAGACCTTCACCAGCAATACCGCCGGCCAGATCACCCTCGCGAGCCCGGTCGGCACCGGCACCGTGGACGTGCGCGTGGTCACGGCGAACGGCACCTCGGCCACGTCCGGTGCCGACAAGTTCACCTACCTCTCCGGGCCGACGGTCACCCTCTCGTCCACGGCGCCCGAGCCGACCAGCAACCCCGTCATCCCCGTCACCGTCACCTTCAGCGCGCCGGTCACCGGCTTCACGGCCAATTCGGTGGTGGTCGGGAATGGGACGCTGTCGGGGTTCTCGGGCAGTGGGGCGAGCTACTCTTTCCAGGTGACGGCCTCCGCCCAGGGCGCCGTGACGGTCAACGTGCCCGCGAACGTCGCCAAGGACGGCTCGAACAACGGCAACCTCCCGGCCGCCCAGCTGACGCGCACCTTCTCCTCGTCCCAGGCGAGCGGCGGCCTCCAGCAAAGCACCGTCGCCGTGTTCGACGGCAGCAAGGGCACCTGGTACGTGCGTTACAGCAACAGCTCCGGCGCCCCCGACATCGCCCCGTTCGCCTACGGCGGGGCAAACTGGACGCCATTGTCTGGCGACTGGGATGGCGACGGCACCGCCACCATCGGCGTGGTGGACCCGACCACGATGACCTGGTACCTGAAGAACAGCAACGCCGCCGGGGCGCCCGACTTCACGCCGTTCAGGTTCGGGGCGCCCGGTTGGATCCCCGTCGTGGGCGACTGGGACGGCAGCGGGCACACCGGGATCGGCGTGTTCGACCCGACCACGGCAACGTTCTACCTGCGCCGCGAGGTAAGCCCGGGCGCCCCGGACTCCGGAATTGTCCGCTACGGCGGCGTCAACTGGAAGCCGGTCGTCGGGGACTGGGACGGCAACGGCACCACCACCGTCGGCGTCGTCGATCCCAACGAGAAGTGGTATCTCAAGAACAGCAATGCGCCGGGGGCGCCGGACATCGCGCCCTTCCCTTACGGGGCGCCGGGCTGGGTGCCGGTGGGGGTGGACGCGGACGGCAACGGCACCACAACCCCCGGCGTCATCGACCCCGCCACCAATACCTGGTACCTCAAGAACAGCAGCGCGCAGGGAGGGCCGGACATCGCGCCGTTCCGCTACGGGGCGCCGGGCTGGGTGCCGGTGCCCGGGGCGTGGGCCCCGAACTTGCATCCCCTGAAGGCGGCAGGCGGTGCGGCGAGCGCCGGCTCGGCGTCCACCCCGCTGACGCAGGGGGTGGCCCAGAACTTCCTCGCGGGGGCCCTGAACCGGCTGCAGCAGGATGGGGTCAGCACCCAGGTGACCGCCCGACTCGGTGCTGTCCAGGTCCAGGTGGGCACACTGGGGGGCGGCGTCCTGGCGGAGGCGGATTCCCAGGCGGGCCGCTTCACTCTCGACGCGGGGGCGGCGGGGTACGGCTGGTTCGTGGACCCGACGCCGTTGAAGGACGAGGAGTTCACCTCCGGCCAGGCCGTGACGGGCGGGCCTGCCGCCGGGCGCATGGACCTGCTGACGGCGGTGCTGCAGGAGCTGGGCGTGGCCGCCGGACTGAAGGGCGACGCCTTGAATGTCGTGCTCCCCGCCGGAACCCGCAGCCTCGCCGCCATCGAGGCGCTGTTCGCTCAATCGTGAGGTCAGTTCGAGTCCAGGGGGTCGTGGTTCGTAGTTCCGCCTTCAGGCGGTTGAGGCCGAAACCGCCTGAAGGCGGAACTACGAACCACCCCGTCCCGTATTCCAGGAGTCTGCACATGACGTCCAGCCTCGTCGCGATGGAGGGACGACTCAGCGCGGACCAGATCCGCTTCTACGAAGACGAGGGCTACCTCGTGGTGCGCGAGGTATTTTCGCCCGTGGAGATGGCCCTTGTCTCGATGGAGGCCGACCGCCTCCTGGAGCGGGCCGACCTGATCGATACCGCCAACATCCGTTGCCGCTGGCAAACGCACTGCGACACCGGCGCGTGCCTGTTCGATACCTTCGATCCGTTCATCGACCTGGCCCCGCTCTGCGCGAAGCTGGCGCGCGACCCGCGCCTGCTGGGCCTTGTGAGCTCGCTGTACGGCGAGGAGGCGTTCCTCTTCAAGGACAAGCTGATTTTCAAACGCCCCGGCGCGGGCGGGCACGACCTGCACCAGGACTACATCGCCTGGCCGACGTTCCCCAAGAGTTTCCTCACGGCCCTCGTGGCGATCGACGCCGCCACCGTGGACAACGGTTGCACCGAGGCCTTCCCCGGCTATCACAAGGATGGCTACCTCTCGCCCGCGGACGGTATGTACCACCCGCTCGCGACGGAAGCCGTCGAGGAGGCGCGGTGCGTGCCGCTGGAACTGCGGCCGGGGGATGTCGCCGTCTTCGGCTGTCTCACGCCGCACCGCTCGGCGCCCAACCGCTCGGCCGGCTGGCGGCGGCAGCTCTACCTGAGCTACAACGCGGCCTCCGATGGCGGCGACTCGCGTGCCGCGCATTACGAAGAGTTCCATGTGTGGTTGAAGGAGCGCTACGCGGAGTACGGCAAGCACGATGTCTGGTTCCGCTGAGAGCGCCGCCGGACTCCTGCCCCACGCGCAGAAGGAGAGCCTCATGCCCTGGTCCCGTTCGCTGGCCGCTTTGCTCGTCTGCGCCGGCGCCGCCGTGGCGGCGGACTGGCCGCAGTGGCTCGGCCTCTACCGCGACAGCAGTTCCCCCGAGAAGGTCGCCCCCTGGAAAGGCGAGCTGAAAACCCTCTGGAGCCAGCCTGTCGGCGAAGGCTTCAGCGCCCCCGTGGTGGCCGACGGCCGCGTTTTCGTCCACGCGCGCGTCAAGGACAAGAACGAGGAGGAAGTCCTCGCCCTCAACGCGAAGACCGGCAAGCGACTCTGGCGCGACGCCTACCCGCGTGCCGCTTTCGGCAGCCCCGTCGGCACCGGCCCGCGTGCGACCCCCGCGGTCGCCCTCGGCCGCCTGTACACGTTCGGCGTGACCGGCGTGTTGAGCTGCTACCAGGCCGACACCGGCAAACTGCGGTGGCGCGCCGATCTGTACAGGCAACTGGAGGCCCAGCGCCCGCGCCACGGTGTCTGCTGCTCGCCGCTCGTCGAGGGCGGCGTCGTCCTCGTCAGCGTCGGCGGCGAGGGCCACTCAGTCGTCGCGCTCGACGCCGACAACGGCAAGGTCGTGTGGAAGGCGCTGGACGACCCTGCCGCCACGTCCTCGCCCGTGCCGTTCATGCACGGCGCGCGGGCCAGGGTCCTGACTCGGGAAGCCGTGTTCGTCACCGGCAAGAACGTCGTGGCCCTCAACGCCCTCGACGGCGCCGTCGCGTGGGCCTTCCCGCTCGCCGACCAGCCCCTGCCCACAAGTCCGACGCCCACCGTCGCCGGCGACCTGGTCGTGGCCAGCTCGATGAAGAACGGCACCCTCGCCCTGCGCGTCGCCAGGAAGGGCGACAAGCTGGAGGCGACAGAGGCGTGGCGCAACCCCGCCCTGACCTGCTACTTCGCCACGCCCGTCCCGGTCGGCAAGGATCAGCTCTACCTGGTCACCACCGCCGTCACCCCGATGCGGGCCGTGTCCGCCCTCCGCTGCGTCGATGTCAAGACGGGCAAGGAGCTATGGAGCCGGGCCGACGTGGCCGACTACCACGCCGGCCTGATTCGCACCGGCGACGACAAGCTATTGCTGCTCGCCGAGTCCGGCACACTGAAGCTCATCGACGCCAACCGCAAGGCCTACCGCGAGCTGGCCAGCGCGAAGGTGTGCGGCCCGACGTTCGTGGTCCCCGCGCTGGCGAACGGCCGGCTCTACGCCCGCGACGACAAGGCCGTCACCTGTGTCCAGGTAGCCCCCTGACCCGACTTTCGGCGTAAGGCGAGCGGCAGGAAATCGTCTCCCCGTAGGACGGCTCTCCCGAGCCGTCCGGGGCGTTGGGACGGCTCGGGAGAGCCGTCCTACGGGGAGATTATTTCCTGCCAAGCACCTAATTGAGGCCCTGAATGTCTTCGACCGTCCTGGCCCCTTCCCTGCCGCGGCGGCTGCCGTTCTACTACGGCTGGGTGAACCTCGTCGTGGCGAGCGCGGCGATGAGCGCCACCCTGCCCGGGCGCACGCACGGCCTGGGCCTCATCGCCAAGCCGCTCACGGAAGACCCCGCCCTCGGCGTCGGCGAGACGCTCTTCAGTGTGCTGAACTTCTGGGCCATCCTGATTGGCGCCGCGCTGTGCCTGCCGGTCGGGCGGCTGATCGACCGCTTCGGCGTCCGCCCCGTGCTGGTCGGCGTGGCAGCGGCGCTGGGCGTGGCCGTCGTGGCAATGGCACACGCCGCGGACGCCGCCGTCCTGTTCTTCACCCTCACGCTGGTCCGGGGGCTGGGCCAGGGCGCCCTCTCCGTCGTCAGCATGGCCATGGTCGGCAAGTGGTTCACGCGCCGGCTGGGGCTGGCGATGGGGATCTACTCGGTGCTGCTCGCCATCGGCTTCGTCGCCACCACGCTCGGCACGGGGGCCGCAGTGCAGGCCCTCGGCTGGCGCCCGGAGGCGGTCGGGCTGTGTCTGCTCCTCGGCCTGGCCCCGCTCGGCTGGCTGCTGGCGCGGAGCACGCCCGAATCGGTCGGCGTGGCGGCCGACGAGGGGCCCCCGATGGCCGCGGAGGCGGGGCCGGCCGCGCTCGACCTGCCCCTAAAGCGCGCCCTCCGCAGCCCCGCGTTCTGGGCGTTCACGCTCGCCGCCGCCCTGTTCAACCTCGTCTGGTCCGCCGTCACCCTGTTCAACGAGTCGCTGCTGGCGGACCGCGGTTTCGGCCACGACACGTTCCTGCTCGTGATGGCGGTGCTGGCGGGGAGTGGCCTGCCGGCAAACCTCGTCGGCGGCTGGCTCAGCGGCCGCTGGCCGCTGGGGCGCCTGCTCGCCATCGGCATGCTCGTCTTCGCCGCCTCGCTCGTGGCGTTCCCGTTGTTACAATCGACCGTGCAGGTGGTGCTGTACGCGGTCGCGCTCGGCATCTCCGGCGGGATCGTCACCGTGGTCTTCTTCACGGTCTACGGCCACGCTTTCGGGCGCGCCCACCTGGGGGCCATCCAGGCGACCGTCCAGGCGATCACGGTGGTCGCCTCCGCCCTCGGGCCGGTTCTGCTGCGTCTGTGCAAGGACTCGTTCGGCTCGTACGCGCCGCTGTTCTTCGTCGCCGCCCTGCTCGCCGTCGCCCTCAGTCTGGCGGCGTGGCTCGCCCCGCTTCCGGTCCCGCAGAGGAACGCCTGATGGCCACCGTCGCAGCCGACCCCGTGGTGAAGTTCCACCTGTCCCTCAACGTCGCGGACATCGACCGGGCCGTCGCGTTCTACCGCGTGCTGTTCGGGCAGGAACCCGCCAAGCAGCACGACGACTACGCCAAGTTCGAGGTCGAGGAACCGCCCGTGATCCTCTCCCTGGTGCCGCGCCGTCCGGGGCCGGGAGGCTCGCTCAGCCACGTCGGGCTGCGCGTCGCGGACGCCGAGACGGTCGGGCGTTACCGGGCGCGCCTGGAGGCCGCGGGGATCGGCACCCAGGCCCAGAACGGCACGGTCTGCGGCTACGCGCGCCAGAACAAGGTCTGGGCGCAGGACCCGGACGGCACCTTCTGGGAGGTCTACGTTGTCGAGGAGGACGTGCTCCCCGAGGCCGTGCGGATGAGTCTGAGCGGCCCCGCGGCGCGGCGCGCGCCGCCGCCCGGCCCGCTAGTGTGGGAGCACTACGTTACGGAGCCTTTTACGGGTCGAATTGCCCACGCGGACGGGACGGTCGATGAGGTCCGCCTGACGGGGACTTTCAACGCCGCCCTCGACGAGGGCGAGCTGGACGCGCTGCTCCGCGAGGCCGTCCGCGTGCTGAAGCCGGGGGGCAAGGTCGTGACGCATGGCCTGATGGCCGACCGCCCCCTGCCCGGGGCGTCGCCGCGGCTCCCGGGGCTGGCGGCCCTGGTCGCGCGCGTCCCCGTCCACACCGAGCCGATCGACCGCTTCCGCGCCGCCGGGCTCGTCGGCATCCAGGCGGTCAAGTTCACGGAACAGGCCTGGTTCACCCACGAGGGCGTCGAGATGCGCGAGGTGAAGTACGTCGCCTGGAAGCCCGAGGCGCCGGGTGTGGGCGGCGCGCGACACGTCCTCTACCGAGGGCCGTTCCGCCAGGCCCGCGTCGATGGCGGGTACGTGTTCCCCCGCGGCCGGCGCGTGAGCGTCCCGCTCGCGGTCTGGGAGCAGCTGCGCCTCGGGCCAACCGCCGACCACTTCCTCTTCCTGGACGCGGCGGGCACTGCCTGCCCGACCTGCTGACCGTACCCGGAGGATCTTCGATGACCGCCACGGCGACGACGACGCGCTTTCACGTCGGTCTGAACGTCAGCGACCTGGGCCGTGCCGTGCGCTTCTACGAGGTGCTCCTCGGGGTGCGCGCCGCGAAGCACGTCGAGGACTATGCCCGGTTCGAGCTGGAACAGCCGCCCCTGGTGCTGGCGCTCTACCCCAGTCCGCAGCTGCCCGGCGGCGCGCTCAACCACGCCGGCCTGCGCCTGCCGGATGCGGCGGCGCTCGTCGCGGTGCAGCGCCGCCTGGAGGAGGCGGGGATGGCCACGCAGCGGCAGGAGGGCGTGGAGTGCTGCTACTCCCGGCAGACGAAGTTCTGGGTCCACGACCCGGACAAGACGCTGTGGGAGATCTACACCCTGCACGAGGATCTCGACCACTCCGGCTTCGAGGACCCGCCGGTCAGTCCGGACGCCGGCGCGTCGGCGTCCGCGTGGGAACACCGCCTCACCGAGCCGGTGCCGGCGCGCATCGCGCATGGCGACGGGGCGCTCGACCTGGTCCGCCTCGAAGGGACGTTCAACGCGGCCCTCGCCGAGGGGACTCTGCAAGGGCTGCTGGCCGAGGCACGGCGCGTGCTGCGGCCCGGCGGCCGCATCGAGGTGCATGGGCTGGTGTCGGACCGGCCTTTCCCCGGCACGCCCGGTCTGCCCGGCCTGGCGTCGCTGGTGCGGCGCGTGCCGGTCGAGACGGAACCGCTGGAGGCACTGGAGCGGGCCGGCTTCACCGGGCTGGAGTTCGAGAAGCTCGGCGACGTCCACTGTTTCCAGGTACAAGGCGTCGAGCTGCGCGAGGTGCGGCTGCTGGGGACCAGGCCGGATGCCCCCGCACAGGGCGGGGCGGTCGCCGTCCTGTACAAGGGACCTCTGGAAGCGGTGGAGGACGACGAGAGAACCACGTTCCGGCGCGGGGAGCGCGTGGTGGTTTCACTCTCTCAGGCCGAGAAGATTCGGCGCTCCTCCGCTGCGAATGATTTTGTGGTTTTCGGCGCCGGTGTCGCGCCCGAACCGCGCTGTTCAGGGAAAGGCTAGTGGGTCGTCAATCTTCATTTGACGGGTAACACAAGCCCGAAGCGCAAGCGAGGGAACGACCTACGGGTTTCGTTACCCGTCAAATGAAGATTGACGACCCACTAGAGCGGTTTACGTTTCCTTGTGCCACGGCTCTGTCAGCCGCGCTTTCCCCCTTCTGGAACACATTCTCACTTCCCGGCGACCCGGTTCACTTCCTCCTCGGTGAAAGTTAGGTTGGTCCGCGCGCCGTCGTCGCGCAAAATCTTGGACGCGATGAGGCGCGTCGTCGGGGCGAGCAGGCTGAAATGGTCCGCGCCCCGCACCGGCAGGAAATGGACGTTGGGGTTGGTCGAGGCCCGGGCCATCGTTTGCAGACAATGCACGTTCCCGCGCGCGCTGCCCTCGAAGACGAACACCGGCACACGGACCGACGCGAGCCAGTGGAGGGGGGACCGAAGTTTTACTTCCTGCCGGTCGGAGACGTTGAAGGGCTGGTACTCGGCGGGGTAGCCGGCGACGTCGTCCACCGGGCCGAAGGAGAAGACGGCGCGGAAGCGGTCGGAACTTTCGGCGGCGAGGAGGACGAGGGTGCCGCCGGTGCTGTGGCCGCCGAGGTAAATACGGTTCGGATCGACGAACTCCTGCTTGCCGAGGTAGGCCGCCGCGGCCAGCACGTCGTCCACCTCGCCGAGAAAGCCCTCGCGCACCCCCGGGTTGTCGTTGCCGCCACGCAGCGATGGGAACATCATGAGGATCCCGGCCTTGCGGAAGGCGCTGGCGGACTGGTCGTTCTGCGGCGGCCCTTCCTTCCAGCAGCCCTGGTAGATCGTGTTGCAGTCGCCGCCGGTGATCCAGATGATGGCCGGGTGTTTCTTGCCGTCTTTCGGATCCGGGCTGAGGTAGGCGGCCATCTTGCCGAGCGGGGCGTCGTAGCGGACGGTGCGGAACAGGTTCGCGGGCGGGTTCGCCACGCGCGTCCGGGCGGACTCCTCCCGGGCGAGCCGGGTCTTCAAGCCGCGCCGCGCCTCGGTCAAGGGGAAAGGCCCGTCCTTCCCGCCCTGCGCCGGTGGCGGTTGACCCTGGTCACGACTGCAGCCGGCAAGAACCAGGAGCAACAGAGCGAGCGGTCGCCGGAGTGACCGGCTCGGGGACGACGCGAGAAGGGGTTGCCGATCCATTCCAACAGCTCCAGTAGAGAGGGCCTGGGGAACACCAATAGACTCGGGATGACACCCGCCCCGGGACGGGCCGCGCTTCCCCCTCGCTCCTCCTGCCGTCGGGAAAGGCGTGGCGCGTGGACGGGACGAGGGAGAAGTACGCCAGCACGCACGCCAGCCCCATCAGCGCCGCCAGCACCGCCCAGCGCGCCACCGTCCAGTCCACGTCGCTCAGGTGCCAGTGCTCCCAGCTCAGCACGCGGAACAGCGTCACGCCGCCGAGTAGGAGGATGCCGCCGTAGACCAGGAGGAGGACGCCGAACGGCTCCGGAACCAGGGCGGCGAGGAGGATCAGGAAGAGGTCCACGCCGAGCAAGACCAGCGCGGTGATCGCGAAGGCGTCGAATTGCAGGACAAAACCACGCCGCTGGTCGCGCAGGTGACGGGCGCAGTCCGAGCAGAGTCGGACCTTGCCGGCCTCTTCCTCGTCACTGTACCAGGTGCGCCCGCAGCGCGGGCAATCGACGGCAATCATGGGAGAGAACGACCCGGGGCCACGTGCCATCCCTGCCGGCGACAGTCGGGCCGCCGACCTCACGCGGTTCCGATCGTAGTCGCGCACCACCCGGCGGTCAAAGGAAAAAAACCTCCGCCGGCGCGCCGCCCTCCGGCCACCAGGCCGACCGTGTCGGTGAAGACGTGTAAGTCGATGTCGGAGCTTTTGCGGACGTGGCCGGTCACGACGCTTCCGATGAGGCGCGCCCATTCAACGCGGCGCGGGGCCACGGGGGAATCCCGTGAATGAGTCAGAGCCGCGCGGCCGCCCGGACACAACCGCCACGATGCCCGACTTCGCCGTTACGGACGGGCGCGCCATTGACCCTCGCCGCGGATTCGGCCGGCCCGGTCACGCGGTTGACTCCAGCACCGGTTTCCAGCGCCGGGGGACGCCGCGGTAGGCGGCCTGGTACGTCGCCTCCAGGGGCACGTTCACGTAAATGTCCGGTTCCAGGAACAGCGGCATCTCCAGCAGCACCCGGCCGACCGCGGTCGGCTCGACGTAGGCCCGCTTGACCGACCCGGCCGAGTACGCGGCGAGGGTCAGCGGCGCGCCCGCGGGCAGCTCGAACGGGTCGTCGCTGATCTCCTGCCAGATCGCCGCGTGGATGCCCTGCGGGTCGCGCCGCGTCGGCGGGAACAGGTCCACGACGAGGAGGTGATACCCCCGGTACAGGGCCTCGACGGCCTTGTCCACGAACGATCGCAGCGCATGGCGACTGCCCTTGTTTCCCGGAGAGAGGATCTCCGCCAGGGCGACGATGCGATCGCCACTGGTGTGCCGGATGATGATGGTACGGCGCTTGGAGACGTAGTCATCCATCACGGTTTCGCCGACCAGGCGCGGTCGCGGCGGGGCGGTGGCGACCGCGAGCCCGCCCGGTTCGGCCGTCTCGCCGTCCGGGGACCCGTTGGTCTGCAGGGTCAGCACGTCGGGGCCGAGTGGACCGGCGACCTGCTCCGCCTGTGCGTAGTACGCGGGCGGCAGGAGGCCATCATTCAGGGCCTCCTGAATCGCGGACACCCAACTCACATGAAAGGCGTGGAACGTCCCGTCGCTGACGCGGGTCCAGTCGTGGATCGGCATGGCGTCACCTCCTACCGGCCAGTCTATCCGATCGCGGTCGGGGTTTCAGCGGCGGTGTCGCGGGCAGTTCTCGCACGTCCCTGGCCGCCTCGGCGGCGTTCCGGGTTCGCTTATTCGATCTCGATGCGGTAACTCACCATCCATAATTCGAGTTGCTGCAGCCGGGCTTTCCAGCGGGTCTTGAACTCTTTCATCCAGCGCCGCTGCTTGACGGAGTCGGGGACATCGACGACCAGCTTCACGAGGTTATCGCGGTAGACCACCCCGCTGTGCCGCCAGTGACCTTCCACCTTCTGGGTCTCGTAGCTGACGGACCCGAAGTGATCCACGATTTCCAGAACCGCTTCGGCGAGCCACTCGGACGGCACTTCGCGCCCGTCATTGAACTGGAGAGGGAGCAGCACCTCGAATCGCCGCCACTTGCTGCTCATACGTCGTCTTGCCCTTGACGGTGAAGGGGATGTTCTGGTCGGCGAGGGCTTCCAGGGCGGCCTCGGGGACCAGGTGCTCGCCGGAGCGGAGGACGCGCCCCGAGAAGCGGCCAAGGAGAAAAGCCAGGGCTCGCTTCTCCGTGTCGCGGTCCGCAAAGGTAATCGTCACCATCGTACAGCCACGCTTTCCCTGTCATCAACCCGACGGTAGGCCGAAAGAGAAGAAAGGGCAGACCTGTCGCTTCGATCAGCGTCGATAAAGACGGATGTCGGTGATCATCTTTCCCTTCTGCCCATCGTGTCTCAAGGGAGGGAGGCCGTCAAGGTGAATCCAGCCGCAGGAACGAGCCCAGGGACCGGCCCCACTCTGCCCGCCGGGGCCGAAGCGGGTGGGGTCACTTCGCGGACTTCCCCACGCCGCGCGCCTTCTTGAGGGTCGCGGCCACGTCCGTCCAGAGTTGTTGCCACGCGGTGCGCTCGGTTTCGGGCAGACGGGCCAGGGCGGCTTCGTCGCGCACGCTCGCCAGGTCCGTGTCGCGTTGCCAGTGCTGGAGAGTCGTCTGGAGCTGAACTTTCGTTTTGGCACTGCCGTCTCCCGCCAGCTTGACGCACAGGGCCAGGTCGGCACGTAGCCAGTCAAGGGCCTGTTGCCGCCAACGTGAGCGCTCCTTGTCAGTGAGTTTCGCGGCATCTTCACCTTCGCCCGCAGCCGCCAAGGTCGCAGCACAGGCGGCATTGTACCGATGAGAGGTATTTTCGACATCTTGCAGTTTGGGGTCGGCGGCGAAGGCCGCGGCGTAAAGGCGGGCTGAAGCGGTATACAGCCGCTTGTATTCTTGCTGGCAGACACCCGCGAGCAGGACTCCCTCGGCAGCGTCTGTCGGTTGGGCTTCCCCCTTGAGGACGGCGGTTAGTTTGCTTTCGAGGGCGACCAGTTGCTCGGCTTCGCGGACGGCCTTGGCGGCAAGTTCCTTCCATGCTGGGTGCCCAGAAGCGAGCGTGTGGAAGCGCCGGAAGCTAGCGAGTGATTCGGTGAAGTGGCCCTTGTCGCGCAGGGCGAGGCCGATGTTGTAGTGGTCGCGTGTGTATTTGGGTTCGAGTTCGATGGCCTTGCGGTAGGCGGCGATGGCCCCCGCCAGGTCCTTCTTCTCATACAGGGCGATGCCGAGGTTGCTGTAGGCGGGTGCGAGGTTCGGGTCGAGTGCGATGGCCCTGCGGCAGGCGGCGATGGCCCCCGCAAGGTCCTTCTTCTCCCGCAGGGCGGCGCCGAGGTTGTAGTGGGCCTGTGGGAGTTTGGGGTCGAGTTCGATGGCCTTGCGGTAGGCGGCGATGGCCCCCGCCACGTCCTTCTTCACGTGCAGGGCGGCGCCGAGGCTGGAGTGGGCCGGTGCGTAGTCGGGGTCGAGGTGGATGGCCTTGCGATAGGCGGCGATGGCCCCCGCCAGATCCTGCTTCTCGCGCAGGGCGTTGCCGAGGCCGTGGTGGGCCCCTGCGAAGTTGGGGTCAAGGTGGATGGCCTTGCGGTAGGCGGCGATGGCCCCCACCAGGTCCTTCTTGTCCGCAAGCGCGATGCCGAGGTTGCTGTGGACCCCTGCGAGATTGGGGTCGAGTGCGATGGCCTTGCGGAAGGCAGCGATGGCCCCCGCCACGTCCTTTTTGTCTGCCAAGGCGGTGCCGAGCTCGTTGTGGGCGGGTGCGTAGTTGGGGTCGAGTGCGATGGCCTTGCGGCAGGCGGCGATGGCCCCCGCCACGTCCTTCTTCTCCAGCAGGACGTGGGCGAGGCTACTGTGCGCGAAGCTGGTTTCTGGTCGCCGGGCCAGTGCCGCACGCATGCAACCAACCGCCTCCTCCAGCGAGGCGGGCCGCCCCGCTTTCAGCGCCACCAGGCTCGCCCCCAAGGAGAAGTGAACGCGGAAATCCGCCGGGTAAGCGCTCTGCGCCCGCCGCAGCAGGTCCACGGCGAGGGCTGTCTCCTTCTGGCGGAGCAAGGCTTGCCCCAGGTCGGCGAGGACCGGTGCGGGGAGGCTCTTGCCTTTTGCCTCGGCAGCCAACGCGCGCAGCCGAGCAGCGTCTTTCCGCACCAGGGCGTCACGCAACTGCTGTCGCCAGGGATCTTGGTCCACGCGTCGGAGTACCTGGCGCAGCCGCTCGCGCTCTTTCGCCGAGACCGCATACTGCTCCCAGTCGTTCAGCGCCACGACAAGCGGCTCGACCATGTGCGCCGGGCACTGCCGCAGCCAGCGTTCCACCGCCTCCGGACTCGATGCCCGGATGTCCATACCGTACTCCCGGAAGGCCCGCGCGAAGGCCTCGTCGGCAGACCGGTAATCTAACCGGCCGTCCTGCGTGAGGAGAGCCAGCAGCGGCGCGTTCTCGGTGTCGGCCCGGAGCTTCGCGTTTTTGCGCAGTTGCGCCAGGGTCGCTGCCGCCGCCCCCGCAGCCTTTTCCAGCTCTCCCCGCAGCGCACCCACCTCCCGCCGTAGGGTCTCGTCCGCGAGCCCGGTGGCGAGCACGCCTTCCGCCTCCTCCACGGCCGCCAGCCCCTGCTTCCACAACGCCACCGCCACCTCCGCACGCGCCGGCTCGTCCAGGGCGATCTTGCGGGCCTGGTCGCGCAACTGCTCGGCCTTGCCCAGCGCCAGGTTGAGTCGCCGCCCCGTCTCCTCGCGCCGCCCCTGGCGGTCCCACTCCAACCACAGCCACCCGCCGCCCGCCAGCAGGAGAGTCACCAGCAAGGTCGCCGTCGTGGCGGGGTGCCGCCGGCGCCAGCGCCCCACGCGACGAAGCAGCGGCTCACGGTAAGCCGTGACCGGCTCGTCGGCCAGCCAGTGCTCCACGTCGTCGGCCAGCGCTCGCGCCGACGCATACCGCTCCTCCGGCCTGAGCGCCATCGCCTTCAGGCAGACCGCCTCCAGCGCCGCCGCCACCGCCCGGCTCACCCGTCGCGGCGCCGGGAACTCGCCCTGCTGCACCTTCTGTAGGATCGCGCCGGCGTCCGCCCCCTCGAACGGGGCCTTGCCCGTGAGCAGGTGGTAGAGCGTGGCGCCGAGGCTGTAGACGTCGCTGGCCGGGCCGAGCAGGTCCAGCCGCCCCGCCGCCTGCTCCGGCGACATGAACTGCGGCGTGCCCAGGGCGCTCCCCATCTGCGTGGGCGCCCCGCTATCGGCCGACGACAGCACCAGGTACGGCTCAGGGGGCTCCGTTGGCAGCTGCCCGCGGCCCATGACCTTGGCGAGTCCCCAATCGACGACGAGGGTCTCGCCGTACTTCCCGAGCATGACGTTACCCGGCTTCAGATCGCGGTGCAGCACGCCGCGCGCATGGGCGTAGGCGATGGCGTTGCACACGGCCACGAACCGCCCCAGCAGCCCCCGCAGCGCCAGCGCTCGCTCGCCCGGATCACGCTTCGGCCCCTCCGCCTGGTGGAACTTGGCGATGGCATCCTGGAGAGAGTCGCCCCTGATGAAGCGCATCGCGTAGAACGGCCGGCCATCGTCGTAGCAGCCCAGCCCGTAGACGGGGACAATGCCCGGGTGCTCCAGGCCGCCCGTCACCTCCGCCTCCAGCACGAAGCGCGTGCGGCTGTGCGGGTCGTCGGCGTAGCGATCCTGAATCTCCTTGAGCGCCACCTCGCGGTGCAGCTCCTCGTCCAGGGCAACGGACACCTGGCCGAGGCCGCCTTTCGCGTGCGGCCGCAGCACGCGGAACCGCAGCCCCGACGAGGTCGGCGTACCCACCGAGGCCGCGCGCGAGGCGTAGGGGTCTTCCTCTTCCTTGCGAGCCATGGAGACGTGGGCGAGGCTGGCGTGCAGGTCGGGGTCGGCGACCTGCTCCAGCTCCTGCCGCACGGAGCCGACGGACGAGACGGCCGCCAGGCTTGCGTGCGCGTCATCGCCGTGCATCTCCAGGTGCTTCTGCACGAGCGCCTCCAGCAGGGCACGGGCGTCCTCGCGCAGGGCGCCGTGCTCCTGAAGGATGTGACCGAGGGGCCTGGCCTTCTCCAGGACCCAGGCGTTCATCGCCTTGATGAGGGCGTCGCGGGTGATGAAGTCCATCTGCAAAGCCAGGATGCCGAACAGCAGGTTGCGGTCGGCGGGGCGGTTCGGATTCGGCTCGGGCATGGTCAAGACCTCGTTGTCCGGGGCGCGAACGTGCCGCGACGCTCGTTGTCCGGAAGGGACTCGCGGCACAGGTTTTGATTTCAGCCTGGAGAGGGCGACGGGGTTGTGCCACGGGTTGGCCGCCGTCCTCGACGTCCGGCTTTACCCTGGACGGATGGGCGGCCAACCCGTGCCGCCGCCTCCGCCGGGCGCTCCGCACGGGTTGGCCGCCACCAGTCCATGATGACACTCGACGTCAAGGGAGTGCGGCCAACCCGTGGCACAACCCACGCCTCTTTCCTCTGGCTGAGACTGTACTTTATCCGCCGGCCGGGACGATCGCGAGGAGAAAGTTGGCGGAGCCGAAAACGGAAGCCGAAGACGGGATACGGCTCGTAGGGGTACACGAAGACGTTCGCGTCCACGAAGACCGCAGCGCCCGCGGGGATGTCCTCGAAGGTCATGGGCTTTCCAGAAGGCCAACTCCGGGATCCCGCGCGATCCGCTCCAACTCGTCAGGCGGGAGCGTGGACTGGATACGGCCGTACGACCGCCTCACCACTCCCGGCACTGGGTGGATGGTGAGCGTGACCTTCTGCCCCTCGGCCAGCGGCAACTCGCGCCGGAGCTTGAGGGTGCCCTTTTCGTAAACGGCTTCGATTTCCAGGCCCTGCATGAGAAACCTCCGGTGCGATCGGACGACGGAGGGCATTGTATCAGGGGGGGTTCTCCCGGGGTCTGCGCCTCGTTGCCCGGCGGTTGGGACTCGGGGCTTGACACGTCGCGCCGGGATGGCCAGAATTATGACTATCATGACGCGGCGGCAACCCTACACCTTGATCTATGCGCGCGGGGTGACGAAGCATCTGAAGGCTATCGACACCAAGTACGATAGCCTGATCCGCGAGAAGATTGAGGAGCAGTTGCGGTTCGAGCCGGGCGTCGAAACGAAGAACCGCAAGCCGCTGCGCCAGCCTGCCCCCTTCGCAGCGCAGTGGGAAATTCGCTTTGGCCCCGACAACCGCTTCCGCGTCTTGTACGACATTGACGAAGGGCATCGTGCTGTGCAGATCGTGGCGATCGGCGAGAAAGACGGCAATCGCCTGCTCGTTGGCGGAGAGGAGATGGACTTATGAAAATCGCATCGGTGGCGGAAGTCAAGTCACAGTTCAGCGCTTTCTTGAAGGCCAGTGAGGCGGGGCCGGTAGTCGTCACGCGGAACGGCAGGCCTGTGGCAGTCATCGTGGGGATCCAGGATGAGGAGGAGATCGAGCGGCTGCTCATGGCGTATTCGCCGCGGCTGCAGGCCATTTTAGAAGCCTCACGCAAGCAGATTCGTGAAGGGGAAGTTCTCAGCCATGAGGAGTTCTGGGCGGACGTAGAAGCGTCCAGAGCTTCGGGGCGGCGCGGCCGGAAGCGAAAGCCGGCCGAACCAGGCTCTGCGCCTGACCGCGGTGGCAAATAGTGCGGTCGGGGTTCACCGCCTCACCCCGTCGCGTCCGCAGCTTGTGATACCCGCGGGTCGCGGGCATGGCGCACGGGCGACCGCCCGACACGCTGCTGACACTCACGGCCTACCGCCCTGGCCATAGCTCATACGCCAGCAGCAGCCCCAGGCCGGTCAACGACATGAGAATGCGGCAGGCGTTGAAGCGGATCATCACGTCGCGCACGCTCAGGTTGCAGTACTCCGTCACCATCCAGAAGCCGCTGTCGGCCGGCTGCGTCCCGAACGTCACACCGTTGGCGACCGCCAGCACCAGCAGCGTCTCCTGCCCCGGCAACCCCCGCGCCGCCGACGCCAGCAGCGCCGACGCCGTCAGGATCGCGGCCGTCGCCGACCCCAGCGCCACGCGCATCAGCACCGCCACCAGGTAGAACACCACCACCTTCGGCACGTCCAGCCGCAGCACCAGCCCCGCGATATAATCGCCCGCCCCGCTCGCCTGGATCACCTCCTTGAAGCCGCCCGCCGCCCCGAACAGGAACAGGATGCCGCCCACGTCCGTCAGCGCGTCGCCCGCCACCTTCGACAGCCGCGCCGCCGTCATGCCCCGGCGCACCCCCAGCAGCACGAACGCCAGCCCCGTCGGCACCAGCAGCGCCATCGTCGGGTGCCCCAGGAACTGCAGCCACGCGACCGGCGGGTGCGCCAGGAACGCCAGCGCCTCCGGCAACTCGGAGCGCTCCGCCGGCGCGGCGGTCATCCACTCCGGCAGCATTTTCATCTCGCCGAGCAGGCTGGCGCTGAAGCCCAGCACGCTCTGCACCAGCGGCAGCACCACGATCAGCAGCGACAGGGCGAACGACGGCGCATCCGCTTCCCTGGCGTCGTCCGCGGCTGGGGCGTCCGCCGGGGCCAGGTGCTCGGGCGGCGTGACCATCTGCCGCGCCGCCCACCAGCGCCCGGGGCCGAGCCAGCCGACCAGCACCAGGGGGATGCCCATCAGCGTGCCGAACAGGATCGTCTGGACCATGACCGTGTTGCGCGCGGCCGCCGGCGCCAGGGCGTGGATGGCGCCGACGATGCCGGGGTGGGGCGGCACCAGGGAGTGGGTGACGCCGAGGCTGAACGCCAGCGGCAGCACGAACCAGAGCAGCGACCGGCCGGTGTCGCGCTGCAGCCGCCACATGATCGGCATCAGCAGGAGGAAGCCGACGTTGAACAGCACCGGGATGCCGATCAGGTAGGCGGCAGCGAGGATGGCCAGCGACGCCCGGCGGACGCCGAAGCCGTGGATCAGGGTGCGGGCGATGACCTGGGCGGCGCCGCTGACGTCGAGCATCTTGCCGAGCATGGCGCCGAGGGCGAGGATCACCGCCACGCCAGCCATGATGTCGCCGACGCCCTTGCCGATCGCCGCCAGGACGCGCCCCGGCGGCAGCCCAGCGGCGAGGCCCGCCGCCAGGCTGGCCACGAGCAGGGCGACGAAGGCGTGGACTTTCCAGCGGATGACGAGCACGAGCAGCAGCACGAGGGCGGCAGCGGTACAGACGGCCGGCCACGGGCCGGAGGTTGTCGTTGCGGCGAGGAGAGGGGACGTCGTGTGGATCGGCATGGCGGCGGCAAGACAGCAGGGACAAGCCCCGCCGCTCGCTCTCCCTCTTGCATGGTCTTAGTTAAACGGTCCGCTGCACCGTCGCCTCCAGCTCGGCGATGCGGCGGCGCAGCTCCTCGGGGATGGGTACCTTCCGCCCCTCGGCGTGGTTGTACGTCACCACCGTCCCCTGACCTTCCGTCACCACCGCCCCCTGGTTGTGGCTCACGATCGAATGCTCCAGCGTGAAGCGGTCCTCGCCGAGGTGGATCACGCGCGCCCCGACCGAGATGGTGTCGGGGTAAGTCAGCGGTCGGCGGAAGCGCGCCTGCGTCGCCTGCAGGATCGGGCTGACATCCGTCTGCCGCTCGAGCTCGAACCAGTCGAGGCGCCGGAAATACTCCAGCCGGGCGTTCTCGAAGTAGCGGAAGTAGACGACGTTGTTGACGTGGCGGTAGGCGTCCATCTCGCCCCAGAGTACCGGGAGCTGGATCACCACGGGGAACTCGGCCAGCGGCGCCTCGACCACGTCAATCCCTCTCAGCCGTTGCTGCGCTCCAGCTCCTTGAGGTAATCCAGGGCCTCGTCAACCGTCCCGACCACGGCACCGGACACGCGGCCGGCGTCGTCGAGCTCGCGCAGCAGCAGCAGCTCCTCGAAGTCCGGCGACGCCTCCAGGGCACGCCGCAGCCGGGCGCCCAGCTTGCCGCTGCGGTAGTCGTGGGCGTCCATGTGGTGCTCGATCAGGAAGCGCGTGCGGTCGGTGATGAGGCCGTCGAGGGCCGACAGGGCGGCCGCGACGTGGTCGCCGCGGTCGATGCCCTTGCCGACGTCGTGCAGCAGGGCCGCCAGCAGGAACTCCTCGTCGTAAGGCCGCGTGTCGCGCGCCAGCTCGAAGACCTGGAGCGAGTGGTAGAGGACGTCGCCCTCGGGGTGGTACTGCGGCGACTGGCAGACGGTCTCCAGCGGCAGCAGCAGCAGGCGGTACAGGTGGTACGGGTCGAGGGCGGCCTCCGCGGCGTGCAGCTCGCCCTCCAGGTCGAGGTCGGGGTACTCGCGCGCCAGCAGCTCCTCCAGTTCGCGGATCGAGGCGCGCTCGATGGCCTTGCCCGTCACGGAACTCTTGAAGACGTAGTGCGCCTTGTCCTCCGCGTAAACGGTCAGCTCGAAGTTGAAGCGGTCGTGGACGTGGACGTGCGTGAAGACGCGGGCCTCGTTGTGCTTAACGATCTGCTTGCGCTCGACGTCGAACTGGTGGCCCTCGTGCTCCAGGAGGCCGGTGACCAGGCTGACCGAGTCGGTGAAGACGTGCAGGTCGATGTCGGAGCCCTTGCGGACGTGGCCGGTCATGACGCTGCCGATGAGGCGCGGGCGGAAGGGGCGGAGCAGGCGCATCAGGCGCAGGGCGGCGAGGCGCATGTCGCGCAGGTGTTCGAGGCGTTTGTCGCCCTCGTGGATGCGGGCGAAGAGCTGGATCTGGTCGCGGATCTCGGCGTTGGAGGGGAGGTCCTCCGGCTTGACGCCGCGGCGGCACAGGCGCTTGGCCGCCTTGCGCTTGGCGGTGTAGTATTCGGACTCAACCCGCTCGTACATCAGGCGGGCGGCTTCCAGGGCGATCGCCTGGCGGAGTTTAGCATCAGCCATCCTGTCAAGGCGCCGATATCAAGCCCATTCATCGCGGCGCGGGGCCACGGGGGAATCCCGTAGCTGTATCCTAACCGCGCGGGCGCCCCGGCACAAGCGTACCGCGCGGACTTCACGTTTCACGGGGCGACGGCCTGGCCGGTCCTTCTCTGGACACCCGGGTGCGGGCGCGTATAATCAGTTTCAGATAGGTCCTGTCCCCGTAGCTCAACTGGATAGAGCGTCGGCCTCCGAAGCCGAAGGTTACAGGTTCGAGCCCTGTCGGGGATATTCGGAAGATCAAGGTACAAAAGGACTTGCGACAAACCAAGAAAAAGGAGTTTCACCACCCTTCTGACAGTTCACAAGATTTCACAAGAAACAGCCCTTTCCGGTCCTTAACACTCACGTAGCTCGTCATCAGGACCGATTCGCTTACCCGAGCGTCGTTCGCCACCTGCCGGTTGACGTCCTCGCCACTGCGGACGTATTGCAGGCTGGTCTTGCGAAAGACGTGAACATGGGCACGGCCTGTCGCCAGTGTGGCGGACCAGTCGTCCATCCGGTCGGCGAACCAGTCGCCCTGGCACGCGGCGTGCTGCTGGAGCGGACGCTGACGGTGCAGGCGGCTGACCCGGGGGGGTGACCCCGAACTGTGGCGTGGATGAAGGGCCGCAGGCAAGGCGAGGGGCGGGGCGGCGCTTAAAGGGGGCGTTGTGATGAGTCTGGGCTTGCTGCTGCTCGTCGGCGTGGTGGGGGTGGTGATCTTGGGCGTCGTGGTCGTCGCCATCGTCTGGCTCACGGCCGGGGGCGGAGGTGGTGGCGGCGGCCCGATGGACGAGGTAGACCCTCCGCGCCGTGGAGGATGACGACATGCTCCCGGAACTGACGGCGGCGCTGCTGGGGGCAGCCGGCTGGCCCGTGATGGTTGAACTTGGCCGTGGGCGTCGGCTTGCCTCCCCCCTCGTCGGGGCGAGTCACTCCCGTGGCCGTCTTCTGTGAGGGTGCAACCGTGAGAGGTGGCGTTGTGCTGCTGACAGGCGTGGAGACTCTCACCGTGACGATCGAGCTGTCGGTCTCCGAGCTGGACGCCTGGCGCCGCAAGCTCGTCGGCACGCCCTCCATCGCCGACGCGCGCATGGTCTGCGTCGGGACGCTGACCATGAAGCGCGACAAGCAAGGCAGGCGGCTGGTGCGGATGCTGTACCTCGGCGTGGGGGAGGGATGATCGACTCCCGACCCCTTTCTCTTTCTCTATCACACTCGTCCTGGTAGGGCGGGAGCGAGAGTAATGCACATCGGTGCTTTCACGACCTTCAGGTAAAGTTGCACGCCGAACACAGCGGCCAGGACCCCACCCACGACCAAGGACCATGTTGGTCCGATCCCGCGAGCGAACTGTAAGAGCATCTCACCCTTGGCCTTCTGCTTGCCCTTCAGATGGAAGTCATCCCCACTGTGAGCTGCATAGTACAGGACCCAAGTAAGCACGGCGGAAATGATCAGCAGCACCAACGGCCACCTGGCGGCGGTCAGCCGACTTGTCTGCCGCTGGATGCGCTTCCAAGTGCTTCCCAGCCGGGTAGCAAGAGCGTCGAGTAATTCATCACGTGCTGTTACGTCAGCTAAGCAAATGGTCCAAGAGTCAGTGCTTTCCTCGCCAAGCTTGACAGTAAGAGTCAGCAGCTTGTCCCCCTGATCTCCCTCAACCAGCGTGAGCGCAGATAGCGGAACGTTCCGGGCAACGACTTGGTGGCCTTCTTGCAGGTTGGCCGCAGCCTGCTGCAAGTCCGCCTCCGGCACGACCGCGAGGTATAGCATGTCCGGGCTTAGGCCGATTAGGGAAGTCCTTCCTTGCTCGCTCTGAGGATTGGTCCATACCTGGATTACGCTATCGGCTCTATTTGGAGTCATATCTGAACCTCCCGAGCCCACCCGTTCTTTGCTGGCCCCAGCGAGAACATCCGCGCTCCCATTCCGCCCCCGCGACACGTCGCATTGTAGCGCGCCAGGGCGGCCGGTCAAGCGAATTCCACCGGCGAACCCCGGGAACTCGGGGAGGGGCGGGGCATGGCGATTTCCCGTTGCACGGCCGGCTCCGTGCGCGGCCAAGGACATGAGAACGCGCCGGAGCCGCGGCTCCGGGAACTGCGTCGTCTGCCGCCTGCTCTCGCCCTTAACGAAGTACGTCGGCTTCAACGGCAACGGCAAGAGGGACTGGGGCAAGGGCTATACGGCTGCGGGTGCAAGGCCGGGGGGACTTGCTGGGTCAGCGCGTCCGCAGGCGCCGCAGCGCCGCCCGGGCCTCCCGCGCTAGCCCTTCCTCGAAGGCCCCGCCCACCAGTTCCGTCAGCAGGGACCGGGCCTCCGGCGTGCCGAGGTGCTCCAGGATTTCCACCGTGCGGATGACCCGAAGCCGCCAGTCGGATTGGGTCAGGTTGACGAGCAGTTGTTCGAGGCGGCGCCGCACCTCCAGGGAGCGGGCCCTGGCCGCCGCCTGCATGAGGAACGGCCCCGCCGCGGCGCCGAGGCGCTTCAACTCGGCCAGCGCCTTCTCCCGCGCCGCGAACCGCGGACTGTCCAGGTCTGCGATCGGCCGGGTGAAGCGCTCGGCGTCCGGGCCGGCCGCAGGAGGCGCCAGCAGTTTCTCCTTCAAGAACGGCACCGCCTTGCCGCCCACCGCGATCAGCTCGCTGACAGCGCGGTACGCCTTCATGGCGTCCAGATCGGCCAGGTCGGCCCACATGTCCGCCGTCAGGCCCACCCGCCACACCGGCGCCGCGACGCGCTGCACGGCGGCCCTGCGGTCCACGCCGCCGGAGGCCAGCAGCTTGCCGTCCGCGGAGAACGCCAGGCAGTTGACGGCGCCGCGGTGGTACTCCAGCCGCCGCCGCTCCTTGCCCGAGGCCAGCTCGTAGCAGCCCACGCCCACGCCGCCCACGGCCAGCACCCGGCCGTCCGGCGAGAACGCCCCGCTGCTGACCCCGTGTTCCGGCGACACCCGGAACTGACGCAGAGCGCCGCCCCTGCTCATGTCCCACAGGCGCACCGTGCCGTCGCCGCTGCCGACCGCGAGCGCCTTGCCGTCGGGGGAGAAGGTGACGAAGCGGGTCACGCTCCCCGTCCCCGGCAGGCTGGCGACCTGCCGCCCCGTGGCGGCGTCCCAGACCCGGACGGTGCCGTCGTACGTCGCGCCGGCGACGGTCTTCTCGTCCGGCGAGAAGGCGAGGGCCTGCGGCGAGCCGAGGCGGAGGGCGGCGCCCTGCCAGACGTGACGAGGCTTGCCGGCGCCCGCGTCCCAGACGGTGAGCGTGTCGTCCTTGCCGGAGACGACGAGGAGATTGCCTCGGGGTGAGAGGAAGAGCTGACTCGCGGGGCCCTCGCCCCGGAGCCGGCGGACCTCCCTGTTGGCGCGGAGGTCCCACAAGCGGACCGTGTACTTCGTGGGGGCCTTCGGATCGACCTCGACCGAGGCGAGCAGCTTGCCGTCTGGCGTGACGGCGGCGGAGCGGCTGCCGCGCCGGCCGATGAGGGCCAGCTTCTTGCCGGTCAGCGCGTCCCAGGTGTGGGCGCCGACGCCGTCGCCGACGGCGGTGATCTTGCGGCCGTCCGTCGTGACGCCGATGGAGACGACGTCCCTGGTCTGCCAGAAGGGCACCGGGCCGAGATCCCCGAGGAGGCGGGCCAAGGCGGCGTCCTCGCGCTCGGCGGCGGTGCGGCCGTCCTTGCCCCGCACGGCGCCGCCGGGCGCCTCCTTCAGGGGCGCGTCCCCCGCGAGGAGTGACGCATTCAGCGCCAGGCAGCCGACCAGCGACACCAGTCCGCACCGCGAAAACATGATGGCCCTCCCTCCGCGTCGAACGAGTGACCGTCGAGACAGGACTACTGCCGATGGTAACCGGCGGCGGCCGCCTGTCAACCTCCCGGCGGAGAATCGCCCTTGCCGGACAGGGCACGAAGTGTCCAATAGGGAGATATGTATGGGGCCGGGGCGAGCCGGCCGCGGCGGGACTTACTCAACGGGCGCCGGAATATGCTGACCGGCAGGGCGGAATCCGCTGACCGGCGCCGGTCAAGCGATCCCCCAGGTCGGCGGCGGAGGTGGGCGCGCATGACAACGCAGCAGCTCCTTCTCCTCGCCTCAGGCGTGTACCTCACCCTCCTCGTTGCGGCGGTCTATTTCACGCGCGCGACCGCCCGGCGCGTCCTGGGGGCGGTGGCGGGCGGCGTGGCGGTCGCCGTGGTCGGGGTGGGGGTGGAAGTTCTTTGCCAGGCCCTCGGCTTCTGGCGCTACCCGTCGGACGATACCGGCCACGGCCCGGCGCTGATGTACCCCGTGATCGCCGTTATGTGGGCGATGTTGGCCCTCGTGGGCTGGCGGGTCACCCGCCGGTTTGGCTGGCGGGGGCAGGCGGTGTTCCTCACCGCTGTCGCCGCCGTGGGCACCCTGCGAGACTACCTGGTGGCACAGGAGACGATGGGCCTCATCGCCCTGGCGCCGGGCGCCCTGACGGTGGCCGTGGATGTCGTCTGCTGGGCGGGGCTGACGGCCCTGGCTCAGGCCGTGATGCGGCCGGTCGCCGGCCCCGGCCTGGGGAACCGAGGGTGCTTCAATTGAAGCAACCTCTGGGCTTTTGCCCTCTTCCTTGTCACCTACATCAATTGATGTAGGTGACAAGGAAGGTGGCTTTTGCCCGTCCCTGAGATTCGCCATCCGGCCCGCCACCATGCCACGCTGGCTCTCGCTCAGGTGCCGCACGGTCGTCCCCACCGCGCGGCCACGGCAAGGCCCCAGGCCGCCCCGCTGGCGAGCGCCGGCGCTCCGGGCGGCCGGACGTCTCGCCTGCCCACGCGCGGCCCGTGGCGCCCGCCCTGTGCGTGCCGTGGAGGGCGCGGCCGGTGTCGGTTCAGGCACGCTCCACGGAGAGGTTCCTGTTGGCGTACACTCCTGAAGCATTTTGCGTTGGGATGGGATGCCGCGTCGATGATCTTCGGCCAAACCTTGATGAATTTCCAGGCGTGCTCGTAGCGCGAATTCTTCTCCCAGCTCCGTCAAGACCGAAGAAGACCAACCCCGTACCCTTGAGCACGTGGCGCTGCACCTTGCTTCGCAAGATTGTGACATCGGCGCTAATTACTCTCCAGACCGGCTCCCCGTCCGCCTTGAGAGCGGCCAGCCATTCCTCGTCTGGGGTCGTGTTGGTGAAGCGCTCATCGAGGTAGATGACCTTGTGGGGCCCGCCTTCCTCCAGGCCGCGCACCATGCGGGCAATGGCGACCGGCACGCAGCGGTCGAAGAAGAACCTCATGCGGCAAGCCCGCGCTGGAACTCCACCGCCGCGAGGACGTGACGCGGTTCCACGCCGTACCAGCGCGCGACGGCCGCAGCATCTTCGCCGTTTGCCCGGTACGCGGTCGCAAGGGAAGACGTCGGGAGATTCACTTCCTCGACGACAGGCGCACCGAAGCAGATCGCCGGGTCCAGGACGACGCCGCTGGCGATGTGCCATTTTCGGGCGAGCCGCTCGGCCTTGTCGTAGTCGATCTTCTTCAAGAACGGCGCCAGGATGTCGGCGAAGACGCCTTGCCCGGTCAGGGCATCGTGGCTCTGTTCCTGGCCTTCGCTGTCCAGTCCGTGAAGGAACACCTTCCTACCATCGGTAAGGAGTTCCTGCCTGCAAAAGGGGTGGGGGGTGTGGAAGTCTGTTTCCAACCGCTGGTGGACCTTGCGCACCGTCTGCAGCGCTACCCCGTGGTCGCGCAGCTGGCCGGCCACGTACACCTCGATGAGGTCGTGGAAGCTGATGGCGTAGTCCCCATCCACGGGGGTGTAGTCGCTGTGGAACAGGGGGTTTCCGGCCCGCCTGCTTCTTGTGCCCGCGAAACCACTCGCGGGCCCTGGTCCTTCCGATCGTCCACCTCAACGGGACGAGCAAGCAAGAACTGCTGGAGCAGCGTGAGACCGCCTACGCGGCGGTCCAGACTGCCCTCGACGCCCTCCGTGGCATGAGCCCGAACGGACGGGATTACTACCCCGTCCCGGGCCGCCTGGAGCTGGCCCTTGAGCAACACACCCGGCGCATGAAGACGCTGACCGACCTCATGAAGGAACTGGAACAGGAGTGCCTGGGGATCGACCGTCTCTAACCCTACGAGGAGAAAGCATGTCCTACGACCTGTCGTTCGCCCCGGAGTTCTTCCGGGGCACCCATGAAAACGCGAGCCCGCGCCCGACCAGCGTGTACCAGGCCCTCCGGGGCCTCTCGCCCGCCAAGTGGGCTGACCTGGCCCGCGACGTGTTCCACTGCTCGCCCGAAACCCTGGACGTGGAAACCGTCCTCCGACAGATCCTGGAAACCAACGCCTGCCGGAACCTGGATCCCCCCGTTGAGGTCTGGATCGACCCCGAAGGCCGGCATTCCGTCCTGGTGTACTGACAAAGGAAACCACCATGCGCGTCAACTTACGAGACGGCCGCTGCCGCTCCTGCCGCGGCGAACTGGAGATCATCGACGCCGACGACGCGACGATGACGGTCCAGTGCGTGAATCCGGGATGCGGCGAGGAGTACCCCGTCGAGACCGACGCCTTCAACGACGGCGGGATGGACTACTGGCCAGGCTTCCTGGCCGAGAGGCTGGAAGGAGGTCCGCGATGAGCAAGGACGTCGCCTTGCTGGACAAGATTTATTTCTGGCCCGAGTACAGCGCCGTTGCCCGCGCCGTGGGCTACGCCGGGATGACCTACATACAGCTGACCCAAGTCATCGAGGATCTGGCCACGCAGTTCCCGAAGGCGAAGGTCGAATCCGCCATCTACCACCTCACCACGTTCGAGGGGCAGATGACGGTCCACCCGCCCCCGCTCGCCCAGGTGAAGTTCCGGGAGCACGTCAAGCCGCTCCTGTGGCAGCTGCTCGGCCCAAGTCCGGAGCAGGAAGACGCCTTCTACAGGCATCCGGATGGTTCGCCCCGCGAGCGGCCGAATAAGGAAGAACCGCCGCCATCTCCGCCCCCGCCGCAACCAGGGCGTCACCGGCCCGCGCCCGCCACGGCCAGCCCGCCCTCGGACAGGTGGTGCGCATCCATGTGGACGTTGCCGCCGCCCTCTTTCCACACCTCGACGCCGCCGGGATTGACCAACTTCATCGCGGAGCCCTTGGCGGCCCCGAGAAGTGCCTCCGGGACGGGGGAGGTGTTCGTTCCGCCGCCTGCTCCCTATAGTGAAGGTCGGAGTGTGTTTGGCTGATGGACGAGGAGGGACGCACGCCATGACGGCCGTTTCTCAGCCCGTGCTGCGTGTCTACCGCGACGCCGACCGGCTGGCCGCCGAGGCCGCCGACCACATCATCGCGTCGGCTGGCGAGGCCGTCCGCGCCCGCGGCCGCTTCACCCTCGCCCTTGCGGGAGGTTCGACCCCCGAGAAGACGTATTCTCTCCTCGCCGAGCCGGCGCGGGCGCCGCGGATCGACTGGTCGAAGGTGTTCCTGTTCTTCGGCGACGAGCGTTACCTGCCCCCGGAAGACAGTCGCAGCAACTTCAACATGGCGCGGCGCGCGCTGCTGAACCGCGTGGCCGTCCCACCCGGCCAGGTGTTCCCCATCCCGACCGACTGCAAGGATCCCGCCGAGAGCGCCGCCGTCTACGCCCGGACGCTGGCCACGGCGTTCGGAGTGCCGCCGGACGGCCCGCCGCCGCGCTTCGACCTGGTCCTGCTGGGTTTGGGGGATGACGGCCATACGGCCTCACTGTTCCCCGGCGCCGCGGCACTGAACGAAGACCGGGCGTGGGTCACGTCGAGCCCGCCGGGCGTGCTGCCGCCGCCGGTGGACCGGGTCACGCTGACGTTCCCCGTGCTGAACGCGGCCTATGAGGCGCTGTTCCTCGTGGCGGGCGAAAAGAAGGCCGGGCCGCTGCACGATGTAATGACGGGGAAGGCGAGCCGTGTGCAGATGCCGGCGGCGGGAGTGCGGCCCACCGACGGCGCCCTGGTGTGGCTGGTCGATCGGGCGGCGGCCCGCCTGGTCAGGCCCGCGTCCTGAAAATAGAAAACCGCCGTTCCTGTCTCTCGTGTGCCACGGGAGACGCGGATGCCGGCCGTGGTTGCAACCGCTAACCGGAGTCACCGGGATGGGTTCCTGCTTGCTGCTGGCCACGACTGCACGCCCGGAAAACCTGTCGATCTTCGACCCGGCCTCGCCGTCGGCCGCGTCGATCCGCGACCTGTTCCTTCTCCTCCTGTTCATCACCGGCGGCATCCTCCTGGTCTTCGAGAGCGTCCTGGTTTACAGCATCATCCGCTTCCGGCGCAAGCCCGACACCAGCACCGCCGAGCCGCCGCAGGTCTACGGCAGCAAGCCCATTGAGGTCGCCTGGACCGTGGCGCCGGCGCTCATCGCGTTCGTCATCGCCCTGCTGCTGATCCGCACCGTCTTCGAGGTGCGCGTCGATCCGGACCAGCCGCCGCCGGGGTCGAAGCCGCTCTACGTCACCGTCGTCGGCCATCAGTGGTGGTGGGAGTACGTCTACGAGAAGTACGACGGCAAGGAGCTGAAGTTCACGACCGCGAACGAGCTGCGCGTCCCCGCCAGCGCCGATGGCGTTGCGCGCCCGGTGTACCTGACGCTCAAGTCGGCGGACGTGTGCCACAGCTACTGGGTGCCGCGCCTCGCCGGCAAGACCGACCTGATCCCCGGCCGCACGAATCACCTTTGGTTCCAACCGCGCGCGCAGGGGGTATTCCACGGGCAGTGTGCCGAGTATTGCGGCACGCAGCACGCCAAGATGCTGCTGCGCGTCGAGGTCGATTCGCCGGACGATTTCCAGCGCTGGCTCGACAACGAGAGGAAGCCGGCCGTGGAGGAGCCGAAGGGGAAGGCGGGCAAGGAAGCGTTCCTGAAGGTGGCGTGCGTCAACTGTCACGCCGTCCGCGGCACCAGCGCTCGCGGCACGTTCGGGCCGGACCTGACGCACTTGATGAGCCGCAAGACGCTGGCCACTGGCCTCGTGCCCAACACGCGCGCGGAGCTGCGCCGCTGGGTGGTCGATCCGCAGGTGGTGAAGCCGGGCTGCCTGATGCCCGCGATGAAACTGCCGGAAAACCAGGTCGATCTCGTTGTCGATTACCTGCAGTCGCTGCGCTGATTCTGCCTCCCCTCGCCCCCGCTTCGGGGGCGAGGGGGGGAAGAAAGAGGGGCCGGCGAGGACGTAAACCAGAAACCGCACCAGAAGACACCCATGGCCGCTGCCGACCGCGAGCCCGATCTCGAACACCCGCCCTGGACCGCCGTCCTCCATGCGTGGGTGACGACCGTCGATCACAAGAAGATCGGCATCATGTACGTCCTCATGAGCCTGACCTTCCTGGTACTCGGCGGCCTGGAGGCGCTGGCCATGCGCTGGCAGCTCTTCTGGCCCGACTACGACTTCCTCGCCCCCGACACCTTCAACGGCCTGTTCACGATGCACGGCACCACGATGGTCTTCTTCGTGGGCATGCCGATCCTCGCCGGCATCGCCAACTACGTCGTGCCGCTCATGATCGGGGCGCGCGACATGGCGGTCCCGCGCATGAACGCCTTCGCCCTCTGGGCCACGCTCTTCGGCGGCCTGGTCACCTACTACAGCTTCGCGACCGGCGGAGCGCCGGCGATCGGCTGGTTCGCCTACGCGCCGCTGACCGAGCACACCTTTTCGCGCGGCCCCGCCACCGACTTCTGGCTCCTCGGTCTGCTCATCAGCGGCATCGGCTCGACGGCGGGGGCGGTCAACATCGTCGCCACCATACTGACGATGCGCTGCCCCGGCATGACGCTGCGCAAGGTGCCGCTCTACACCTGGATGGCGTTGTGGACGAACGTGCTGATCCTCGTGGCGCTGCCGCCGCTGACGGCGGCGCTCATCATGCTGTTCCTCGACCGCAACCTGGGGGCGCACTTCTTCGACACCCAGGCGGGCGGCTCGGCGTACCTGTGGCAGCACCTGTTCTGGTTCTTCGGACACCCCGAGGTGTACATCCTGGTGCTGCCGGCGTTCGGCATCATCTCCGAGGTGGTGCCGGTGTTCTCGCGCAAGGTGATCTTCGGCTACGAGTTCGTGGCGGCCTCGACGGTGGCCATCGCGTTCATCAGCTTCGGCGTGTGGGCGCACCACATGTTCGCGGCCGGCATGAGTCGCACGCTCGACATCTTCTTCGGCGCTGCCAGCCTGCTGATCGCCATCCCGACGGGGGTGAAACTGTTCAACTGGCTGGCGACGGCGTACGGCGGCAAGATCCGCTTCGCCTCGCCGATGCTGTTCGCGCTGGGCTTTCTGTCGATGTTCGTGATCGGCGGGCTGACGGGCATCATGCTGGCCGTGGTGCCGATGAACTGGCAGTTGACCGACACGTACTTCGTCGTCGGCCATTTCCACTGGGTGCTGATCGGCGGCAGCCTGTTCGGCATTTTCGCGGGCCTGTATTACTGGTATCCCAAGGCGACGGGGCGGATGCCGTCGGAGCGGCTGGCGCGCTGGCAGTTCTGGCTGCTGTTCATCGGCTTTTTGCTGACGTTCGGGCCGATGCACGTCTCGGGGATCCTCGGCATGCCGCGGCGCATCTACACCTACATGCCGGACCGCGGTTGGGAATTTCTGAACCAGCTCACGACCGTGGGCGCCCTCATCCAGGGGCCGAGCTACCTCCTCTTTGTCTGGAATATCTTTTATTCGCTGAAGCACGGGGCGCCCGCGGGGGAGGATCCGTGGGATGCGTGGACGCTGGAATGGGCGACGGCATCGCCGCCGCCGTCGTACAACTTCGAGACGATCCCGACGGTGCGCAGCCGCCGGCCGCTCTGGGACCTGAAGCACCCCGATGACCCCGATTGGAAGTACGAGTGACCGTTTAGCCGCGAGCGGTG
>JBBRPS010000001.1:0-51887 GCA_038227745.1 Gemmatales bacterium | reverse complement strand
GGTATCCCCTTCCTTGATATTCGACGGGGCGCCGAGGACGGCGGTCGGCGCGTTCAGGACCGGGACGTACTGCTCCACGTTGGTGTAGGTCACGGCCGCGAAGCCCGCGAGTTGGACGGAGCCGGTCAGGTGAGTGGGGAAGAGCGGCACCGTCGTTTGGCCCCCGGCGTTGAAGAGCAGGCTGTCGCCGGTCGTGCCGCTGTTCTCGGGGTCGTTGATCGTCACCGGCCCGTTCAGGCGGTTGCCCACGACCTGCACCGTGTCGAAGCCGAGGCCAAGGTTGATCGTCGTGGACGAGCCAGCTCCGGTCGTGCCGAGGACGACCGTATCGACGTCGCCGCCGCCGTTCACTGTGACGCTGGCGTTGGCCGCCACGTTGTTCAGGTCGATTCGGTTAGCGCCGCTGCCCAGGTTGAAGGTCGGCGTCCCGGAGACGGTGAGCACGTTGACGATGTCGTTGCCGCCCGCGGTGTCGAGGGTGCCGAGCGGGACGCCGGCCTGCACGCTGACGTTGTCGTCGCCGTCGCCGAGAGTCACGTCCAGGCGGCTGATGTTCGTGTAGTCGAGGACCTGGTGGTCCGGCGGGGCGAGGGTGGCGGCGACGTCGAAGCTGGCGACCCCGTCGGTCCCGGCGGCGACCAGGCGGCCGCCCGGCCCGATCACCAGGGCGTCCGGGTTGTCCATGCCGGTCACGCCGCGCACGCCGTTGCGCACCACCTGCAGGAAGCCGAAGACGCCGCTGACCGGGTCGGGGCCAAAGACCGCGATGGCGTCGTCGGACGTGCCGGCCACGAACAGGTACTGCCCATTCTGCCCGCCCACCACGGCGGCGCCGGCCCCGCCCAGGCCGTCGATACCGAGCTGGCCGTCCTTGAACACGCCGCGGAACTGGTAGAGGATGTTGGACGGCGCGTTGAAGGCAAACACGGCCACGGTGTTCTCGGCCGCGCTAGTGACGTACAGGAACTGCCCGTCAGCGCTGAACGCCGCGCCGCTGGCGCCCGCCAAACCGTCGATGACGGTGGATTGGCCCTGGCCGTTCACGGTGCTTTGGCCGTTGGTCTTCGAGTCCGTCAGGATGAGCTGGAAGAAGCCATTGACGGTGTAGAGCTGGACGCGGTTGTTGAGCGAGTCGGTGACCGCGAGCTGGTAGGTCGAGTTCGCCACCAGGGCACTGATGCCCACCCCGACGGTCAAATCGCTCTGCAAGGCCAGGTCGCCGGCCGCGGCGCCCTCGAAGTACATCAGGTGCCCGAAAAGGTTGGAGGCGTAGAGCCGCCCACCGTCCGAGCCGACCGCGAGCATGTTCACGCCTGTCAGATCCGTGAACGTCTGCCCATTGTCCTGGAGACCGTTGCGGTACGCCTTCACGAACGTGAGCAGCCCGGTGCTGGGGTCGCGCGAGAACACGCCGATGGCGCCCTCGTTGGCGGCCGCCACGTAAACGTAGTTGCCCGCGACCACGACGGCGGAAGCGCCGTCCAGGCCATCGTTGCCGTCGAAACCGTCGCGCAGGATCTGTTTCAGGACCAGGGCGCCGTTCTGCCAGGTGAACACGGCGAGAGAGTTGGTGGTCGGATCGACGGCGTAGACGTTGTTGCCCGCCGCCGCCGTCGCCTGGAAGTTCCCGATCGTCCAGGACGGCAGGGTCATGCCGGTGGTCAGGACGCTCGCCCCTGGAAGGAGGGACAGCGAGGCGGTGGCGTCCTGCTGCAGCGCGCTGAGCTCGCCGGTGCTGCCGAGGACGTAGACGTCGCTGCCGGTCGCGCTGGCGAGCACCTCCTCGGCACCGCCGAGGCCGCCCTGGTACATGCCCAGGTAAAGCAGCGTGCCGTCGCCGTTGCGGGCGAAGACCGACACGCTATCGTTGAAACTGCTGGCGACGTAGGCGAACTTCCCGTCGGCGCTGAGCGTCACCGAACGCGCCCCGGTCAGCCCCATGACGGACTGCGTGCTGCCGCCGTTGATCACAAGCTGCTCCTGGGACACGTCCCAGGTGGGCGACAGGTTTCCGTTGACGAACACACGCTTGAATACCTCGACCGCGCGCGATTCCTCGATGTTGACGTAGGCGAACTGATTGTCCCCGAGGAAATTCCCGAACCCGTCCCGTGGCAGCGACGTCGCATTCGAGGGGAGGTTGTTGCCTGAGCGGGTAAAGAGATCCAGGACCTTGGCCGTGCTGCTAATCCTGCCGTTCGCGGGGTCGCGGTTCAGGACGGTAAACTCGGGCTTGTTGTGTTCCAGGCCGGACGTGGTCACGAGGAGGTACTGCCCGTCCGGCGTGACGGCACTGCTGAGCGGGCCGTCCAGGCCCGTCAGATACGGCCCCAGCTCGGGATTGTTCAGAATGTTGTTGTACCAGGCGATGAACGAGAGCGCCCCAGTCTGTGCGTTGGCGCCGAACTGGAAGATGCTGGCCTCGGCATCGGTCACATACAGGCTGAGCAGCCCGCCCGACGTTTCGCCCACCGACAGGGTCCGCTGGCCGACGGCCACCCCACCACCTCCCGTGCTGACGGAGCTGCTGGCGCGGAAGTGGTCCATGTACGTCAAGGAGTTTCCGGAGATGAGGAAACTGCTCAGCAGATCATGGCTGTCGTCGAGCAGGACGAACAGCAAGTTGTTCTTGACGACGAGGGCGGTTGGCTTGTTCAGCACCCCCGCGGCGAACATGCCGGCGGTGTAATTGAAGATGCGCGTCAGCTGGCCGGTGTTCGGGTCGCGGGCGAAGGTGGTGATCGTGTTGTTGTTCTCCCGCGCGACGTAGACATACTGACCGTCGGGCGAGGAGGCGATCGCGCTTACGGGGGCGAACCCTGTGAGGTTCGGGTCGGCGGGGACGAACTGGAAGGTGCTCAGCCTTCCGGTGATCGGGTCGCGCCGGAATACCACCAGCTCGGTGGTGGAGGTGCCGATAGACACCCCGCCCACGTAGACAAAGTTGCCGTCGGGGCTGATCGCGATCTGGGAGGCGATCGTGATGAAGAAGCTCAGTGTCTGGACGAACGCCAGCTTGTCGTTCCCGGGTACGTTACTCCCCTGGGGGTCGATGCGGAAGACATCAACGGCGCCGTTAGAGCTGAGCACGTACAGGTTCTTTCCGTCCGGGCTGGCCACCGAGCCGGTCGGGCTGTTCAGGTTGATGATGGGCACCGGCTGGCTGTCGCTGAGGGACTGGACGACCGACGCCGTGGTGCGGTCGAACACCTTGACGGCGTTGAGCGAGCCGCCGGTCACATAGGCGTAGCGGCCGTCGGCGCTGGCCGCGACCGAGAACTGCTGCGTCCGGTCGGTGTCGGTGCTGAGGTCCCCCGACTGGTAGACGGTTCCGTAGTCCAGGGCGTTGCCGTTGCGGGCCACGGCGAGCACCTGCGGCCGCCACGGCCCGTTCTGGTTCAAGCTGGCAAAGACGACAAAGAAGAAGTAGCGGCCGTCCGCGCTGAGGGCCGGCGCCCGCGGCGCGAAGATCCCCCCGCGCAGGGAGGAGGGCGCGTTGGCGAACAGGATCGTGTGGCCAGCGAGCCAGTCATAGGTGCGGATGTAATCCAGGGCGGTCACGTACACCGCCTGATTGTCGGGGCTGACCACCAGGCCGGTCGGCGTGCTGCCGAACAGGCTGGGGTCGGTCGATTTGGAGGAGTAGTAGAGCTGGCCACTGACGGCGTCGCGCAGGAACACGGCGATGCCGCCGGACATGGTGGCGTAGACGTTGCTGCCTTGGGGGTCGATCGCGAGCTTCATCGCCGCGGAGCCGCCGGGCACCGTCACCGCCTGAAGGAACGTCAGGGTACCGTCCACCTCGCGACGGAAGACGCCGATCCTCTCGTCGGTCGTGAGGGCGTCGAAGCTGGCGACGTAGACGTTTTGTCCGTCGGAGCTGAGGAGGCTGTCGTCGGGGTCGCTCAGCCCGGCGACGGTCCGCGGCAGGGTCAGCTCGGCCCCGGTGGCGGAATCGGCGAAGGTGAGTACCTGCGCCCCCTGGTCGATGCGCACCTCGCCGCTGCTGAGCGTGACGTTCTGCGGGTT
This sequence comes from Gemmatales bacterium, assembly GCA_038227745.1. Lineage (GTDB taxonomy): Bacteria > Planctomycetota > Planctomycetia > Gemmatales > Gemmataceae > DASPXY01. Next base: position 47,858 of record JBBRPS010000001.1, on the reverse strand, counting down.
GCTCCCCGGCGTCGAGACGCGGAGTGTGTCGCCGCTGCCGGCGCTCGCGCTGAGGACGGTGACGTCCGCCCCGCCGGTCCGCAGGAGCCGGTCGCCGACCACGCGCAGCTCGTGCGCCTCATAGCGCCAGTCGGTCGTGGCCGTCCCCTTGTCCTCGACGCGGAGGGTCTCGACCGCGAAGTTGAGGTTGTCGTACGCCGTCGTTGGCGCCACCCCGGCCGGGTTGCTGACCTGGACGCGGAGGAGGTCGTTGCCGCCCTCGCCGAACACGCTGAGCGGGCCGGTCGGCGCCTGGGTGAGGAGGATCTGGTCGTCGCCGTTGCCGCCGTGGACCGTGGTGCTGCCGAACATGGTGCTATTGACCGTCAGCGTGTCGGCGCCAAAACCCATGAGCAGGCTCAGGGACTCGAAGCCACCGTAGTTCACGCTGGAGGCGGTGCCGGCCCCGGTGAGCGTGCTCGAAGTCAGGGTGGCGTTCACCGGGGCGGGCGAACCGGAGTTGTCGAACGTCAGGCTATCGTTGCCGCCTCCGCCGCTGAGGAGGAGGCTGCCGTGGATCGAGGCCAGCGTGTGGGTGGTGCTGCCGACGGAGATGCTGTCGTTTTCCGCCCCGAGGAAGATGCTGGTTGACGTGCTCGGGGTGGCGAGGACCATGACATCGGTGCCGGCGCCGGCGAACGCGCCGGTGCCCGGCGTGTCCCGACCGAGCTGCAGCGACACGGTCTCGATGGTGTCGTAGGGGGTAATGATTGGAGCGCTCCCCGCATCCTGGACCTTGATCGAGCTGGCGGTGAGGGTGACCGCGGTGCGGGCCGCGGAGGTGAGCGGCTGGTTGCGGTCGTCGAAGAAGAGGATGTCGGTGCCGGTGCCCCCGCTCACGGTGTCGCCGCGGCCGGCGGTCAGGTTGTCGCTGCCGTCGCCACCGTCGAGGAAGTCCGCGGCCAGCCCGCTGGTGAGGTTGTCGTCTTTGTTGCCGCCGCTCAGCGTGACGCCATAGGCGCCGCTCGAGCTCAAGGTGTCGTTGTCGTCCCCGCCTTGCAGGCTGACCTGGATCATCCCCGTCGGGTCGGGGGCGCCATTCTGAGCGCCGGTCACGGAGAGTGTGTCGTTGCCGGCGCCGCCGTTGACCACCAGCCGGTCCGTGGCCCGGGAGGAATTGTCGATGAGCAGCGTGACGCCGCCCAGCAGGGAAGCGGTCACGACGTTGTGCGACTGCACGCTCGTCAGGCCGGTGGCCCGGTCGGTGAACTCGGCCTGGCGCACCTCGCCCCGCACCTGGAGGGAATCGTTCCCCCCGGAGAGGTTGACGATCACGGTGTCGCCGCCCGGCGTGGTCGTGTCCGTGTCTTTCAGGTCGGTGTTCACTTCCCGGACGCCGGTCCCGCTGAGGTCGTTCAGCGTGAGCGTGTCGTGGCCGGCGCCCCCGGCGACGTTGATTCGGCCGACGCCGCCGATGTCCAGCACGCCGCCGGTGCCGGTCAGGAGAACGCGCGTGCCGGCCTTACTCAGGGTGAACTGGTCGTCCGCGACGGTCTGGACGGTATCGGTCCCGCCGCCCTGGCCGGGGACGGTCTGGCTGGTCTCCCCACCCACCACGCCGACGCTGTCGGCGCTATCGCCGTTGATGGTGTCGTTGCCGTCACCTCCCTGCCAGAATACCGAGTCGGCCCCCGCTCCGCCCTGGATCGAGTCGTCGCCCTTCTCGCCGGCGAGGTAGTCGCCGGCGCCGCCGGCCAGCAGGGTGTCGTTGCCGGCCCCGCCGCGCAGGTTGTTAGGGCCATCGGGGAACGGCGAGTTCACCGAGCCGTCGCCGATCAGCAGGTCGTTGCCGGCGCCGCCCACCAGGGTGTCGCTGCCGGTCCCGCCGACGAGCGTGTTGTTGCCGTCGCCGCCGTCGAGGAAGTCGTTCTGGTCGCCACCGGTCAGGGAGTCGTTGCCGTCGCCGCCCTCGATCGTGTCGTTGCCGTCGCCGCCGTTCAGCGTCACGGCGTGGGTGCCCTGGTACGACAGCAGGTCGTTGCCGCCGTCGCCGTTCAGGACCACGTCGCCGTTGAAGTTGCGCACGCGCAGGCGGTCGTTGCCCGTGCCGCCGCTGCCGTAGATCTTCTTCACCCCGGTAAAAGTCTTCTGATAGACGCCGAACGCCACCACGGTGACCGTACTCTCCCCCGTCGTCGCGTTGTAGCTGTCGCCGGTGACGGTGTAGTCCTCGTCGATCCGGTCGGCCTCGACGGTGCGCTTGCTGCCGTCGGTGCCGATGTTCAGGTGCAGGGTGCCGCCACTGTCGAGGCTGGCCAGGTTGTAATCCGCGGGCGGCGGCGGGTTGTTGAGGATGTCGTGGTCGCTGGCGGCCGTCAGGTCGAAGCTGTAGATCGTGCGCGTGATCAGGTTGACCTTGTAATCGACCACGGGGATCAGCACCGGCGGGATGCCCACCTTGACCTCGAACTCCAGGTTGGCGCCGGCGGTCAGGTTGCCCGTGATGTTGAACAGCGTCTTGGGACTGTAGTTGATCTCCTGCTGCAACTCGTCGAGGCGGACCTTGCCGTCGTAGGTGTAGGCGCTCTCGGGGGTGCCGAGCCCGGCCGGCGGCTGGTCGGGCAGGTCGTTCAGGTCGAAGTTGACGGTGCCCTTGAACTCGCCGGTGACGGCGACGGTCGCCTGGGCGATGCCGACATCGACCCCAAACCCCGGCCCGATCTCGAAGTCGGCGAAGAAACTCAGCTCCGGCGCGTCCTGGGGGTTGCCGTCGCCGGCGGCTGGGTTGCTGTTGTGGTCGTCGAAGTACAGCCCCTTCTTGAGCAGGGCGACGTTCTGCTCCATCGAGGTCTGGAGGGCCTGCGCGCTGCCGTAGTCCAGGGCGCTGAGGAACTGCGACAGGCCCTTGGCGTCGTAGCCGGCCCCGAAGTTCAGCTGCACGCCGAGGCTCGCGGCCACCTTGATGCCCAGGCCGTAGAAGAGCGGGATGAACTTCTGGATGGTCGCCCCCAGGTTCACCACGATGTTGGCCTTGAACAGGTCCACGGTCGGGTCGCCGATCAGCAGCCGGACGATCTGCGAGGGGTCTTTCAAAATCGGGATCTCAAAAGTCGGCAGGATCTCCTTCGTGATGCTGGCGGCCTTCGCGCCGGTCTCCGGGTTGTTCTCCAGGTCCTGCATGGCGTTGGGGTTCGGGTCCGACTCCTCGACCTTGTTGTCGCTGCCGATGACGAACTTGCCGAGTTTCACGACCGCGCCGCCGATCTGGCTGGCGGTCGGGAGCTCGAGGTTGTAGATGCTGTAGAGCAGCTTGGCGGCCTGGATGGAGGCGTGGATGGCGGCCTTGCCGGTGGAGCCCGCGGCCGGGGCGAATGCCTCGATCAGGTCGGCAACGGTGGGCGGGCCGCCGCCGTTCTGATTGTCCAGCCCCGCCAGCAGCGGGCCGATCACGGGGATCGGCTCGAACAGCAGCTTGAAGACCGGCTCGAGCGGCCGCAGGTAGGTCCGCACCTTCTCGACGATCGGCGCGAGGTACTGCGTGAACAGCGGGCCGGCGTCCATGGTGACGTTGTCGATGGTCGTGACCGGGCCGCCGCCGTCGGTCTGAACCGACGGGCTGCCCGGGTTGGCGTTGGTGAACGCCTGGTGGAGGCCGACGTTGCTGGAGAAGGTCAGGTTGAAGAAATCGACGAGCTGGCTCTGGTTGGCGGAGGGCGGCAGGAAGCCGGAATGCACGGTGAAGTTGAGGTCCGCGGTGCCGGTGAAGTTCCCGGCGACGAAGTTCTGGCCGACCTCGGCGGTGGTCAGGAGGTTGTCGGCGTCGGCGTCGGCGATGTTGATCGTGTAGGTGCCGGTGAGCGTCGAGGCGTTGCTCGCGTCCTGGGTGAACGTGGAGGGCAGCAGGCCCAGCCGGCCGGAGGCCTGGAAGCTGTTGGCCACGTTGGCGGTGACGGCGACCGTCAGGTCATCGGGCCGGGCGGTTTCGAGGAAGAAACCGTGCTGCTCATCCACGCCGAGGGTCAGGTGGAGCTGCCAGGTGAGGTTCTGGACGTTGACCTGGTTCGACGTGTCCTTGAGGCCGGTGCTCTGGTTGACGACGACACCGGGGATCTTGACGGGCGAGGTCGAGGGCGGGCTGAACTGGAAGTCGAGGGCGTTGTTGGCCGACTCCGTCTGGCCGAGGGTGAACTGGAAGCGGACGTCCGCGCTGCCGTCGCCGCCGGAGACGTTGATGCCGGACTCCCCGCCGGGCAGGAGGTCCCCGAGGCGGGTGGCGAGCTCGGTCTTGACGGCGGCCACGGTGTTGACGGCGGGATTGAAGCCGGCGAGGCGGGTCTTGACGGCGTCGAGGAACTGGCCCGGGTCGCGGACGGCGAGTTGGTCGCCGAGGATCGGCAGCGGGGCGGTGGAGGTGAAGACGTTGGCATCGACCTGCTGCTGCAGGACGTGGAAGAGGTTTGAGGTCAGGGCGGGCTTGATGAGCCCGAGGTCGGCCGCGAGGACCTGGCGGGTCTCGAGCGGCTCCAAGGACAGCGGGGTGCGGCGGCGGGTGGGCTTCTTCGGCCCGCCCCGGAGGAGCCTGCTCCACAGCGACGACAGCAGAGACGAAACGGACCACGAGCGCTGGAGGCGCGGTGCGAGCATGGGATGTCCTCGGGTAAGGGGTGGGCGGGATGGTTCGCCAGGGGAAGGGCCCGCAAGGCCCACGCCGAAGAGATTGCGCGCGCTGTGACAGGAGGTGGGGAAAAAAGAGAAAAGCCCAGGGGCCGCGCCCCCTGGGTTCCGGCCGGCGGTCAGGTGATGAGGTCGCCGACCTCTTGCTTGAGGCGGCGCAGGACGCGCGACTTGGACTGGCGAACGGCGGCCGGCGTCACGCCCAGCTCGGGAGCGACGGCCACCGGCGAGCGGCCCTCGACGGCGGTCAGCCAGAATGCCGACCATGTCCTGTCTTCAAACTCGCTTCGCACCAGCTCCAGGGCGCGGTGGTAGAGGCTGCGAACCTCCTCGGGCGGGTCCTCGTCGAGGTCGGAGAGCGGCTGGGGGATTTCCTGGAGGCGGAGCAGGGCGTCGGAGCCGCCGACGGCCAGGGGCCGGTCGCGGCTGCGGCGGAAGTAGAGCAGGATGCAGTTGCGCGTGATGCCGCGCAGCCAGCCGCGGAACGAGTCGCCCGGCTGCTCGCGGCGGAACTTGCCGATGCTCGCCGAGGCGGCGTGCAGGACCTCCTGGGCCACGTCGTCGGCGTCGCCGCCGCGCACGCCCCCCCGGCCGCACCAGTACAGGACCAGAGGGCGGTAGAGGTGGACGAGACGGCTCCAGGCGTCGGGTTCGTTGTCGCGCGCGCGGCGCAGCAAGCTCAGCGAGGTCACGGGACCGGAACGCGGCGGGGGGGCGTCGCCGGCCCCCCGGGGGAAGCCCTCCGGTGCAGAGGCGTCCATGAGGCATTCCTCCGCGGCAAGCGTATCGTTACTGTCACACGTGATGCAATATCTATTATAGTGGAGCTTGTGGGGCATGCAACGCAGGGGGCGAACCGTGGACGGACGAAAAACCACCCCGAAGCCGGACTGTGGGAACGACCCGACAGAGGTCCGGGCCGACGGGGCAAAGGCCCCGAGCTGCCCGGACATGGAGACGCTGCGTGCCTTCCACCTGGGCGAACTCTCGGACGAGGCGGTCGCGGTGGTCGCCGGCCATCTGGAGACCTGCAAGCCCTGTGAGGAGCGGGCGTGCGAACTTGACGGCACGGCCGACCCGGTCCTGTGCGCCCTCCGGCAGAGGGCACCCTCCGCAACGCTCCAGGGTCAAACCGGGACGACAGACCCCAGCGGCCCGTCGTCCATCGTCGGCCGTTACGTGGCCGGCTACGAGATCCTGGGGGAGCTGGGGCGGGGCGGCATGGGCGTCGTCTACAAGGCCCGGCAGGTCGCGCTGAACCGGCCGGTCGCCCTCAAGATGATCCTGTCCGGGCCGTACGCCCGCCCGGAGGAATTGCTGCGCTTCCAGGTCGAGTACGAGCTGCTGGCCCGGCTGCGGCACCCCAACATCGTGCAGATCTTCGAGGTGGGCCAGCACGATGGCCGGCCGTTCTTTTCGCTGGAGTGGGTGGAAGGCGGCACGCTCGCCGACCGACTGGACGGTCGGCCGCAGCCACCCCGGGGTGCCGCCGCCCTGCTCGAGCAGCTAGCCCGGGCGGTCCACCACGCCCACGAGCAGGGCGTTATTCACCGCGACCTGAAGCCCGCCAACGTCCTGCTCTCGTTTAGCCGCGAGCCTCGGGCGAGCGCGGGAGTCACTCTAAACGACTGCACGCCGAAGATCACCGACTTCGGGCTGGCCAAGCCGGCCGAAACCGACGTCGGACTCACCGCCAGCGGGGAGGTGGTGGGCACACCCAGTTACATGGCCCCCGAGCAGGCGCGCGGCGCCCGGCACGTCGGGCCGGCGGCGGACGTGTACGCGCTGGGCGCCATCCTCTACGAGTTGCTCACCAGCCGGCCCCCCTTCCCTCTGTCCGGCCGGGACGGCCCCGCCGGCCGGGCCGCCCTGGAGATCCTGTCCGAGGTGGTGGAGCGCGAGCCGGTCTCGCCGCGGCGCCTCGTTCCGGGGCTGCCGCGCGATCTGGCCACCGTCTGCCTGCGCTGCCTGGAGAAGCAGCCCGAGCGGCGCTACGCCTCCGCCGCCGACCTCGCCGCCGACCTCCGCCGCTTTCTGGACGGCAAGCCGGTCCGCGCGCGGCGGACCGGGGAGCTGGAGCGGGCCTGGAAGTGGGCCCGACGCCGGCCCGTCGTCGCCGGCCTGCTGGCCGTGACGGCCGCCTCCCTGATCGCGGGCACGGCCGTCTCGACCTATTTCGCCGTCGAGGCCGGCCGGTCGGCCGAGGGCGCCGTCGCCGCCCGGAAGGCCTCGGACCAGAACGCCACCGCGGCTCGGTTGGCCGAGAAGGAGGCCCGCAAAGCCGAGGCCGACGCTGTCGGCGAACGCAACCAGTCGCGGCGGCAGCTGGCCCTGGCCGACTTCCGTGAAGGGCAGCGGCTGGCCGAGCAGGGCCGGGTGGCCGCGGGGCTTTTGCTGATGGTCCGGGGCCTGCGCGACGTGCCGAACGAGCCGGTCGACCGGCCGTTCCGCGAGCTGGTCCGGCTCAACCTGGGCGCCTGGGGGGACCGGCAGGATACGCTGCGGCAGGTCATCCGGCACAAGGACGACGTCCGCGCGGCGGCCTTCAGCCCTGACGGCCGGCGGTTCGCCCTGGGCTGCTGGGACGGGAGCATCACACTCTTCGACGCCGCGACGGGGGAGCCGGTCGGCCCGCCGCTGCGGCACGGGTCGCGCGTCCGCGTGCTGGCCTTCAGCCCGGACGGCCGCTACCTCGCCTCCGGAGGGGACGGCCATTACGGCGGCGGGGAGCATACCCGGGTGCGGCGGTGGGATCTGGAGGCCGGCCGCGAACTGCCGTCGGCCCGCCCGGGGCCCGACGACCTCCCCGTCAGCTCCCTCGCCTTCAGCGGCGACGGCCGCAGCTTCCTCGGCGCGACGGCCGCGGGCGTGTACCTGTGGCAGACGGCCACGGGCGAGTACCGCCAGGTCCTGTCCGTGGGCCCGGGGTTGATCGGCGTGTACCGCCGGACGGGCGGCCCCGGCTTCTGGGTGGTGCGGGGAGACGAAAAGGCCACGTCCGTCATCCGCTATGACGAGACGGCCGGCCCGTCGGCGCCGGTGAACCTGGCGGATTCCGCGGCCTTCTCCTTCGCCGCCCACCCCGACGGCGGTCTCCTCGTCTGCCGGCCGGACGGCGGGCTGAGGCGTTACGACCTCGAAACCGGGCGGCCTGTCGGACGGCTGCCGGCCTTGCCGGGGCCGCGCGGGGTGGCCTGCTCACCGGACGGGCGCTGCCTGGTCACCTGGGCACCGCGCACGGACCGCACGTACGCGCCCGCGCAGATCGAGGTGCGCGATTTGGCCACGGGGACGCGGTACAGCGCGTTCGGGCACGAGAGGGCGTACCCTTTGCTCGTCCTGAGCCCCGACGGCCGGCGGCTCGTGGCGGCGTCCGATAACATGGTCTGGCTGTGGGAACTGGCCCGGCCGGCGCTGCGGCCGGCGCCCGACCGCTCCGGTGGGGACAACGCCGGCGCGCCCGCCGCGGCGAAGCGACTGCGGTTCCATGAGGCGGCGTTCAGCGCCGACCGCGGCTGTGTGGCCCTGGCCAGCGCAACCGGCGGCGTGACGCGCGTCCTGCGGCGCGCCGCGGAGTGGACCGGGCGCGACCTGCCGCAAAACCCGACCCTGTTCCGCGACCTGCCCGGTCAGGTCGCCGTCACGCCCGACGGCGCCCTGGCGGCCACCATGATGCCGGGCGGTTCCGTCGGCCTCTGGGACGCGGAATCCGGCCGGCCCGCCACCCCCCTCTTGCGGCAAGGCAGCCAGCTCTCGGCGATGGCTTTCAGCCCGGACGGTCGGATGCTCGCCGTCGGCGACTACTCCAAGGAGGTCTGCCTGTGGGACACGGCGACCGGCTGGCGTTTCGGGGTGCTGAAGCAGACGGACATCGTCTACTCCCTGGCCTTCAGCCCCGATGGCCGGGTGCTCGCCGTCAGTTCCTGTAAGGACTGGGGGCGGAAGTTCGGCTTCCGGCTGTGGGACGTGGCCGGGGCCCGGCAGATCGGCGGGCTGAACGTGATGCCCCGCCCGGCGCGGCTCGTCTTCAGCCCGGACGGCAAGGCCTTGCTGACGCTGACATCCGAGGGCACCCAGCGCTGGGACGTCGCGACCGGCGCGGCGCGCGGCCGGCCGCTGCCCCACGCGGGCGGCGTGGCGGCGGCCGCGTTCCAGCCCGACGGCAAGGCCTACCTCACCGGCGCCGGCGGGCTGGTGCGGCTGTGGGACGCCGCGACCGACGCGCCGATCGGGGAGGCCATGCCGGGGCCATCCGCGGTCACCGCCGTCGAGTTCCACCCGGACGGGCGGCTGGTCGCGGTGGCGTACGCCGACGGCACGGCCCGGCTGTGGGACACGGGCGCCAGTCAGCCGGTCGGCCCGACGCTCGGCCAGCCCTGCGCGGTGATCGGCCTGGCCTTCGCCCCCGGTGGGCGCACGCTGCTGACGGCGGCGGCGGACGGCGTCATCCGGGAGTGGCCGGTGGTGGCCCCGCGCGGCGAGACGGTGGACGCCCTGGAACGGGAGCTGCGCTCCCGGAGTGCGTTCGAGCTGGACGCCGGGAAGGTCCTCATCCCTCTCAACGAGGAGTCGTGGCGACAGGCGCGGGCGGGGGCCGGGGCGCCCGCCGCCGGTCCGGCGGACGCCGTGTGGCACGCGACCCTGGCGCAGGACGCCGAGCAGACCGATGCCCCTCTCGCGGCCCGCAGGCACCTCGACGTACTGACTGCCGCCCGGCCGCACGACTGGGCGCTGCACGCGCGCCGCGGCCGCGCCGCCGCCGCGGCCGGCCGCCTCGGGGACGCCGACGCCGACTACCAGCGTGCGGCCGCGCTGGCGCCGGCGGGCGCCCTGGCCGCCTGGTACCGCCAGCGGGTCAACGACTGCCGGGCCGCCGAGCAGTGGGAGTTGGAGGTGTGGTACCTGGGTCGCCTGGCGGCGGCGCCGCCGAAGGACTGGAAGTTGTTCGCGGAGCGCGCCGAGGCGCTGGCCCGCCTGGGGCGGGCGGCGGACGCTGAGGCCGATCGGGCCGAGGCCATCCGCCAGGGGGCCAGTGTCCATTACGTGAGCGAGGTGGCCGAGGGGCGGGCGCGGCAGGGCCGGTGGCGCGAGGCGGGCGAACTGTACCTCCGCGCTTCCCCGTCCGGCAACATTCCGTTCCAGCGGGCGGCCCTGGCGGTGCTGAGGGCCGGCGATCGGCCCGCCTACCAGAAGCTATGCGCGGCCCTGCTCCGGGTGCCGAAGCAGAGGATTTCGCCCAGCCTGGGGCACGGCATCGCGTCCGTCTGTGTGCTGGCGCCGGGGGCGGTCCAGGACTACGCACCGCTCCTGGGCCTCGTTAACAGGGCCGTGGCGGACCTGGCCAGGGTCCCGGGGTCGCGCCAGGCGCCCGGCTGGCGGCAGGCGCGGCAGGCGTACCTGACCACCCTGGGTGCCCTGCTGGTGCGGCGGGGCCGTTACCGCGAAGGGCTGGGGCACCTGAACGCCGCGCTCAATACCGCAGGCGGACAGATCGATTTCCGCGACTGGGCTTTCCTGGCGATCGCGCACCACCACCTCGGCCAGACGGAGAAGGCCCGCGAATGGCTCGGCCGGTTACAGGCCCGGCGTCCGTCGAACCGCCCCGAGGACTTCTGGCTGGACACCGAGGCGGACTTGCTGCGGCAGGAGGTCGAAGCCCTGCTCGAGGTCCCCGGACGTGTCGGCGGCTGACCCGGCAGGACGTCCTGTTGTCGGGCACGTCGAGCACGGTCGCGCCGCCGGGCCGTGACCATTTCGATCGCGCGTGCGCTCCGAGAGCCGCCGCAGGACTTCGCGAATCGCCGTCGGTCTTGCTCGCTACGCCTCCGATTCGGGGCCATCGAAAAGTGTTCCGATGCCCGGTATGATAGCTCCCGATGCGTCCTGTCCCCGAGAGGCACCGGAGGCTTTTTACACAATGGAGGATCACAATGCGTTTTATCGCCTGGTTGTGGCGTGTGGCGGCGAAGGGGGGGCGGCGGCGAGTGCCTGCGCAGGGGTCCGCGAGACGTGCCGCCGAGGGACCGTGTATGGCGCGGAGCTGCCGACCGGGGCTTGAGGCTTTGGAGGCGCGCACGGTCCTCACCGCCAGTGGCGAGCGCTTCACGGCGGCCCTCTTCCCCGACCTGTTCGGCCGCCTGCCCGACCAGGCCGCGCTGAGCTACTGGGCGGGACGCATCGACCAGGGCCTGTCGCGCACCCCGGCCGCCCGCGCCATGACCGACAGCGTCGAGTTCCGCACCTCCACGGTCCTCAGGGCCTACAACGCCCTCCTCGACCGCACCGGGGACGGTGCCGGCGTGGGCTTCCACGTCAACCTCCTGAACGGCGGCGGCACGGCGGAGCAGGTGCGCGCCTCGCTGGCCGGGTCCGACGAGTATTTCCAGCGGTTCGGCGGCGGCACGGCCCTCGGCTTTCTGCAGGCGCTGTATCAGGACGCCCTCGGCCGCGACCTCGACCAGGCCGGCCAGGCCCTCTACGGCACGGAGCTCGCCCAGGGCAGGACGCGCGCCCAGGTGGCCGCCGAGGTCCTCGGCAGCCTCGCGGGGCGTCAGCTCGTGGTCGGGAACCTCTACCGGCAGTACCTGCGGCGCGAGCCGGACGCGGCGGGGTTGAGCTTCCAGGTCGCGGCCCTGCAGAACGGCGGCGAGGCGGCCGTCGTCGCCAACCTCCTCGGCTCGGCCGAGTATTACGCCGCCTCGGTGGACGCCCGCGGCACGCCGGAGCAGACGTTCCTCGGCCAGGTCTACCGCGACCAGCTCAACCGCGGCCTCGACGCGAACGGCCAGGCCTTCTGGAACGCCGCCCTCGCCGCGGGCGCCGGCCGCACCCAGGTCGCCGCCCAGATCCTCAAGAGCCCCGAGGCCCGCGCCGCCGCGGTGCAGCGCTGGTTCCAGCAGTACCTCCAGCACCCCCCGAGCAGCGCCCAGGTCGGCTTCTTCACCGGACTGCTCAACAGCGGCTTCACGGCGGAGGCGGTGCAGAACCAGATCCTCGCCACGGCGGAGTACTACACCGGCCGCGGCGGCAACACCGACGAGGGTTTCCTGCAGGCCCTTTACAAGGACGTCCTGGGTCGCCCGCTCGACGGTCCCACCGCCGGCACCTACACTGCCGCCCTCGCCGACGGGAGGGCGACGCGGTCGCGGCTCATTGCCAACGTGTTCAGCAGCGCCGAGTACCGCAACGCGCTGGTGGGGGCGCTGTATCAGCAGGCGCTGCGGCGGCCGGCGGACGCCACCGGCCTGGCCTTCCACACGGGGAGCCTGCTCCGCGGCGCTTTCGACGAGGACGTGCTGGCCTCGCTGATCGGCTCCTTCGAGTTCGGGGACGTGGTCGAGAACCAGAACGCCGTCACCTTCAGCGGCCAGGCGCAGGCGACCTTCGACGCCCCGACGCCGTCGGAGAACGCGGCGGGGGCCGGCACGGCGCTGCTGAGCTGGGGTAAGCCCGCGAACGGCAGCACGCCGAGCACGTTCCGCTTCAGCGGCGCCGCCATCCAGGCCCCGCCTGGCCGCGAGTTCTCCCTGGGCACCCTGACGTACCACAACGGCCAGAGCGAGGTCGGGTCGGAGATCACGTCCGTCACGCTGACGGTGCGGGTGAACCTGGCGGGCGTGGCGCCCCTGACCCTCGCGGTCCCGCTGTCCGTCACGACCACGATCAACAACGGCGACCCGGTCGAGGACTCCGACACCCTCAGCGTGCCGGCCACGTTCGCCTCATCGGGCTTCAGTACTCCCGACGGCCGCCGCTACACTCTGAAGGTGCTCGGCTTCCGCAGCGTGCAGGGGGACGGGTCGGCCGCCCTCAACGAACTGACGGTGCCCGAGGACGGCATCAAGGCGGCCCAGGTGTGGGGCCAGGTCGTTCCCGCGCCGCAAGCCACCGTCACGTTCACTTACGACCACAAGGCCGTGACGCTGCTCGACGACGTGCATTTCGACGTCAGCGTCACCGGCGCGGCGTTGCCGATCAAGGCCTACGGGATCGAGGGCCGGCGCTTCTTCGAGAACGACTGGAAGCCGATCGCTGAAGGCCCGAGTAACCTCCTGACGGTCACCGCGCGGCTTCCGAAAACCTTCCTGCTCAGGGCGTACGTGATCGACGCAGCGGGGAATCGCTACACGGCGCCGTCCTCTTACCTGTCCTGGCTCCGGGTGGACTACCCGGACACCAACACCACCCTGTCTGACCCCCGGTTCGCTGCCGTGAAGAGCCAAATGCTGGACGTGTGGAAGGCCACGGAAGCCCACTCGCTGCCCCCGCCTGCCACGAACACGAACTTCGTGCAAGAGCAGGGCTTCACCATCTTGATCGACACGCGGGCCGGCGCGAACCCGCTCTACCAGGTCGTCGGGATGGTCACCGGCCCCAACACGCCGGTGACTGCCACAGGGCCCCCGGGGATCAAGCTCAAGGAGGGGACGCTGGCCAGCTTTCGATCGCTGACGAGCGTGGCGAACTTCGCCGTAGGCGAGACTTACGTGTACGCGACGTTCCACACGCACACGCCGAACCTGTTCCGCAGCCAAATCCGCCCCGTCGGGCCCAGTATCGAGGACGAACTGGCCTCCCTGTTTGACGGCCTGGGCGGGTACGTTTTCGACTACACGGCCACGATCCGGAGCATCGGGACCCCCTCCATCAAGGCCCACCACCCGATCAGCGTCTACACGGACGCATCGGCCGGCTCCGCCGCCGGGATCTATATCTACCCATTTCAGACTACTAATATACGCTATTGGCCATAGCAGGGTTTCCGATCCCGCCCGCCGAAGGCCCGCCCCAACACTCCGGGCGAAATGGCGAGCGGCTGATCACGTTCCCCCCTCTCCCCTGTACTCGGGGGGAGGGGAGAGTTTTCCCTGCCGCTCGCCTGACGGGTCGGCGGGGACCTTGCCGTCCCGGCCCAAACCCGTGCGTGACAACCGCTCCCACGGTAGCAGCGGCAGGTAGAGGCAGATCATGTAGAGGGGGAAGGCGCCCAACTCGATGAACAGGCCAATGCCCAGGTGGAACCCGACGCCCATCAGCAGCGCCGGCACGCGCGTCATCGGCATCAGCACCAGCAGCGGGAACAGGATCTCCCAGGCCAGCACGGTCCACGTCAGCGCCTGCGACGCCCACCACGGCACCGGCAGCTCGGCATAGGACCAGCGCGTCTGTGCGGGGTCGGCGAGGACGTAGTGCAGCACGTTCCCCTCGCGCCACCCCACGCCGGCCAGCTTGAAGACGCCGTTGAAGAAGTAGATCACGATCATCTGCACGAACAGCAGCCGCAGCGCCCAGGGCGCGACGTACAGCGGCCCGGTCGCCCCGCGGAACTGCCGCCGCAACCAGGCGTCTAGCGACCACGCCGCGCCGCAGGGGGTGAGCATGAGGTAGAACAGGACGATGATGCGCACCGTGTCGCCGGCGTTGTGGATGTACGGGTTGAGGTTGAGGAACGAGATCGACAGCGCCCACGCCGCCACCGCGCTCAGGCGCGAAGCCAGGCCGACGAGCAGCAGCCCGGCGCTCACCGCCCAGGCGATTGCTGCCCCCCGCAAGATGTCCGGGTCGTCGGTGCCGGCCAGCAGCGACCAGCTGCCGACGCGCGCCTGGCGCAGCGGGGCGAAGACTTCCGAGGCGCCGAGGCTGCCCGCGCCGTAGAAGTCCGCCAGGTTCGGCAGGTAGACGCCCAGCACGTCGAGGAGCAGCACGGCGGCGATGCCGATGCGCAGGGCGGCGAGTCGCTCCGCGCGCACCGGCTCGGTCCACCACCGCGAGCGCCCCAGCGACCCCGGCAAGGCGGGCTGCACACCGACGACGGTCCGCTCGCTCATGGCGCCTCCGCCTTCTCGGGGACGGGGAGGAAGCGCCACTCGGGCCACGCGATCACGTCGTACATCTCCAGGGGCAGGTATCCCGGCCCCGGCTCGCGCCCCGGACGCCAGCGGGCGAGCGGAACCTGTGTGGGGCCGGGCCACGTCCAGGGTGTCGTTCCCGGAGGGGGAATGTCGTAGAGGCGCACCCAGAGCACCAGTTCGCCGGGTGGGGCCTCGCCGGGGTGCCGGCGGAGATGGCGGTCGCGCTGCCAGGCCAGGTAGGCTTGCATGGCGGAGCTGCGCCGGCGCAGCTCGTCGGCCACCAGGCCGCGCCACAGGTCGGGGTGTTCCGCGGCGTCCTCCGGCGTCCACGTCAGCAGCACGAGCCGCAAGTGAGCCTCGTAGTTCAGCATGCGGCCCTCGCCGGGGGCTCGGAAGAAGTGGTTGAGGTCCTCGGGCTCGTTGCTGGGCGGCAGCTTGATCGAGCGGCCGTCGGCCCAGCGCAGCTCGGTCACGGCGAGGCCGACGCGGTGGGGCACGTCCGGGGAGTACAGCGACCAGCCCTGCAGTTGCCCCGTCGCCTCCGCATAAGGCCCCGTGGCGCGCGACAGGAACGTGACCGCCGCGCCGGGTGCGCCGCCGGCCTGCCGCATGGCGACCTGATAGACCAGGAAGAGTACGTTCGACGCCAGGATGAAGACGAGCTGCCAGGCGACGAACAGGCCGGCGGCACGCTGCAGGAAGGTCGGGGAGGATGAGTTCATGATGGAGCCTGTCCGCCCGGGGTTCCGAAGACTCCACCCCGGGCGGAGGGGCCGGAACCCCGGGCGGAGGGGCCGGAACCCCAGGCGGAGGGGCCGGAACCCCGCGCGGAGGGGCCGGAACCCCGGGTGGAGGGGCCGGAACCCCGGGTGGACAATCAGCCGCGGAACACCCACTTGAACATCTCGCCGAGGCGCGCTCCCTTGCCCTGCATCAGGATGCCGACGCGGAAGATGCGCCCCGCCGCCCAGACGCACAGCACCGTCGTCAGCAGCACCAGCACCACACCCACCACCGGCTGCCACCACGGGACGCCCGGCGGGATGCCCATTCGCGTCAGCATCAGCATCGGCGTCGCGAACGGGAAGAACGACATCCCCACCGCCACCGGGTTGTTCGGCTCGCGCAGCACGCTGCCGATGATGAACATCGGCAGCGACACCAGCAGCATCACCGGCAACAGGAGATTCTGCGTCTCCTTCATCTCCGTACACGCCGCCCCGATGGCGATGAACAGTGAGCCGTACATCAGCGCCGCCAGCACCTGGTACGCCACGAACCACAGCAGCAGGTCCCAGCCCAGGCTCTCCGCGAAGCCGTAGTGCAGCGCCGCCCAGTACGCCCCGCCCAGGTAGACCGCCGTGATCGTCAGCGACACGCCCGCCATGCCGATCAGCTTGCCCATCATCAGCTCGAACGGCCGCACCGACCCGAGCAGCACCTCGGCGATGCGCTGCATCTTCTCCTCGACGACGCCCTGCATCAGCGGCGTCGCCCCCATCAGCACTACCATGAACATCAGCATCGTCAGGCCGACCGGCGCGACGATGGCGGCAATGCGGCTCTGGTCCGACCCCTCCTCGACCTTGCCCGTCTTCGGGTCGAGCACCGACAGGCCCTTCGCCTCCACCGCCACCGGCTCCATCAGGACGCGCCGCTCCGGCTCGGTCAGCTTGCTCTTCTTGGCCAGTTGCGTCCGGAAGGATCTCGTCAGCGCCTTCCTGGCCAGTTCGGCAAGACCGGGGTCGGGGCGGTTCGACTCGTAGCGGAGGAGGACGTACGGCTTCTCCCCGTCCCCGGGGCCGACGGAGATGCCGGCCGGCGGTGTGGCGTCGTCGCCATCGAGGATTTCGAGGAAGCCGAGGAGCTCGCCCTGCCGCACCCGCTCGGACAGTTCGTAGCGCTGCCGGCCCTGCTCCTGTTTCGTGGCGCCGCGGGGCGGCACCTCTTCGAGGAAGAGCTTCGCCCTCACCTGCTGCTTGCCGGCGTGGATGGTCGCGTTGTAGGCCGTCACGGCGTCGCGGATCACCTTCGCGGCGCCCTTCGCCGGCGCGCGGTCGATGAGGGCGTAGCGCTTGTCGCCGGTATCGACGACGTCCTGGAGGAGGACCTGCAGGATGATGCTGCCGCCCATCATGAAGGGCATGATGAGGAGGCTGAGGAGGAAGGTCTTGGTGCGGACGGCGGCCTGGTACTCGCGGGCGGCGACGACGAGCATCTTACGCATGGCCGTTCCCCACCCGGGTCCCGATCTGATCGCCAAGGGGATCACAGCCCCATGATAGGCACCGCGGCTATTATAGGCAGCGCAGGGGGCGGGTAGTGTACTTGCCGGCCGAAGCGGCGGAAGGGTAAGATGCGGGTAAAGGAGACAGCCATGATTGAACTGACCGACCAGCAGCAGCGGCTTCTTGCCAAAAGCGGGTGGCCCCCCCGGGCCGTGAATCCCGCGACGAAAGAGATGTTCGTCCTCCTGCCGGAAGGAATGTTCGAGCGGGTGCGCGCCGTGCTCGAAGAGGAAGACGAGATCGCGGCGGTGGAGGAGATGGGGCCCCTGGCGAACGAGGTCCTGGATGAGCCTTCGCGGGAGAGCGCATGAGCCGACGCGGGGACGTCATCGTCGTGGAAATCCCGTATTACGACCGCCGCGGTGGGAAGGAGCGACCGGCGGTGATCGTGCAGTGCGACCGCAACAACGGCCGGCTGCTGAGCACCCTTGTGGTCGGCGTGACCACCAACCTGCGGCACGTGGGGGAGCCGACGCAGTTTCTCGTGGACCCCGCGACGCCGGATGGGGCCGCGTCGGGCCTGTCCGCACCGTCGGCGGTGAAGTGCGAGAACATCTACACCATTTCCCAGGCCCGCATCAAGCAGACGCTTGGGCACCTGTCAGACGTCCTCGAGCAGAAGCTAGACGAGTGCCTCAAAGCAGCGCTCGAACTGCCGTAGGCACCCTTTCATTGCTGACCGTTGCCCTCCGCCGCCGGCCCGGCGATGCGCACGAAGATGTCGTTCAGCGTCGGGTGCGCGACCTCGAAGTGGCGCACCCGCCCGCGCGCCATCAGCGCCGCCAGCACCTGCTGCGCGTCGGTGTGCGGCTCCAGGCGCAGCTCCTGCAGCCGGCCGAAGTCGGTCACGTGTGCCACGCCGGGCAGATCGGCCAGAGCCGCCCCGTCCCCATCGACCTCTACGCGCAGGATGTCCTGCCCGTAGCCCGCCTGGATCTCCGCCAGCGTGCCGTCGAGCACCTTGCGCCCCTTGTGGATCATGAAGATGAAGTCGCACATCTTCTCGGCCATGCTCATGTCGTGCGTCGAGAAGATGACCGTGGCCCCGTCGCGCTTCAGGTCGAGGACGGCGGCGCGCAGCACCTCGGCGTTGACCGGGTCGAGGCCGCTGAACGGCTCGTCGAGCAGCACCAGTTCCGGCCGGGCCACGACGGTGGCGATGAACTGCACCTTCTGCGCCATGCCCTTGCTGAGCGCCTGCACTTTCTTGTCGGCCCAGTCGGCCAGCGCCAGGCGCTCCAGCCACGAGGCGATGGCGGCGCGGCTGTCGCGCATGCCCTTGAGTTCGGCGTAGAAGCGGAGGATGTCGCGGACCTTCATTGTCTTGTACAGGCCGCGCTCCTCGGGCAGGTAGCCGACGCGGTCGTTGGCGGCGCCGTGGGACTCCGCGCCCAGGACGCGGATGCGGCCGCGGTCGGGGTGGAGGATGCGGACGATCATGCGCAGCGTGGTCGTCTTGCCCGAGCCGTTGGGGCCGATGAAGCCGTACACGGTGCCGGCCGGCACCTGCAGGCTCAGGTCGTCCACCGCGGTGTGGGCGCCGAAGGTCTTGGTGACGTGCTCGAGTTCGACGGCGGCCATGCCTCTGGTATAGCAGGCCCAGGTGCCCCTCGCAACCGAAGGCGATAAGATGCCTGACGGCGGCGCGGCCCGTGGGGACGAGCTTTCAGCTTGTCCCGGGGAAGAGGGACAAGCTGGAAGCTCGTCCCCACGAGGCACCATTGCTTTCACTCCTTCTCAGAGGGTTCTATGCTTTCACGCACTTTCGGCGCCTGTGCCGGCCTGCTGGCGCTCGCCCTGGTCTTCGGCCTCACGTGGGCGCCGGCCGCCGGCGGCCCGGCCCGCTTTCCGGCCGCCGTCCCACCCCAGCGCGCCGTCACCAAGGCCCTCGACCTTATCAAGGAGCTGTACGCCGACGAGTATGCGAAGGCGGAGAAGGACGCCGCCGCCGCCTCGGCGCTGGCGCGCACCCTCCTCCAGGAGGGCAAGGAGACCAACGACGACCGCGCCGGCCGCTACGCCCTCTTCCAGGAAGCGCGCCGCCTCGCCGCCCGGGCCGGCGACGCTCCCGTCGCCCTCCAGGCCGTCGAGGAGACCACCCAGGACTTCGCCGTCACGCCGGCTGAGGCGTTCGCCCTCAAGGTGTCCGCCCTCAACGCCGCCAGCAAGGCGACCGCCACCCCCGACGCCTACCAGTCCGTCATCGATGCCTCCCTCATGCTCCTCGAGGAGGCGCTGAACACCGATGATTACGACCACGCCCGCGCCCTGGTCAACACGGCCGAGGCGGCGGCGCGGAAGCTCAAGGTCGTCGCCCTGGTGCGCGGCGTCCAGCGCCGCGGCCAGGAGGTCCAGAAACTCCAGGACGCCTACGCGAAGATCAAGCCCTTCGCCGACACGCTGCGCCAGAACCCCGACGATGCCCGGGCTAACCTCGTCATGGGACGCTACCAGGCCTTCACCCGGGGCAACTGGGAGCGCGGCCTGCCGCTGCTGGCGAAGTCCGGCGACGCGCGCCTCGGCGCGCTCGCGACGAAGGAAATGACCCCGCCCGAGAAGCCCGCCGAGCAGTTCGCCCTCGCCGAGGGCTGGCTGAACGCCGCCGGCATGGAGGAGGGCGCCGCGAAATACCAGATGCTGCTGCGCGCCTTCTCGTGGTACCAGCGGGCGTCGGCGCACCTCGGCGAGAAGCAGCGCGCCCTGGCCGAGCTGCGCCTCAAGGCCATCACCGAAGCGCTGCCGCCCGAGTACCGCATCGGCGAGATCGTCGGCGAGGTGCGCCGCTTCGAGGGCCACTCCGGCCCGGTCTTCAGCGCCGCCTTCTCCCCCGACGCCCGCAAGGTCGTCTCCGGCGGCGCCGACGGCACGGTGCGCCTGTGGGACGCGCGCACCGGCAAGGAACTGCGCCGCCTCGACGGCCATCGCGGCCCGGTGTGGACCGTCGCCTACGCGCCGGACGGTCGGCACGTCCTGTCCGGCGGCTTCGACAAGAGCATCCGCCTGTGGGACCCCGTCTCGGGGCGCGAGGTGCGCGAGCTGGCCGGCAGCGACGACTACGTCCGCAGCGTGGCGTTCTCGCGCGACGGCCGGCAGGTGTTGTCCGGCGGCGACGACCGGCTGCTGCGGCTGTGGGACGTGAAGTCCGGCAAGGAGGTGCGCCAGTTCCGCGGCCACGACCATTTCGTCTGGAGCGTGGCCCTGTCGCGCGACGGCCGGCGAGCCCTGTCCGGCAGCCTCGACAAGACCGTGCGGCTGTGGGACGTGGCGACCGGCAGCGAATTGCTCAAGCTGACGGGCCACCGTGACACGGTGCTCGGCGTTGCCTTCCTGCCCGACGGCCGCCGCGCCGTCTCGTGCGGCACCGACAAAACGCTGAAGCTGTGGGACCTGGAGACGGGGAAGGAGATCCGCACCTACGTCGGCAACAAGGGCTACGTGCAGGGCGTGGCGGTGTCGCCGGACGGGCGCCGTACCCTGTCCGCGGGGCGCGACGCCACGCTGCGGCTGTGGGACATCGAGACCGGCGAGGAGGTGCGCACGCTGGAGGGGCACACGGACCAGGTGTGGTCCGTCGCGTTCTCCGGCGACGGCCGCTGGGCTGCCTCGGCGAGCAGTGACGGGACGGTGCGGTTGTGGGGGAGCGCCCGCTGAGGCGGGAAAACGCGTACCCGTAGGACGGATTGGCAATCCGTCCGGATTCGGCAGCGGACGGATTGCCAATCCGTCCTACGGGTACGCGTTTTCCCGCCGCTCGCCTTACCGTTTGGCCATGCCGATCCACGCGGGCGACGCATTGGCCTGGACGGGCGACTGGGCGCCGGTCTGGAGGATGAGCGGCTGTGGCGTCGCCTCGATGACGCCCTGCGGCGCCGGCTGGGCGACGGCCGCACGCACGAACGGTTGCGGCGCCGCGGCGGTCGCGGCCGTCTGGGAGCGCTCTTTAGTGGTCGTCTCCGTCGTGCTGCTGTGGTGGAAGAACTGCTCGCCGTGGTTCAGGTGAATCGAGTCGCTGGCGTAAAGGGGCGTTTTGTCCTCCCGGACGTAGCAGACCCGCATGTGGAGCTGGGTGAGGTCCGGGCGGTAGGTCTTCACCCAGGGCAGGAACAGGGTGTAGCCCCAGCCGATAGCGTCCTTGCGCAGGAGCTGCTTGAGGATGTCCTTCGAGAGCACCCAGCGCTCCAGGGCCACGGCCGGGCCGCCCGCGGCGATCGGGCGCTCGTCGTACAGGTCGACGATCACCTGGCCGTCGCCGCTCACCGGCAGGTCGCACTCGTTGGCGAACAGGTACACCCGGCCGGCCAGGCCGCGCAGGTCCGCGCCGCCGTTGACCGGGTCCTGCGTATTCATCAGGCAATTCTTCCAGGTGACGGCGATCCGGCACGGGATGCCGACCGGCGGCGGTTCCAGGCCGCAGAACGACTTGAGCGTCACGCACCCACCGGAAAGGGCCGCGACCACGGTCAGGCTGCCCAGCAGCGCCGCCCGCGGTCCCCAGCCCCGCCCGGCTCGTCCGCGCCCTGTGTTTTCCCTACCGAGCGTCATGGGAATCCCTTCCCTTTCGGATCGAAGCGGCTGTCGTTGATCGGATTCGCAACGAAATGGCTGTTTCGACGCCGGCGAGCCGGGGACGTCAGCCCCCGGCTCGCGGCGTACTGCCCCGGTCACCGCGACGGGCGCATCTGGCCGCGCTCGTCCGGCGGGGCGATCGTCATCACGTTGATGGGCACTCCGGCGGCCGCCGGCGGCACGCCCAGCGGCGGCCCGGCCGGTCCGCCCGCGGGCTTCGCCGACCCCATAGCGCCCGCGCCCGAGGCGGGGCTCGTCGGGGCCGGGTAGCTCGCCGGGACGGCGCGGTTCGGCATCGCCGGGCCGCCTGGGCGCCAGGACCGGGCACCGACCGCGGTTGCGGCGCGACCTCCGGCCCCGCCGACGGCGCGATCGGCACGTAGGGGGCGCCGCCGCCGCAGTCGCCGCCCGGGCAGCCGCCGGCCTTCGGCGCCTCGCCCGGCCGCGGCAGGATCGGCTCCATGCCGCTCGTGCCCTGGAGCTTCAGCACGTCGCCCAGCACCCAGTCCATCCGCCGCGACTCCATCGACAGGATGCGGTCGGCGTCGGACGGGCAGCGCACGATGTGCGGCGTCAGGATCACCAGCAGTTCCTTCTTCGCCTTGAACTGCGTCCGGTAGCGGAACAGCGCCCCCACCCCCGGCAGGTCGCCGAACCACGGGATCTTGTTCTCGTTCTTCGTGTCGCTCTTGCTGATCAGGCCGCCGATCGCCACCGTCTCGCCGTCCTGTGCGATCACCGTCGTCTCCACCGTCTGCACGTTGAACGCGGTCGCGAACACGTTCGTGCTGATCTGCACCGTCGTGTTCGACGGCGAGGAGATCTCGGGGATGACACGCATCACCACGCTGCCGTCGGGGAAGATCTTCGGCGTCACCTGGAGCTGCACGCCGATGTCGCGGTACAGCACCGTGTTCGTCACCGCCGGGATGCCCGTGACGCCCGTGGTGACGACCGAGTTGCTGACGTACGGGAAGCTCTGGCCGACCAGGATGCGGGCGGCCTGGTTGTCCGTCGTCATCACCTGCGGGCGGCTCAGCACGTCGATGCGGTTCTGCGTCCGCAGGGCGCGGATGAGCAGGTTGAACGAGTTGCTGGCCGCGGAGAAGACGAAGCCGCCGACGCCGCTGTTGGGCGAGGTGCGGCCGACGCCGAGGTTGCCCAGGCCCTGGAAGCCGACCACGCCCGGGCCTCCCGGACCGGCCGCCGGGTTGACGTTCGGCAGGGCGGGCACGGGCTGCGTGTTGAAGTTGAAGCCCGGGTTGGGCGCCACCGCGAAGTTCACCGTCGTGCCGTCCGTCGTGGTCAGACCGCGGTTGAACAGGATCGGGGCCTGCAGGCCGATCTCCACGCCGAACTCCTCGCTGCCGTTCAGGTCCACCTCGGCGACCAGCGCCTGGATGATGACCTGCGGCGGCAGCGTGTCGATGCCGGCGATGAGCTTGAGCAACTCGTCGAAGTACTGCGGCGTGGCGCTGATGAGCAGCGTGTTGGTGACCGGCTCGGGCACGACGATGATGTCGCGCAGGACCTCCTGCTGCGGCACGATCTTGCCGGCGGTGCGCAGGACGTTGATCGACTGGGTGATGTAGGAGTTGACCGCCGCCGCCACGTCGGAGACCTGGGCGTTCTTCAGCCGGTAGACGATGTTCTTGCGCGGCTCGACGTCGGCCAGGTCGAGGCGGTTGATGATCGCCTCGATGATGTCCACGTCGTTGATGTTGCCGCCGACGATCAGGCTGTTGGTGCGGTCGTCCACAGTGATGCGCAGGTCGATGATCGGCGCCCCTTCCGGGGTGAGGCCGCCCAGCGTGAACGACAGCGGCCGCGGGGCGCCCAGGCCGCCGCCGCCGCCGCCCGGGATGCCGCCGCCCCCGAACGCTCCGGGGGCGCCGCCCCCGAACGGCGTCGCGCCGGCAGCGCCGGGCCGCGTGGCCGCGCCCACCGCGCCGGTGCCGCTCGTGGTGCCGATGAAGAGCTGCTGCAGCAGGCTGGCGGTGTAGTTCGCGTCGGCCCGCTTAAGTGTGAAGATGCGCACCTCGGCGCGGGCGGTCGGCGGCACGTCCAGGTCGCGGACCAGGGCCAGGATCAGGTCGAGGCTCTGCGCCGGCGCCGAGACGATCAGGGCGTTGAGGCGAGTGTCGGCGTTGATGCGGATGTCGTCGAGGATGCCGGTCTTCTGCTCCTCGCCCGGCTTGCGGGCGCTGAGGAACCGCAGGGTGTGGTTCTTGACCGGGGGCCGCACGCCGCTGAGCGCCCCGGTGGCGCCGATCCCGGTCGTCCCGGCGCCCACGGCCGCCTGACCGGCAAAGCCGCCCTGGCCGACCGGGCTCGGGGGGGCGATGCCCTCCGCGATGCTGCGGTTGATCAGGTCCGCCAGGTCGGAGGCGATCGCGGTCCGCAGCTTGATGATGCGCAGCTCGTTGACGGAACTGGGAATGGTGCTGTCGATGCGGGCGATCAGCTCGCGGATCTCGGCGAGGTCCGCCGGCGCCGCCTGGACGAACACGGTGTTGGTGTGGTCGTCGGCCCAGATGCGGATCTGGTTGAAGGGCGAGCCGACCTGCGCCTGGCCCCCGGCCCCGCCCACCCCCTGGGTCGATTCCGTGGGGTAGCGCGTGGTGTAGAAGGCGCTGAGCTGGGCGGCGACGCGGACGGCGACTGCCTGCTTGAGCGGGAACGCCATGGCGCGGGCCTGAGGCGACGTGTCCTTGTCGAGTTTCTCGATCTCGCGGAGCACGTCGGGCAGGCGCGCCTTCGGGGCGGCGAGGAAGATGGCGTTGAAGCGCGGCAGGGGCAGGATCGTGACCGAGCCGGCCGCCTGCTGCAACGTCTGCGTGCCCTGGACGCCGATCTGGCCCGGTGCGAGCTGCATGCCGCCGCCCGCCCCGGCGCCGACCGTGGTCGCGCCGGGCGTGATCACGATACGCCCGAACACCTGGGTGAGCGTGTAGGCCACGCTGGTGGCGTCCGCGTGCTCGAGTTTCGCCACGTGGAGCTGCAGCTCCGAGCCGGCGCCGAGCTTCTGGATGACCTCGATGATCTTCAGGGCCGCTTCGAGGTCCTGCTGGTTGTTGGCGCGGATCACGAAGATGCCCAGGGAGGAAATCGCTTCAACGCGGACCGGCAGGCGCGGGGCGATGACGCCGCCCTTGAGACCGTCCTTGCCGGCCTCCTTGGCGCCTTCCTGCTCGCCTTCCTGCGCGGTCTGCTGCGCGCCCGTGGCGGGCTGGAACTCGGCGAACTGGACATGCTGGAGCTGCGGGGTCAGAGGTGCGGCGTCGGCAGAGGAGGCGGCCGCCCCACCGTCCTGGTGGGGCTGGCCGCTGGCATACGTCGGGTTCGCAGAGTCGTCGCGTTGCGGATCGAAGAGGAGGTTCTGCTGAGGGTCGTCCATGACCCGTTGTTCAAAAAAATCGCGCCCTCGCTCGGTCTCGAGTGACGACGAGCGGAAGCCTCCGCCCGGGGCGCCCATGCCGCCGCCGCGGCCTCCGAAGCCGCCGGTGCCGCCGGTGCCGCCACCGCCGAGCCCTCCTCGGCCGCCACCGAAGCCGCCGGTGTTGCCGCCGCCCTGGCCCCCGAAGCCGCCGGTGTTGCCACCGAAGCCGCCGCGACCGCCGGTGTTGCCGCCGAAGCCGCCGGTGTTGCCACCGAAGCCGCCGGTGTTGCCGCCGAAGCCGCCGGTGTTGCCGCCGAAGCCGCCCGGCGTGAAGCCGCCGCGCCCCCCGCCGCCGCCGGCGCCGCCGGCGCCGCCCCGGTTGGGCATCGGCGTGCCCTGGATGGCCGAGATGGCCTGCTCGATCAGGACCGGATCGATGCCCTTGATCGACACGACCTGGACGGTCTGGGGCGACTTCTTCGTGGACTCCTCCAGGGCATCGACGAGCTTTTTCACGTCCTTGTACACGGACTCGGGGCACTGCACGATGAGGCTGTTGGTCCGGTCATCGACGCCGAGCGACAGCGTGACGCCCCGCGCCTCGCCCTTGTAGTCGAGGTTGAAGTTCTGCCCCTGGGGCGGGCCGAAGAAATTGAACCGCGTGAAGCCGCCCGAGGCGCGATTGGGGTTGTTGTTCATGTGCTCGCGGTAGACGCGCTCGATGACGGTGGCGACCTCGTTGGCGTTGGCGTATTGCAGCGGGCCAATGGGCGGCCAGGTCTTGACGACCGCGGTGGAGTCGGTCGTGCCGGTGTCGATGGCCTTCTCCAGCAGGTCGCGGATGGTGAGCATGTCGAGCGGCTTCGCTTTGATGATCAGGGCGTTGATGTTCGGGTCGGCGACGACGCGGATGCGCTCCTCGCGCGGCTTGGCCTGTGCGCCGCCACCCATGAACTGCTGCACCATGCCCATCATGCCGCCGCGGCCGCCGCGGCCGCCGCCGCCTCCCTGGGCGGTCTTCTTCTCTTGTGGCCCGTTGAACGCCTCGTCGAGGACGCGGGCGGCGACGGTGGAGCTGGCGTAATTGAGGCGGATGACCTCGAAGTCCCCCTCGCTGGTCTGCGTCTGCGTCAGCAGGCGGACCAGCTCGCGGACGAGCTGGAGGGCCTTGGGATCCTCGCTGGTGACGATGAGCTTGTTGCCGAACGCGGTAATCGTCACCGGCGCGCCCTTCTTCGCCTTGTCCGCCTTCTCACGCGGGTCGGCGAGCTGCGGCGCGTCCTTGTCCTGGGCGGCCGTCGGCTCATCCTCAAGGCCGGTCTTGATGAGGGGGCGCTTCTGCTTAGGCTCCTCGGACTTCGGCGCCTCCGGCGGCCTGGGGGGCAGCCGCAGTTCGTTGCCCGGCACGATGATGTTGATTGGGTTCTCCGGGCGCATCTTCTGGAGCATGCGCTGCAGGGCGTTGGCCAGGCTGACCGCGCTGCCCTTCTCGAGGGTGATGACGGCCATGTTGCCACCCCCCGCGCCGCCGCCGCCGGCCGCGCCGCCCTCGAAGATGGTGCGGATGATCGTCTTGACCTCCTGGACCTGCTGCGCCGAGCCCTTGACGATGACGCCGTTGCGGCTGGCGTCGGCCTCGATGTACGGGGCGCCGACGGTCTTGCCGTCGCCGACCTTGAACATCTCCTTGAGGCTGTTGGCAACCTTGTCGGCGTCCGAAACCGTCAGGGCGACGAACTCGCCCGTCGGGGGCGAGGTCTTGCACGCCTCGTTGATTTGCTTGGCGATCGCGATCTGCTCCTCGGGGCCGGCGAACGCGATGATCTGGTTGGCGCCGACCGGCTCGATCCGCAGGGTTGCCGAGGCCTTGAAGCTGGTGTCGCCGAGCACCTTGGCGATGGCCACGGCGTTCCCGGTCGGGACGTCATGGCTCTTGAGGAAGGGGGCGCCGACGAGCCGGGGGAGGTTGCCCTTGTCCGCCCGGTCGATCCGTTCCATGATCTCCTTGGCCTTGCCGATCTTCTCGGCCGGCCCGGTGACGAGGACGGTGTTGTCGGTGTCGTTGTAGGTGATGTTGTGGACGCGGACGCGGGCGCGGCTGCTCCCGTCCTTCGACTTGATCACGATCTCCTGCTTCTGATCGCCCAGGTGCGTCTTGAGGACTTCCGCGGCCTCCGAGGCCTTGACGAAGATGCACTTGTGCTGGAAGGTCTGCGTCTGCCCCTCCTGGCTCTTCTCCATCGTCTTGAGGGTGTCCACGATCTGGCGGAGGTTGGCCACGCTGTCCTGCAAGAGCAGGGCGTTCGGCGTCGGGAAGACGGTGATCTTGCCGAAGTTCTTCGTCAGCAGCTTCTGCGCCTCGGGGGCGAAGTCCTCGGCGTTGACGGACTGCAGCGTGTAGAACATCTGCACGATTTCCGTCGAGCCGAAGTTCTTCAGCTCTCCCGGGGCGACACGCTGCATCTTCTCCTCGGGGATCGAGATGTCAGCGGGCAGGACGGTGAACCCGTTCTTCTGCCGGACCAGGACGTACTTCTGCGCCTGCAGCGCGCCGTTGAGGATGTCGATGATCTCGGGGATCGTGTAGCGCTGCGCCTGGCCGTTGATGACCGGCGGGATGAAGTCGAATGAGCCGGGCGGGGTGTGCCCGACGCCGATGTAGGGTATCTGCAGCTCGTTGACGAGCCAGTTGAGCACGCCGTCCCGGCCGCCCCAGGGCTTCTTGCCCATGGCGAAGGCGATCCGCTTTTCCGCGGGGGCGGCCTTCTTGTCGCCCTTGTCCGGCGCCTGGGCGCCGGCGCGCGGTAGCAGGGCGTGGCAGGCGAGCAGCGCCAGCCCCACGCCCCAGACACAGCACCATCGTGTTCGTCGCATGTTCATCCCCTGTCGAAAAGCCCCCTGCGGATTGCACCCGACCTTGCGAGAATTGCCTGGCTTTCCCAGACGCCATTCTAGCCCGCCGGGTGGGCGTGCAACAGTCGCTCCCGCCGATGGTACCCCTATTTCCCGGATCTTCGGCAAACTCGGCCCAGGTTCTTGACCGAACCGGCACGGGTCGCCGAAAGGATTTCAGACCGTCTGTGGAGGCGGGGCCGCGCCCGGAGGCCGCGGACCGTCTCCTCGTGTAAACGCGAAGGGTGGAGAGGCCTCCATACGCACCGGGCGGAAAAAATGGAAGAGGAAGTGCGCCCCCCGCCGCTCGCTCTACGGCTCCCGCTGCGCCACCGTCGCCAGCACGCGCCGCACCTCGCTCTCCGCCAGCGGCGTCTGCAGGCCATCGCTCATCTTCTCGCCGATCCCCAGGAAGCAGTAGCCCGCGTGCGGCCCCACGGGGTCGCTCTCCTCGTCCGCCACGAACGAGCAATACTTGTCGTCCGGCCGGATCAGCACGAAGTTCGCATCGCTCTTCAGCACCCGGCCGCGCACCAGGTCCCAGCGGAAGGCGAAGCGGCCGCGCTCCGCCGTCACCACCTGATCGCGCACCAGGTCTTCCCAGAACGCCTTCGGCACCTTGTAGAGGTGGCCGGCGTCCTGGGCCTTCACCGTCTTCGCCTTCACCAGGCCGTCCACGTCGTCCTTCATCAGGCTGTAAATGACGTCCGTCTTCTTGTAGCGCTGCTTGACGCTCTCCTCCTCGGGCGACTGGGTGAAGAGCTGGACGTGGAAGATGACGCCGCGCGTGTCGATCTGCAGGACCTTGCCGCGCACCACGGTGCCGCCTTCGCTGCTCTTGAGCAGCGGGATGTTGTCGTAGCCCGGCAACACCCGGAGCGTGATGCCGCGCTCGGCGGCGCGGTCAAACAGCGTCGCCTTCGGCGCCGAGGCGATGGTGGCGTCCGTCAGGCAGGCGAAGCTGATCAGGTCCGGCGTCTCCCGCGGCGCCACCGGCGCGGCGGCCTTCTTCGGCTCCGCGGCCGCGATCGCGGCTATCCCGTACCAGTCGCGGCCCTCGAAGATGTTCTTCAGCGCGATGTCGCCGTAGTTGCGGCGCGAGGAGACGGCCGCCGCATAGATCTTCTGCCACGGGAACGCCGACAGGCCCAACAGGCGGTGCTGCACCGCCAGCAGGGCGGCGTCCACGGCGGCCGCTTCCTGGCCGATCGCCATCAGGTTGCCGCCGCGCTTGCGTGCCCCGTTGACGATCAGTGCCTCGACGGTCATCGACAGCGCCAGCGACGCCCCCGCCTTCGCCGACGCCGTGTCGGCGTGCTTGATCGTCAGGTTCGCGATGCGCTGCAGCAGGGGCGAGGTCTGGAAGTCCTCCAGCAGAGCGACCAGGTTCTCCAGCTGGCCCTTGCCGTCCACGTTGAACGACACGGGTGTGTAGACCGGCGTCCCGCCCGGCAACTGCGGCACACCCTTGGCGTTCACCGTCCGCTTGCGCGGGTAATCGTGAGCGATCTTGTGCTTGCGCAGCAATTCGTTCAGGTAGGCGCCGTACTTGTCCTCGGCGAGCAAACGCGCGTTGTCGCGTTCCTGTTGCGGGTTCGAGGGGCCCTTGGCTTTCGGCAGGCTCTCCACGCCCGGCAGGCTGAGGATGCGCCACTGCCGCAGCTTCTCCTGGTCCTTGACGATCTGCCGAATCTGCTGCGCCTTGCGGTCGTTGGACCCCTCGAGGTTCTCGATGTTTTTGCGGGTTTCCTCCAGCGGCCACCAGAAGAAGTTGAGGGACAGGAAAACCAGGCCGACGAGCACGACCCCGCCGAGGAGGAACAGTGCCAGTTTTTGTTCGCGCGGGTTCATGGCAGTCCTCCGTCGTCGAAGCCGTCGAAGTTCGGCGTGGCGTTGCTCGGGCGCTTGACCTGCCGCGGCGGGTCGAAGCGCGTGGTGTACTTGTTCGACGGCTGGCCGGCGACATCGGTCTTGAGCTTGAACACGCGGATGTCCTTCTTCGTCGCGCCCACGCCGCCGCCCCCCTGGATGCTGATCTCCACCGTCCGGTGCTGGGCGTCGTTGAGGGCGGCCTTCAGGCCCTCCACCTCGCGCTCGTCGATCGGGCGGGTCTCCCCGTTGAGGGTGAGCAGGCCGTTGTACTTTTCCTTGACCTTCGAGGCGTTGCCGCGCTGCCCTTGCTGCAGCGACTGCGGTCGGGGGGCGCCGTACAGTTCGGTGACGCGGAAGCCTTCGCGGCTGGGGAAGCGGGCCGTCACCTCGTAAAGCTCATCGAGCCACGGCACCGCCGCCCCGGTCCACTCCTTGAGCGCCTGGATGTGCTTGCTGTCGGGCTGCAGCGCCTTGAGGCTGGCCTCGTACTGCGCCTCCTTGTCGCGCAGTTCCGCGAGCCGCTCCTGGTGCTCGGACAGGATCCAGTAACAGGCGAAGGCAACGACGAGCAGCACGCCGGCGGCGACGGCGGCGATCTGAAGGTTGCGCTTGCGGTTCGGGTCGGCCGCCTTGACCGGCTCCTTGGGCCGCAGGAAGTTGACGGGCAGCGACTTGTGCGCCGCCCACGTCTCGACTAGGCCGACCGCGGCCGTGAAGCCGCCCCGGCCGGCGCCGCCCACGTCGAGGGCCGGCTCGCGCGCGAACGGGTCGAGGGCGTGGACGGGGACGGAGACGTTCTGCCGCAGTTGCTCGCGCAGGGCGTCCTGCTCGGCGCCGCCGGCGACGTGCAAGGCCCGGATGGCGTCGGCCGGCGTGCTGCGGGTCTGCCCGGCGTAGGCGGCGAGGTTGCGCCGCACCTCGGCGGCGAGGTTGCCGTTGACCGGCAGGGCGCGGGTGAACAGCAGGCTCTCGCCGCGGACGACGGAGAAGTCGGCCCAGCCCTCGGCGGCGGTGAGGACGGCGATGGCGTTGGCCGGCACCGCGCCGGTGGCGCGCTTGAGGCAGCCGGCGACGCCGAAGCCGCGTGGCGTCACGGCCAGCAGCTTGATGCCGGCGGCGCGGCAGACGGCCTGGAGGAAGGCGGGCAGGTCGCGGCGGACGGCGAAGGCGAAGGCGATCCGTTCGCTGGGGTTGCCGGCGGCGGCGCCTCTGGCGGTGTAGTCGATGACGGTGCCGTCGCCGGCATCGGTCATCTCCTTCATCGCCTGGAAGCGGATGAGGGCCGGCTCCTCGCTGGCGGGAACCTGCGGGTAGCGGACTTCCTTGACGATGACGCGGTCGCGGCCGATGCAGGCGATGGCGGCCGCGGCGCCGATGCCGGCGGCCTTGAGGGTCTCGCGCAGGCGCTGCCCGACGGCCTCGGCCTGGCCCGGTTTCGGGCTGAAGTCGTCCCGCACGACGACCGCTTTTTCTATATGGGTGCCGCCGAGGCCGGTCGCTGCCACGACGACGTGCAACTGGGTGTTGTCCCAGTCGAGACCGAGGTAACGTGCCAAGTTGCGAAACTCCTCTCTGTCGATCCAGCAAAGCCCACGGGTTGCCACCCGTGGGCTTTCTTGCTCCCCAACCTCTACGGATTATTCTGTGTCAAATCGAACCCCTTCCCCAACTCGGTCAGGGGCCGGACGTACACGATACGGGACTGGCCGCCGTTGCTGTCCACCACCACCTCCAGCCGCGCGAACGGCCCGTTGGTCGCGTCCAGGTAACCGACCACCTGCATGCGGTAGACCTGCGAGCGCGCCGTGACGTACTTCTCCAGCGCTTTCAGCGTGGCCGCCTTGACGTTCGCGTTGGTGATGAGCCAGGCCGGCGTTTGGAACGCCGGATCGGGGGCGCCCTCCGCCGCCGGCGACGGCCGGGCACTGACGATGCTGTCCACGTCCGCCGAGGTCAGGCCGGGCAACGCCAGCAGCACCGTCCGTGACGCGGTGTTGACGTTGATCCGCCCGAAGATGTCCTGCGACCGTGACGTCGTCAGCTTGTCCAGCAACTGCGGCAGCAGCGTCTGGAGCTGGCTCGCATTGTTCAGCGGGCTGGCGTAATAGGTCGGCTGCTCCTTCGGGTCCTTCGGGTTGCTGGCCGGCACCGACACGTAGGTGTTCATCAGGTCATACACCGACTTGAGGGTGCCCTTCGGCTTCTGGCTCAGGTCCGGCAGCGGCGGGGTCCCACTGCGCACCTTCGGAGAGGCCCCGGTCTGGTTGGTCCCGGTGTTGCCCCCGGTATTGCCTGCGGCGGGCAGAGTGGCCGGGCCGTACATGCGGTAAGCCATGATGTAACCCGCCAGTTCGGCCCCGACCGCGCTGGTCAGGTTCGTGTACAGCGTCTGCAGGCTCGTGTCGTTGACGTAGACTCGCGCTTTGTTCTGCGCGTCGAGGTTCAGCTCGCGGCTGTAAATCGTCAGGTACGCCGACCAGCCCAGGCCGTTGCCGTTGTCCTCCTGCGGATCGACGATGCCGTTGCGGTTGGCGTCGTCGCCGAACAGCAGCTGCGATGTCACGCCGCGAACCAGGAGCAATTCCTCCAGGCTGTCGAGCGGACCGTTCTTGCACTGGTACGAGGGACTCAGGCCGGAATAGTAATCGCTCTCGGCGCCGTTGGCGCGCGGCTGGTCGTCGGGGTCCAGCCAATCGACGATGGCGTCCGCGACGTCCTCGGTCATGTTGGGCAGCTTCATCAGCAGGTCGTGAAGCACTTTGCCGGTCGGGTCGAGTTTCATGACCGTGTTAAGGTTTATCTTACCGCCCTCGTCGGTCACGCCATAGCGAAAACTGCCCGCCGCGCCGTTCGCGTCATCGGGATCGACGGCAGAAATGATACTGAAGGACCCGTTCGGACCGCCGCCGCCGCCCTGGACCTGGTGGCCCTGGAAGGCGGCGGTGCAATGGAACGGGTTGCCGTTGAGGTAGGCGGTGACGTTGTCCGGCGTGGCGAGGGCGGCGGCGGCGTAGTGGACGCCGGCGTCGGCGAAGGCGCGGGCCTGGGCGGCGCGCGTGAAGCTGCCCGCCTCCTTGTAGTGCGACATCATCAGGTCGCTGTACTGGTAGGCGGCCAGCGACAGGATGACCGTCACGACCAGCACGACGATCAGGATCATGCCCTTGCGTGCGGCCGATGGCTGACCGGGGATGGGAGCGGAGTAGCGCATGGGGTCACGACGAGCTGCCGCCCGCGGAGGGCGTGGAGGAGCCCGACGACGAGCTGGCCGCCGGCGGGTTGGGATTGTTCGCGGTCGGGATGGGGACGACGTGCTGGTAGGTGCGCACGTCCAGATCGGCCGGCCCGGTGCCATTGACGGTCCGGCCGACGGTGAGGGTGACGCGGATGGCGGCGGGCGGCCCCAGCGGCGTCGTGCCGGCCGCGCCGGCCGCGGTGCCGTCCCAGCTCGTCTGCCAGGTGGTGCCGTCGAAATACTCGAAGGTCACGCTCTGGACCTGCGGGGCGATGACGTAGGTCTTTTCGTCGGAGACGCTCGGCGGCAGGTCGGCGAGGGCGTCGGTCGAGGCGACGTTGGTCAGTTCCTGCCGGGCCAGGCCGCCGTTGCTGGCCAGCCAGTAGGCGACGCGGCGCAGGTCGGCGACCAGGGGCGTCCCCTGGTTGGAGTTCATCCCGTTGTTGGCCCCGCCGTTCGCACCGTTGCCGCCGTTCGTCGCGTTGGCGCCGATC
Source organism: Gemmatales bacterium (assembly GCA_038227745.1). GTDB lineage: Bacteria > Planctomycetota > Planctomycetia > Gemmatales > Gemmataceae > DASPXY01. The sequence continues at coordinate 14,628 of JBBRPS010000001.1, read as the reverse complement.
TGGATTTCGCTCGGGACGCGACTGACGTATACCGCCACCCAGGTACTGTCTCCCTGCACGCCGAGGTTGAACTTGACCGTCCCCGTGCCGGCGCCCGAGGTAGAGCCTGTCGAGGGAGTCCCCGAAGCGTTTGCGGTCGTCCCGGTCGTGGGCGTGGTGCTGCTCGGTGTCGTGGTGGTAGGCGAGGAACTCGCGGCCACCCTGGGATCACTCGGGGCGAGCTGGGCGGCGATGTCGCCGTTCAGCCGGTCGATGACACCGCGGGCGATGCTCGTCTGGTCGAGGAGGCTGCGGCCGGTACTGGCGCCGCGCTGGACGATGCCGAGGGCCGCGTACAGGCCGGCGAAGAGGACGGCGCCGATGCCCAGGGCGAGGATCACTTCCAGCAAGGTGTACGCACGCCGCGCGGTGCGGCGGACGGGATGCGCGATCATTGCGAGTCTCCTTACTGGGAGCCCGTCGTGCCGGAGGAGGACGACGAGCTGGAGTTGCCGGTCTGGCTGGGCACCGTGGTGCCTCGCTGCGAGGGATCGAGGACCATCTGGGCCAGGTGTACTTGCACGCTCGTCCCGCGGTCGCGCTTGCGGGCCACCGTGACCTGGACGTCGTACAGGTTGGGGATGCCGTCGCCGTTCGCCGTGCAGTTCAGCGTCCAGTAGTAGCCGGGGAACAGGTCGTAGGCCGTCTCCGCTTGCGAGGTCAGCGCCTGGGCGCCCGCGACGACCTCGGCGAGCTTGGACTGGGCGAGCCGTAGGGCCTGGCTCTTCTCGCGGGCGTCGGTGCCGCGGTCGTGGCCCCAGGTGAAGAGGCTGCTGATGGCCACCAGCGCCACCATGAAGATGGCCATGGACACCAGCACTTCCAGGAGGGTCAAGCCGGCCCGGCGTGACTCAGGCGTTCGCCGGCGGCGGGAGGTCATTGCTGCGTCCCCTCGGCGTCGTACGAGGTGCTGGTGGCGCCAGTGTTGCCGTGCAGCTTGAGGTAGAGCGGCCGGGTGTTGCCGGCCTCGACGAAGGCGACGGTGGCGTCCTGGCGGGCGATGCCGTCTGGCAGGAAGACGATCGCGTTGGCCCACGAGCCCGAGCCGCTATTCTGCTGGTTCTGGGCGTCGCTGCCGGTGCTGGCGAACTTGACTTCCTTCGGCAGCAAGCCATCGATGATCGAAACCTTCTGGCCGTTATCGACGTTGCCACCCGACGTGTCGCTGGAGGGGCTGTCCCAGAACTCCGAGCTGTCGGGGGCGACGCGGAAGGTGCCGCTGCCGTCCACGATGGCGAAGCGGTAGGGCCGGCCCTGTTCGCGGGCGAAGGCGCGGGCGTCGGCCCAGCGGGCCTTGATCGTGTCGGCAGCCGCAGTCTGCCGCGAGTTGCCGAACATGCTGCGGACGGAAGGCACCGCGATGGCGGCGCTAATGCCGAGGACCGCCATGACCAGGACCAGCTCGAACAGCGTGTAACCTCGCCGAGATTGACGCACGATCCGTCTCCTGACTGAGGAACCGACTCCTGTTTCCATTCAAGCCCACCCATTGCAATGGGTGGGCTTACCAGTTCGTGACGCGGCTGGTCTGGTCCCCCGGGCGCGGCCCCTGCGAGTAGACCATCGGCCGGCCGGACTGCGGGTGCGTCTGAGACGGCTCGTACACCACGGGCCGGTTCCACGGGTCCAGGAGACTCTTGGTTTCGAGGAAGGCCGCGGCGCCGTCCTCCGGCTGCGTCAGGACCTGTAAATTGTCCGGAAGCTGACCGTGCTGCAACTTGTACGCCTCGATCGCCTGCTCGACCTTGGTGATGATGGTCTTGGCGGCGTTCTTGTAGGCGTTTTCTTGAATGCGCGAGTAGATCGGGATGCCGACGCCGGCGAGGACGACGAGGATGGCCACGACGACCAGCACTTCCATCAGGGTGAAGGCGGTGCGTTGAGTCGCGTGTGCGGTGCGGACGGCGGGGAGGGTCTGGCGGAGGATCATGGCACTATTCCTTGATCGCACGGGGTCCGTGTAAGTCGCTTGATTGTCATATCTTACCGGATGACCCGATTAAGAAGTCATTAATGTTCAGTGCCAGGGTACGAAAGGGTCAGAGACGTACAGGTGTTCACTGGGAAAATCAGCCCCACGGGTTGCAACCCGTGGGCTTGATGGCGCCGGATTCTGGAACCGTCCCGCGGCGAATTCCGTATAACGGAGAGCGAAAAGCCCCTTCACCGCGGAGCATCTCTTTATGACGAGCAGCCGGTCCGTAAGTCGATGCGTGGCAATGGGAATGGTCGTGGCCGTGATGTGGGGCCTGTCCGCGCCGCGGGCGCCGGCCGACGACGAACCGGCCGCGGCGGCGGTCGGCGCACGGGTCAAAAACACCGGCTCGCTGCGCGACCTGCGCGGCAACGGCCGGCCGCTGGACTCCTTCAAGGGCCACCGCGCCCTGGTGCTGGTCTTCCTCGGCACCGAGTGTCCCATCTCCAACCTGTACCTGCCGGGCCTGATCGAGCTGGAGAAGCAGTACCGGCCGAAACAGGTGCAGTTCCTCGCCATCTACCCCAACGAGCAGGAAGACCTCGATCAGATCGCCGTCCACGCCTACGACCGCGACGTCCCCTTCCCGGTGCTCAAGGACACCCGCCAGAAGCTCGCCGGCGTCCTCGGCGTGCAGCGCGTGCCGACGGTCGTGGTGCTGGACGGCGACTTCGTGCTGCGCTACCGCGGCCGGGTGGACGACCGCTATGGCGTTGCCTTCCGCCGCCCCAAGGCGACCCGTGCCGACCTGGCGCAGGCGCTCGATGAAGTGCTCGCCGGCAAGAAGGTGAGCGTGGCCCAGACCGAGGCGGACGGCTGCCTGATCGCCCGTCCAGCCAAGGGGCCGGCGCGGCAGGACGTGACGTACTCGAAACAGGTCGCGCGCATCCTCCAGGAGCGCTGCCAGAGCTGCCACCGCCCCGGCGAGGCGGCGCCGTTCTCGCTGCTGACCTACGAGGACGCGGTTCGCCACGCCCGCATGCTGAAAGAAGTCACGGGCCAGCGGCGAATGCCGCCGTGGCACGCCGACGCGCGCTACGGCAAATTCAGCAACGACCGGCGCATGACGAGCGACGAGATCGAGACGCTGGCCGCCTGGGTGAACGCCGGCACGCCGCGCGGCGACGACCGCGACCTGCCGAAGCCGATCGCCTGGCAGCAGGGCTGGAAACTGGGCAAGCCGGACCTGATCGTGTCGATGCCGGAGGAGTTCGCGGTGCCGGCCGACGGGTCGCTGCCCTACAAGGACTATTACCTCGACCCCGGCTTCAAGGAGGACCGCTGGGTGCAGTTCGCGGAGGGCCGTCCGGGCGTGGCCGCCGTGGTGCATCACATCGTCGTGTACATCCTCAGGCCGGGGCAGACGCAGCCTTTCTCCAACGACGGCGGCATCTCGGTGCTGGTCGGCTGGGCGCCCGGCGACTTGGGGCTGGTGTGCCCGCCCGAGACGGCGCTGCGCATCCCGGCGGGGTCGCGGCTGAAGTTCGAGATGCACTACACGCCCAACGGCAAGGCGGTCAAGGATCGCTCGTCTATCGGCATCACGTTCGCGAAGAAGCCGCCGAGGCACGAGCTGCTAATGAACGCCTTCGCGAACGAGTCGATCAGCCTGCCGCCGCACGACCCGCATTACAAGGCGCACGCGAGCTTCCGCCTGCGCGCCGACGCGCGCATCATCGGGTTCACGCCGCACATGCACTGGCGCGGCAAGGACTACCGCTACGAGGTGATCTACCCGGACGGCCGCAAGGAGACGGTGCTGTCGGTGCCGCGCTGGGACTTCAACTGGCAGAACGTCTACTGGTTCCGCGAACCGCTCAGGGTGCCGAAGGGGGCACGGCTGCACGCGGTGGCGCACTGGGACAACTCGCGCAACAACCTGTACAACCCCGACCCGTCGAAGAAGGTGCGCTTCGGGCTACAGACGTGGGACGAGATGATGGTCGGCTGGGTGGCGTACGTGTGGGAGCGGCCGGAGACGGCGGCGGAGCTGGCGAAGAACCCGCTCCGCCCGGCGGACCAGTTCTTCGAGCGCCTCGACCGCAACGGCGACGACGTCATCACGCCGGACGAGATCCCCGAGCAGATGCTGCCGCTGTTGAAGGCGTCGGGGCTGAAGCTGCCGGAGCGGCTGGACCGGGCGCAGTTCACGCGCCTGTTCGAGCAGGTGATGCAGCGCATCCAGGGGAACCGGCCGCGGCCGGCACCGAAGGAGGGTGAGAAGCGGCCGCCGGGCAAACGCGAGTCATCTCGGTGAGCGCGCGAATTACACCGAGTCTTTTAGAGCGGCTTGCGTTCGGGTGTGGCGGGGGGCGCGCTTTGGAGTGCGGCGCTCGGCGCCGCTTTCGCGCTTTCTTTTCCGCGCGGACGAGGCGCTGCTCGAAAAAAAGAAAAAAGAAAGAAAGCGGCGCCGAGCGCCGCACACCACAGCGCGCCCCCCGCCACACCCGACCGCACTGCGCTCTAGCGGCGAGCGCGGGACCCGCGCTCGCCGCCCCCGCGCAGCGGGATCTGGCTCAACCGCGGCTAAACATCAAATGGATCCAATCTCATGCTGCAGAAACTACATCGCCTTCGGATCGCGTGGTCCATCCTCCTTGGTATGTGGTTGCTCGGGGGCGCCACGGCGCGGGCCGATGTCATCGATTACGTGAAGAAGCCCGACAAGGCGTTCTCCTGGAAGCTGAAGGCGAAGACGCCGCACGCCGACGGGACGGTGTACGACCTCCACCTGGTGTCGCAAGAGTGGCAGGGCATCCGCTGGGAGCACCAGCTCCAGGTCTACCTGCCCACGGGGGTCAAGCCGACGACGACGCTGTTCCTGTGGAACCAGGGCGGCAAGGCCAGTGCCGCCACGATCGCCTTCGGCATGGACCTGGCGAAGAAGCTCAAGGCGCCGGTGGCGTTCCTCTACGGCATCCCCAATCAGCCGCTGCTCGGCGGCAAGACCGAGGACGCGCTGATCGCCGAGACGTTCGTGCGCTACCTGAAGACGAAGGACGCTGACTGGCCGCTGCTCTTCCCGATGGTCAAGAGTCTGGTGCGGGCGATGGACGCACTGCAGGAGTTCGCCCGGCAGGAGTGGGGCGTGGAGGTGCGGCACTTCGTCGTCTCGGGCGCCTCGAAGCGCGGCTGGACGACGTGGCTGACGGCCGCCGCTGACGCGCGCGTCAAGGCCATCGCGCCGCTGGTGATCGACACGCTGAACATGCAGGCGCAGCTGCCGCACCAGCTGCGCTCGTTCGGCAAGTACAGCGCGATGATCGGCGACTACACGCGGCGCGGCCTGGTGCCGATGCCCGACACGCCCGAGGCGCGGCAGCTGTGGAGGATGGTCGATCCGTGGGCCTACCGCGACCGCCTCAAGCAGCCGGTCATGATCATCAACGGGGCCAACGATCCGTACTGGACCACCGACGCGCTCAACCTGTACTGGGACGACCTGAAGAACCCGAAGTGGGTCCTTTACGTCCCGAATGCGGGGCACAACTTGCAGCAGCGCAAGGAGGGCGGCCTGCTGCGCGCGCGGAGCACGCTGGCGGCCTTCGCGTATTACCAGATCCACGGCGGCCAGATGCCGGACTTGAAGTGGCGCCACACCGACGCCGGCGGGAAGCTCCGCGTGACGGTGACGGCAACGCCGGCGCCGCGGGCAGCGCGGTTGTGGGTGGTGCGGGCGCCGACGAAGGACTTCCGCAGATCGACCTGGGAAGAGCAGCCCGCGACGGTCACCGGCGGCACGGTGCAGGGCGAGGTGGCGCCGCCGGCCGACGGGTTCCTGGCGTTCTTCGCCGAGTTGGACTACGAGGTGAACGGCATGGTGTACCACCTCTCGACGCAGATGCGCGTGGCCGGGAAGGCGAAGTGAGAACCGGACCAGTCACAACTCTGCCGCCGTAAGCCTCCGGTTCCTCGCGGTGTCGGTTCGCCGGGAGTAGAATGAACGTGCTCGCTGCTGACAGGAGGACGGAACATGCCCGTGCATGACTGGACGCGCGTCGAAGCCGGTATCTTCCACGATTTTCATACGGTCTGGATCGGAGCCATCCGTAATGTACTCAATGAAGGTTTCCTGCCCCAGGGCTATTACGCCCTGGCCGAGCAGCACGTGGGCCGCCCGATTACAGACGTCCTGACGCTGCACGCCAGCCCCGCGCCCTCCGCGCCGCCTCTCCCCTTGCCCCCCGCGACGGGCGGAACGGCGGTGGCCGAGGCGCCGCCGCGGGTGCGCCGCCGACGGACCGTCGAACCGGCCGTCCTCGCCCGCCGGCGGAGCCTGGCGATCCGCCACGTCAGCGGCCACCGCCTCGTGGCCCTGCTGGAGATCGTCTCGTCGGCGAACAAGGACCGCGCCCGACACGTCGAGGAGTTCGCCGCCAAGGCCGTGGACGCTCTCGACGTCGGCGTGCATCTGCTGCTGCTGGACCTGTTCCCGCCCGGCGCGCACGACCCTTACGGCATGCACGGCGCCGTTTGCCAGCGTCTGGAACAATCCGACGAGCCTTACGACCTGCCGGCCGACGAGCCGCTGACCCTGGCCGCTTACGCCGCGGGGCCGCGGGTCGAGGTGTACCTGGAACACCTTGCCGTCGGCGCCGTCCTGCCGGAGATGCCGCTGTTCCTGCGCCCTGATCGCTACGTCAACGTACCGCTGGAGGCGACGTACCAGGCCGCCTATCGGGGCATGCCGGCGTTCTGGCGCGACGTGCTGGAAGGCCGCCCGCCGCAAGTTTTCTGAGCCGGGTCAGGTCTGCCTCGCCGCCTGGTCCGTGTTCTCATCCACGTCCTGAATTTTCCCTTCCACGACCCGTCGTCGGCGCGCATATAAGATGCCGGAAGCGCACGAGGCCCGACGATGGACGCACCGCACGACGGCGACGAGAGGCTGATGCAGGACGTGGCGCGCGGCCGCCGCGAGGCGCTGGAGCCGCTGCTGCGCCGCCACGCCACTCCCCTGCTCACCTTCATCCGCCGCATGGTCGGCGACCTGCACCGCAGCGAGGAACTGTTTCAGGACGTCTTCCTCGCCGTCTGGGCCAAGCGCTGGCAGTACCAGTACCCACGGCCGTTCCGTGCGTGGCTGTACGCCATTGCGCTGAACAAGTGCCGTGCCGCCTTCCGCCAGCCGTCGCCGCCCGCCCCCGTCTCGCTGGAGAACGGCGCCGCCCTGGTCCCCGTGGCCCCGGACGGTTCGCCCATGGAAACCGCCATCGCCACCGAAACGGCCGCCCTGGTCGCCGGGGCGGTGACGCTGCTGCCGCCGCAGCAGCGGGCCGTCGTGGTGCTGCGCGTCTGGGAACAGCTGTCATACGCCGACATCGCCGAGGCCGTCGGCTGCACGGAGGCCACGGTCCGTTCGCACATGCATCACGGCCTGTGCGCCCTGCGCAAGTACCTGGAGCCGCGCCTGAGTTAGAGCGCTTTGGAGTGCGGCGCTCGGCGCCGCTTTCTCTCTTTGTTAGTGTGGCCCCAGGCTGCGGGGATAAAACGAAATTGCGAACGCGGCGCCGAGCGCCGCACTCCAAAGCGCCCGGAGAACAGGAACCTTCCCATGTCCGAGCGCCACGATCACGTCATTGACTATGTCGATGCGTACTTCCACGACGTCCTCAGCGCCGACGATGACGCCTACATCGAGCAGCACTGCGAGCGCTGCCGCGTCTGTGCCGTCGCCCTGGAGGAGGCGGAGCAACGCTTCGACGCCCTCCAGGCCGTCCCGCCTACCGAGGCGTCCGAAACCCTCATCCAGTCGTCGCTGCAGAAGGTCGAGGCCCACGACGTGAAGCGTGCCCGCCGCCTGCGCCGCCTCCGCCGCGGCGGCCTGGTTGGCCTGGCCGCGTCGGTGCTGCTGCTCGGCGGTCTGCACTTGTACTACCTGAACCTCAAGCCGTCGCCCTACGACCTGCAGGTGCTCGGCCAGACGGCTCTGCTCGCGGACAGCGAGGCGTCCCTGCGCGTGCGCGTGCTGGACCACGACCGCGGCCTCGCGCTGCAGGGCGTGCCGGTGCGGATCGACCTGCACGACGAGGCGGGCGGTCGCACCGTCCATCTCGCCAGCTTCACGACCGACGAGCAGGGCACGGGCCAGCCGCGCTTCCGCCTGCCGGACTGGAAGCACGGCGAGTACCGGCTGCGCGTCACCGCCGAGCCGGGCGGCCGTCGCGAGGAGGTCGCGCACACGGTCAAGCTGCGCCGCTCGTGGAAGCTGATGCTCAGCAGCGACCGGCCCGTCTACCAGCCCGGACAGGAGATTCACGTGCGGGCGCTGGCGCTGCGCGGCCACGACCTCAAGCCGGTCGCGGGCCAGGAGGCGGTCTTCACCATCGGCGACCCGAAGGGCAACGTGATCTTCAAGGAGAAGCACGCGACGAGCAAGTTCGGCATCGCCGCCGTCGATTGCCCGCTGGCGCACGAGATCCTCGAAGGGCCGTACACGATCCAGTGTCAGCTCGGCGACACCGCGAGCAAGTTGACGGTCGAGGTGAAGAAGTACGTGCTGCCGAAGTTCAAGGTCGAGGTGAAGCCGGACCGGCCGTACTACCAGCCGGGGCAGCGGGTGCGCGGCACGGTGAGCGCCGCGTACTTCTTCGGCAAGCCGGTGGCGGGCGGCACGGTCGAACTGGAGCTGCGCGGCGGCGCGGGCGCGAAGCTGGACGAGAAGGCGAAGGTTCGCACCGACGAGAAGGGCGAGGCGTCCTTCGACTTCGCCCCGCTGCCGGCAGCGCTGCTCGGCAAGGACAAGGACGTGGGCGAGGCGCGGCTGGAACTGCACGCGACCGTCACGGACACGGCGAGGCAGAAGCAGAGCCGCAAACTCTCCGTCATCGTCACGGGGCAGCCGCTGCGGATCGCGGTGATCCCGGAGGCGGGTTCGCTGGTGCGCGACCTGCCGAACACGGTGTACCTGTTCGTGAGCAGCCCGGATGGTCAGCCCGTGAAGGCGCGCGTGACGGTGTCGGGCGTGGCGAAGGAACTGGCCACCAGTGACCTCGGCGTGACGTCGTTCGAGATCACGCCGGACGCCGCGGAGGTGAAGTGGACGATCCGCGCCCGCGACGACAAGGGGCACGCTTGCAGCCGTGAGGTGCAGATGGAGTGCGGGAAGATGCAGGACGATTTCCTGATCCGCACGGACAGGGCGGTCTACACGGGAGGCGACACGGTGCAGCTAGTGGCGCTCGGCGGGGGCCGGCAGCCCGTGTTCGTGGATCTCATCAAGGACGGGCAGACGATCCTGACGGAGACGATCGCGATGGCCGATGGCCGCGGCGAATACCGCTTCGACCTGCCGCCGGAGCTGTTCGGCACGGTGCAGCTATGTGCGTACCGCTTCGGGGCGAGGGGACTGGACATTCGGAGAAGCCGCGTGCTGTATGTCCGTCCGGCGAACCAGGTCGCCATCCGGGCGACGCCGGACCGGCCAGTATATCGCCCCGGCGGCAGGGCGGGCGTGGAGTTCGCCCTGACGGACAGACAGGGCAACCCGGTACCGGGAGCGCTCAGCCTGGCGGCGGTGGACGAGGCGGTGTTTTCAGTGCTCGATCAGGCACCGGGGATGGAGCAGACTTTCTACACACTCCAACAGGAGTTGCTGAAGCCGATTCACGCGGTCTACCCGTGGTCCCCGACGACTCCGTCTCGTGGACGGGCGGAAGAGAGGCAAGGGTTCGAGCACGCTCTGTTTGCCCTGACGGCGTCTCAATCGGGACAGAGGGAGCGAGATGCTCTGCTCAGGAGTTTACTGCCGTTTCTGGAGAACAACCCACGCGCCCTGGATGTGCTGCAACGTCCGAATTGGGAGGATCTAGTTGTCCCAGGGAGGATCCCGGAAGACGGGTTAGCCTTCCTCCGGGGGATGGGAGGCACCTACACTTTCAGCGCGACTACCTTCCCCGCGAACCGTCGCGGCACCGAAGAGAAACAGCAGTCGGCACTCGAAGTGCTGAAGCGGGCCTGGGTGTTGGTGGCCATTGTGGCGATCATCGGTTTCCTCTGCATTGTCGCCCTTCGGTTCGGGTCCGACCTGTTGGCGTGGCTGGTGGCTGCTGCCGTCCTCGTCATCGTTGGCTCTCTCGTGCTGCCCGCTTTTCAGACAGTTCGGGAGGCCTCCGTACGGGGCCAAGCCGTGAACGATCTACAACAACTCGCCGTAGTTATGCAGACCTACAGGGCTCTTTCTCCAAAGGGGCTTTTTATTCCGCCTTCAAGAATCCGCCTGGCGACCACTTACTACAGCCGCCTCACGACCGAAACAGTACAGGGTATGGTGCTCTTGGCGAACGACCCGCCGCGCGTCCGCGACTGGTTCCCCGAGACGCTCCTCTGGCGCCCGCAGCTCATCACCGACGACCGCGGCCGCGCCCGCCTCGACCTCGACCTCGCCGACTCCATCACCACCTGGCGCCTCACCGCCAGCGCCGTCACCGCCGACGGCCGCCTCGGCGCCGCGCAGTCCAGCCTCAAGGTCTTCCAGCCGTTCTTCATCGATGTCAACCTGCCGGTGGCGCTGACGCGCGGCGACGAGGTGGCCGTCCCGGTCGTCCTCTACAACTACCTCGACGCTCCGCAAAAGGTCCAGCTCAAGCTCGCCGAGGCCCCCTGGTTCGAGCGCCTCGACCCGGCCGCTCGCGAACTCGACCTCAAGCCGCGCGAGGTGCGCGCCACGTCCTACCGGCTGCGCGTGCGCCGCGTCGGCACCCACGAACTCCAGGTGACTGCGCTCGGCTCGGGCGTCGCCGACGCGGTCAAGCGCCGCGTCGAAGTCATCCCCGACGGCCGCCGCGTCGAGGCGGTGTGGAACGGCAACCTCGCCCGGCCCGCCCACGTCAAGCTCGCCGTGCCGCGCAACGCCATTGAGGGTAGCCCGCGCCTGCTCGTCAAACTCTACCCATCCAGCTTCAGCCAGCTCGTTGAGGGCCTCGACGCCATCTTTCGCATGCCGTACGGCTGCTTCGAGCAGACCTCGTCCACGACGTATCCCAACGTGCTGGCCCTCGACTACCTGCGCCGCAGCGGCAAGAGCGTGCCCGCGGTCGAGGCCAAGGCGCGCCACTACATCCACCTGGGGGCGCAGCGGCTGTTCGGCTTCGAGGTCGAGGGGGGCGGTTTCGACTGGTTCGGCCGGCCGCCCGCCAACCGCACCCTGACCGCCTACGGCCTGCTCGAGTTCCAGGACATGGCGAAGGTCCACGACGTCGATCCGAAGCTCATCGAGCGCACCCGCAAATGGCTGCTCGACCGCCGCAAGGCCGATGGCTCCTGGGATCCCGAGGGCCATGTGCCGCACGGCCTGCCCGGCGCCGCGCTGCAGGGCGACGCGCTGGCCCGCCTGAGCACGACCGCTTACATCGCCTGGGCGGTCTTCAGCGGCGCGACGACGTTCGCCGAGGCACGGCCGACGCGGGCCTTCCTGCTGTCGCACGCGCCCGAACGGATCGCCGACCCGCACGCCCTGGCCCTGGTGTGCAACGCCCTGCTCGCCCTCGACCGTGGCGGCCGCGATGCCTTGCCGTACCTGGAGCGCCTCGATGCCCTGAAGCATACCGCCGACACCGGCCGGCTCGTGTGGTGGCAGCAGCCCGACGGCGCCCGCACCACCTTCCACGGTTCGGGGCGCGGCGGCAGCGTCGAGACGACGGCCCTCGCGGCGCTGGCCCTGCTGCAGTCGCGCCACAACCCCGCCGCGTCCAGCGCCGCCCTGGCCTGGCTGGTGCGGCAGCGCGACGGCTCCGGCACCTGGCACTCGACGCAGGCGACCGTATTGGCGCTCAAGGCCCTGCTCGCGGGGACCGAGGCGCCGGCCGGCGATGGCGAGCGCCGCATCGAACTGGCCTGGGGTGACGGCCGGAAACAGCAGATCGTGATTCCGGCGGACCAGGCCGAAGTGATGAAGCAGCTCGACCTGTCGGCGCACCTGGCCGCGGGCGCGCAGACGCTGACGCTGACGGAGACGACCGGCACCGCGGCGGGCTACCAGGTCGCCTTCCGTTATCACGAGCCGGGCGAGCAGCGCCAGCCGGATGCGCCGCTGTCGCTGCAGGTGGCCTACGGCCGCGACAAGGTATCGGTCGGCGAGGCGCTGGCGGTGACGGCGACCGTCGTCAACCGGGCGAAGGAGGCGGCGCCGATGGTGATGCTCGACCTGCCGGTGCCCGGAGGCTTCGCCGCCGTCGCGGAGGACTTCGAGACGCTGGTGCGGGAGGGCAAGGTCGCGAAGTTCCAGGTCCAGCCGCGCGGCGTGCTGGTCTACCTGCGCGAGGTGCCGGCCGGCAAGGCGCTGGAGCTGCGCTACGGCCTGCGAGCGGTGATGCCGGCGCAGGTGACGGTGCCGGCGGCGCGGGCGTACGAGTATTACGACCCGGACCGCCAGGGGTTCAGCGGCACGGCGCGGCTGACGGTGACGGCCCGTTGAGTGTCCGGCGAATGGGGTTGCAGTCCTTGAGAGCCTGCGGGGGGAAGCGACGACAGCCGTCCATCGCTTCCCCCAAACTTTGCGCAATGAACGCTATCACCCTGGCTCGGATCTTCTCTGTTGCCGGGGGAATAGCCCTCTATCTGACTGGCGCCCGTGACATCGGCCCCAGGAACGACAATAATGAACGGAGTGAATCGGTCGGCTCGGTAGGCCGCGCAAAGGGGCGCGGCTGCGCCGACCAGCCTCGTGAACGTTTTCAGGAGCGCATCGTGAATCGCAAGAGCCGCCGTGAGCGGAGCGGATCAGAAAATACTCCCCAGCAGCCCCCGACCCAGCCGTCGCCGAACCCGCCCGCCGCGCGGCCCAATTTATGGCTCGTCCTCGCCGGCATCGTCGTTGTCGGCGGGGCCGTCGCGGGCGCCGCCATCGTGATGAGCGGCGGGCTCGGCGGGGGCGGCGGAGGGGGTGGTTCGGGAGGGCCGAACCCCGTTGTCGTGATCGACACCTCCGAGGGGCCAATCAAGGTCGAGCTGTTCCAGGACCGCGCCCCGATCACGGTGAAGAACTTCCTCACCTACGTGGACGAGAAGTCTTACGACGGCACGATCTTCCACCGCGTCATGCCGAACTTCATGATCCAGGGCGGCGGCTTCCTCCCCGGCATGAAGAAAGAGAAGCCCACGCATGATCCGATCAAGAACGAGGCGTACAACCGTCTGGCGAACGAGCGCGGCACCATTGCGATGGCGCGCACCGGGGAACCGAACAGCGCGACGGCGCAGTTTTTCATCAACGTCAAAGATAACCCCGGCCTGGACCGGGAGAACACACCCGACGGCGTCGGCTACGCCGTCTTCGGCAAGGTGATCGACGGCATGAACGTGGTGGACAAGATCCGCTACGTGCAGACCGGCACCCGGCGCGGGCAAGATGACGTGCCGCTGGAGGATGTGGTCATCAAATCGGTCCGCCGCGTCGAGTCGGAGAAGAAGTGAGGGACGCTGCCCCGTGTCGCCGCCGTCCCGGGCGCACGCGGTTCTGCGAACCGCAGCTAAACGAAGGGGGACTCATGTACGGCAAACGTCTCGGTGTCTTTCTCCTGTTGGCGGTGGTGAGCAGGGCTCTGCCGAGCGCGGCGCAGCCGCCCGCCAAGCAACCCGCCCTGCCGCCGATCAACCCCGCCGTCGCCCGCCTCGATCAGACCTTCACCGGCCTCGATGGCCCCGGCCTCGCCATCGCCCATAGCGAGGCGCTCGGCGCGGTCGCCGCCGCCTGCGAGGATGGCACGGTGCAGTTCTGGCACAAGGACACTCTCTTCGGCGCCCGCTCCGGCAGTGGCTCGGCGAACGTGCTGCGCGGCCACGACGGTCCGGTCACCGGCCTGGCGTGGAACGGCGGCCCGGTGCTGGCGGCGGCCGGCCCGGGTAAGATCCTCCTCTGGGCCGTCGCCGACGGCAAACTCCTCCACACCCTGCCCGCCGACAAGCTCGTCCGCGCCCTGGCCATGTCGCCCGACGGCAAGCTGCTCGCGAGCGCCGGCGACGACCCGACCATTCAGCTCTGGGACGTCGAGGCGGGCAAGCCGGCGGCGACGCTCCGAGACCACACCGACTGGGTGCTGTGCCTGGAGTTCAGTCCGGACGGCAAGCTGCTGGCCTCGGGCGGCCACGACGGCCTGGTGCGGCTGTGGGGCGTGGCGGACGGCAAGAAGGTGCGCGACGTACCCGCGGCGCCGGTGCCGCCGCCCAAGGTGGCGCCCGACCCGGTCACGTTCCTGAGCCTCGCCTTCAGCCCCGACGGCAAGCTGCTGGCCCTCGGTGGCACCGACGGGCAGGTGCGGCTGGTGAACGTGGCGGACGGCAAACTGGTGCGAGCGCTGACGGGGCACACGAGCGCCGTGGCCGGCCTGGCGTTCCACCCGGCCGGCAAGGTGCTGGCCTCGGCGGGCAAGGACCGCACGGTACGGTTGTGGGACGCGACGACGGGGGCGGCCCTCAAGACGCTGGAGGGGCACACGGCCTGGGTGCAGGGGGGGGTGTTCTTCGCGCGCGGGACGCGGCTGGCGTCGGTCGGCGCGGACCGGACGGTGCGCGTGTGGGACTTGACGGACCCGGCGAAGAAGTAGATCGTTTCGCCGCAGTTCGTGGCCGACTCGCTCCGCGAGTCGGGGGCAGACACCCGACTCGCGGAGCGAGTCGGC